>MGTO01000112.1 GCA_001799485.1 Desulfuromonadales bacterium GWC2_61_20 | reverse complement strand
CGTCGGCCACGTCACCAAGGACGGCGCCATCGCCGGGCCGCGCATGCTCGAACACATGGTCGACACCGTCCTCTACTTCGAGGGGGATCCCGGCCATCCCTACCGCATCCTGCGCGCGGTCAAGAACCGCTTCGGCTCGACCAACGAGATCGGCGTCTTCGAAATGAAGGAGTCGGGCCTCACCGAGGTCGCCAACCCTTCCGAGCTCTTCCTGTCCGAACGCTCGGCCGGGGCCTCGGGGAGCAGCGTCGTCGCCGCCCTGGAAGGGAGCCGGCCGATTCTGGTCGAGGTCCAGGCGCTGGTCTCCGGCACCTCCTTCGGCACCCCGCGCCGCACCACCATGGGGATCGACCACAATCGCGTCTCCCTGCTGGTAGCGGTGCTGGAGAAGAAGGTCGGCCTCTCCCTCCTCGCCCAGGATATCTTCGTCAACGTCGCCGGCGGGGTCAAACTGGTCGAGCCGGCGGCCGATCTGGCGGTGATGGCGGCCCTCGCCTCCAGCCACATGAACCGGGCGGTCCCGCAACGCGCCATCCTCTTCGGCGAAGTCGGCCTGGCCGGCGAAGTGCGCGCCGTCTCCCGCCCTGAATTGCGGGTCAAGGAGGCGGCCCGTCTCGGCTTCACCCGTTGCCTTCTGCCCCAGGGCAATTTGAAAAATCTCGAAGCCCCTTCGGGGATGGAACTGATTGGCGTACGCAGCGCAGCCGAAGCTCTTGAAGGTCTCTTTGAATGATCTCTTGCATCTGGAGCATCTGACATGTCCGACAAACTGACCCATTTCGATAGTGCCGGCCGGGCGATCATGGTCGAAGTCGGCGACAAGAGTCCGACCAAGCGTGAGGCCACCGCCGCGGGCGAAGTCCTCATGCGGCCGGAGACCTTGCAAAGGATTTTGGACGATACCATTGAGAAGGGTGATGTCCTCGCGGTTGCGCGCCTCGCCGGGATTATGGCCGCGAAGAAGACCCCGGACCTCATCCCATTATGCCATCCTCTCCTGCTCACCGCGGTCGCGGTCGATTTCACCCCGCAACCCGAAGATGGGCGCATCGAGATTGTTGCAACGGTCAAACTCACCGGTACCACCGGGGTCGAAATGGAAGCTCTGACCGCAGTGATGGCGGCCGGGTTGACCATTTACGACATGTGCAAGGCCATCGACAAGGAAATGGTTATCGGCCGGGTGCGCCTGCTGGAGAAGAAAGGCGGCAAAAGCGGATTGTTCCGGCGCAAAACCGAGGCGGGTTTGGAGTGAACTTCTTTCTGCCCAACCAGCCCTGGAGTTATGCGATGAAGACCGAAGTTTTCCTGATCCGACGTTCCTTTCTCCTCCCCTTGGGTCTCCTGATCCTAGCGATGGTCGCCCTGTTCATCCTCTGTCTCATACAAGGGGAGGATCGCGCACGCATCGCCATACTCGGGCTCATGATTCTGCCAGCCGTTTTTCTCTTCGTCGAATCGTTCCTCCGCCGTATCGAGATAAGTGACGTGGAGCTTACCACTTTCCGGTTCATGCGCCGCAAAACCCTGCGCTTTGCCGATCTAACCGAGGTCGAGTCGATCCGCGTGCGTGGACGTGCCTTCGTAACCCTCTGTGCCGGAGACGATTTTCTCGTCTTCACCAACGCCTACGACCGCTTCCCGCAGCTCCTCACCACCCTCCTCAGTCTCTCCCCCCCTCAGATTGTCAGTGTCGAGACCCGCACACTAGCGGCATCAGCGCCCGTCAAAATCAGTGATATCGTCTCTTGCTGGTTGGGACTTGCCCTCATACTTTTCTTCTTTGCCATGCAACTGCATCAACACCCGTGACGACAGCTGCCAACCCGGCTGTACCGCCGTTTCTGTTGACTTTAGAATAGCTTTCGATTACCTTTAGCAAATTATCGTTGCCCAAGGGAGCGTTCCCCATGGATCAGGCAAAAATCGAGGAATTCCGGCAGATTCTCCAGTCCCAGCTCGACACTCTGCTGCGTGATGCCGAGAAAACCGTATCCGAAATGACGGATGAAAAAACCAACTTCCCCGACCCCACCGACCGCGCATCTCTTGAGTCCGATCGCAATTTCGAATTGCGGATTAGGGACCGCGAACGCAAATTGATCATGAAAATCCGCGAGGCCATCGAACGGATTGAAAATGGTGAGTTCGGCATTTGCGAAAGCTGTGAAGAGGCGATTGGCGAAGCCCGGCTGCACGCCCGTCCGGTCACTACCCTGTGTATCGAATGCAAAACCGAGCAGGAGCGTCAGGAAAAGATCGGCTGAGCAGCCAGACCCGCGGTCACGTGCATTTCATTGTCGGGAGAGGGCCATGCGGGACGACCCCAGCACGCAACTGCACTCCGTCTACTCTCTTTTCCAAACGAGGCGAACCCGCGACCCTCGATTATTTCCTGCCGTTCTCGCAGCCCTGCGGGACATTTTCCCCGCCGCGGCGCCCTCCTTGGTCCTCTATGCGATTCGCGGTCACAGATCGGGTCATCGCCTGATCTCTCCCGACGGCCCTTCGCCCTGCACCGAGACCGCCGCATTCACCCCCCGACACAGTGACTTCGTTAGTGGCGAGCCCCTCGTTCGCGACGGCGTCCTTTACTTGCCGGTCCCCTCTGCCGGACGTCCCCAGGGTTTCCTGTCTCTGCGAATCTCCACCCCGCAGCCATCCGTCCTCAGCGGTTTGCGCTTCATTGCCCAACTGGTTGCGACCGAACTTCATTCGCAGCAGTTGCATGAAGAGGAATCATTTCGACTGCTCCTTGTCGAACTCGGCCATACACTCGCTGCCTCCACCGATAGCGATCGGCTTCTGGCTGACGCCGCAAACCTTTTGCTGCAGCGCGGGGTCGGCTTCTGTATCGTCGTCCGCAGATTGCACGATGACACCATCTTCTCCCCGCCCGCCGCCTATTGCACTGCTCGGTCAGTACATGTCGAAAAACGCTGTCTCCTGCTCGAGCCGCGCCTCGCCCTTACTGTCGCAACCTCCGGTAAACCCCTGATGCGAAAGTGCAAAATCGAGGCTCTTCATCCTGGTGGCCGTCCCTCTAGCCAGTTGGCCTTTCCACTGACCCGGGCTCGGAAGACCTTTGGGTGTATCACCTTTTTTCTCTCCTCTGCAGAACACACATCCCTGCACCACCTGCAGCAACAGTTGACCTTTTTTTGCGACAAAATCACGGCAGAACTCGAACGCCTGACTCTAGGTGCCCGGCTAGAGAGCCTTTCCCTCGCCTACAACCAGCGCCAGGCAGAAAACAGCACCCTCTTCCGTATTTCGCGCGCATTACATACCATTCCCCGCATGAATGAATTGACTCACTTCATTCTCGCGGCCGCAACTTCGCAAGGTGGTGGTGGCTTCGAGCGCTCCATGGTCTTTTTGGCCAACGCCAAAAGCGACAAGCTTCAGGGGATGCTGGGCCTGACCAGCGAAACCGCCGAGTTAACTCTCCCGCCAGCCCTTGGTCTGCGGGCCTGGGAAAATCCGCTTCTTGACCTCGATGTGCAGACGCGCCAGCGTCGGGCACCCTTTTGTCGCGCGGTCATGAAGCAACGCTTGGACCTGGACGGGGACACCCCCGTAGCGCGTGCATTCAGGCGCAACAGAATCGTTCTGGTTTCACGGCCGGAGCTCGAGTCGCCAGAGGCCATCGCTCTCGCTGAAGATCTCGCGTTGGGCCCCTACGCCTGTGCCCCCCTCGCCGGGGCCAGTCGTGTTCTCGGAGTCCTTGTCGTTGCCAACCCGCAGTCGCGAACGGCCATTCCAACCGAGCGTTTGCGATTTCTTGAAATCTTCATCAGTCTAGCGGGCGCCGCGCTCGAAAATGCGATGCTCGTCCGCCAACTCGAAAGCGCCTGCCTCAATCTCCAGGAAGCACAGGATCGCCTTTTGCAGGGCGAACGTCTGGCTCTCCTCGGCGAGATGGCAGCAACGGTTGCCCACGAACTAAAAACTCCCCTGGTTGCCATCGGCGGCTTTGCCCGCCGGCTATCCCGTAGTGCAGCAACAAGGGAACAAGTCGATTGTGCTTCGATTATCGTTCGGGAAATCGAACGGATGGAATCATTGCTCGCTGGTGTTCTTACTTTTTCCAAAAAGCAACTTTTGTGCTTTTCGTCATGCGATCTCAATAGCCTCATCACAAAGGCGCTGCAATTGGATGAACCGATTCTTGCTGAAAATTCGGTTAGCATTACTCGACGATTGTCGCCGGAGTTGCCGCAGATCCCCGCGGATGAACATAAATTGACCCAAGTTTTTCTCAACCTTTTTGCCAACGCCCGACAGGCCATGCCCAATGGTGGCAACCTTACCGTTATATCCCGTAAAGGATTATTCAAAGGTAAAAACGGCATAGCCATCGAGGTTGAGGATAGTGGTGGTGGAATTCCGCAGCATCTTGTACCGCAGATTTTCAATCCTTTCTTTTCCACAAAGGAAGAGGGAACCGGCCTCGGCCTGGCAATATCAGCCCAGATAATCGAGCATCACCGCGGCGAAATCGAGGTTTTTAATCGCGCGCAAGGGGCGGTATTCATCATCCACCTCCCCCTAGACTGATCCCCTCAAGCACAAGCTTTCGATTGACAAACACCCCCCGTTTCAGTAATGTAGCCGCGTCTATTGGGGCTGTAGCTCAGCTGGGAGAGCGATGCGTTCGCAACGCATAGGTCGTGAGTTCGATCCTCATCAGCTCCACCAAAAAAATAGGGGTTGACGGCGATCGTCGACCCCTTATTTATTACCCTCGATACTCGATATCGTGCCCCGCCTCACTGATTTTCTCTTCGGCAGCGACCTCACACCCCAGGTTAATTGTCGCTACTATTCACCGGGAGCCCTGAGCATGATCACTTCACGCGGCGCCATGATTCTTGGCACAGGCCACGCTCTACCAGAGCGAATTCTGACCAACAGCGACTTGGAGAAGATCGTTGATACGAGCGACCAGTGGATTGTCGAACGCACTGGTATTCGCCAACGCCACGTTGTCACCCCGGGAACGCCATTATCCGAGTTGGTTATTCGCGCGGCTGAACGCGCCCTGGCCGACGCCGGGGTCAACGCTGCCGACATCGACCTCATCGTTCTCGGCTCAGTCACCGGAGACATGAAATTTCCGGCAACAGCCTGCCTTGTCCAGGAGGCTATTGGTGCCAAACACGCTGCAGCCTTCGACCTGAGTGCCGCCTGTTCCGGCTTTCTCTACAGCTACCAGGTCGCATCAGCACTCCTCGCCACGGGAAACTTCAAGCACGCCTTGGTTCTGGGTGGTGATGTTCTTACCTCCATGGTCGATTGGAGCGATCGCGACACCTGTGTCCTCTTTGGTGACGGCGCCGGCGCAGCTGTCCTTGCCCCATCCGATGGCAAGCGTGGCCTCATTTACGGTTGCATGCACAGCAATGGTGCCCACGCCAAACTCCTCTACAACCCCGGCGGCGGGAGCCTCCATCCTCCGACTCATGAGTCGATTGACGCCAAACAGCATGCTATTCGCATGGAAGGACGTGAGGTTTTTCGCCATGCCGTAACCTCCATGGCAGAAGCACTGCAGGAAGTACTGCAAAAATCCAGTTTGACCCTGAATGAGATTGATCTGCTCATCCCGCATCAAGCCAACTTGCGCATCATTGAAGCCCTCGGTAAACGCTTTGCCATCTCCTCCGACAAGGTATTTATCAATGTCGATCGCCTCGGCAACACCTCAGCCGGCTCAATTCCCATAGCGCTGGATGAGGCCCTCAAGTCCGGCCGCATCGTTCCGGGAAGTACCGTGGCCATGGTGACATTCGGCGCAGGCTTTACCTGGGCTGCCGCAGCCATCCGTTTTTAGTTCTTCGCACCTCTTGCACACCTCCATTTTCGCGCTACACTTTTTATAAGCGGAAAGGAGGATTAGACGACCTTGACAGAGCTAAAGACATAGCATACCCGCCCCCACGAGGGGTTCAAGCGTCCTGCCCCGCAGGACGTAACTGCCGAGAGTCTTGATTCGGCAGAAAAAAGAACGGACCTTTTCGCTGCAATCGGCGAAAGGTCCGTTCGTATTTTCAGTCGTTTGATTAGGCAGTTTCGCGCTTATTCATTCCCGCGCAGAGTTTTGAGAATCTGCGGATTGGCTTCGTTCTCTGCCAAAATAGTGTGACAGGTATTGCAATCCGCCGAGATCACCTCGCCCGCCTCGGTTTTGTGGTCGCCCGCATGACAACGGAAACATCCGACATCAAAAGCTTCACCGTGGCCAATATGGTTGGTATAAGTGTTCCAATCGATCTTCATGGCGGGGAAGACATTTTCCTCATACGCGTCCTGGACTCCCTTGACCGCTTTTTCCAGGATCTCCCCCTTACTCCGAGCAATTTCCGGATAATTCTTCTGATACCAGTTTTTGATCTGGGTGGCGATTGCCGAACGGGCACCTTCCAGCGTGTCGAATTTTCCGGTCACAATTGCGAGGGCCTGCCGTTTGATGTAGGGCAGTTCAGCCGGGATGGCGCCTTCCTGGATCTTGCGATCCAGCGCCTGCTCCGGCGTCAGATAGATGTGCGAGGGACGGTTGTGGCAGTCGATGCAGTCCATAACCCGGGATTCGACTTCCGGACCGTCCTTTTTCCCCTTGTCGGTACGGTAGACCTTTAGGCTGCCATCGGGGCGAAACAGGGTCACTTCCGCGATCTCCTTGCGTGTGTGGTCGGTCGCCTTGTAGCTGATCCGGTTTTCCGGCGCGACATGCCAGTGGATACCATGGGAACTGACCGTACGGTCACCGGCGGAGCCAACTTTCATCAGGAGGACGGTCGCGACCTTTGTATTCGTTTCATCGGAACGGAATTGGTCCCGGATCACCAGTTTTTCCCCATGGAACAGTTCCGGCCGATGGCACTCCTCACAGGTTTCCCGTGCCGGGCGTAAACCGTGAACCGGGGTCTCTATCGGTCTCGGGTAGGTATCCAGGGCCACGGCCACGAGCTGACGACTGCCGGATATCTTCGATTTCACAAACCATTGTGCACCGGAGCCGATATGACATTCGACACAGGCGACGCGCGAATGGGGTGAATTTTTGTAGGCGGTATATTCGGGGTTCATAACCGTGTGACAAAACTGCCCGCAAAATCCCACCGACTCCATATAATGGTAACCGCTATAGCCCAGCAGCCCCATAACAAACAGGTTCACACAGGTCAGGAAGACCCCGAGAAAGACCAGTTTACGGATACGCGTAAACCTTTCGGGGTCATTGAACTGTTCACGCAGATATTCCAGGGTGAAAAGGCCGACATCCACCTTCCCCTTGAAAAAGAGCAAGCCGAGGATGACCATGACCAACCCGATGATAAAGAGGGGGCCCATGACCATGTAGATCACGAATCCGAAGTAGGGGTTGGTAATGTATCCAAAAAGATCAAGAATAATCGAACCGACGAGGAGCGGAAAAATGATGGTCGTGAGCATGGCCCCGACCAGCGAGACCCTGCTTCGGGCGATCCCCTTGGCAAAGGCAGTGATGATGTCCGTCAGTCTGACCATAAAAGATCCTCCACAATGGGATGGCAGCAGCATCCGCGTTTGACAGAATAGACTTGATTAATTTGACGAAACTTATCAAACAATCTTGCCGAAACATACTTAATTTATTCTAATTTGTCAGGATTCATCTACGAGATTAACGTGGCACAATTGGTGCACTCTAACTCAGGCAAATGAGATCGCTGGCTGCGCTGCTCGACGGCAGGCAACCTCAGCGGCCAAAAACTCTCACATTGTGGCACCGCAATAACGGTGCCGCCAAAACCAAGGAGGCCTGTATGAAAACTGCAACCCGTTCCGCCGATGTCGCCAGCAGTGCTTACGTAGTCACGATTCTGGCCCTGGTTGGTGTCTTTGCCGTTGTTTCGGCTATTCTCATTGCCTGGCCGGCTCTTGCCTACATCGGCTCCAAACTTTTCTGATCTTCGGACAACAGTAACGGCAAAAGGGCCCGGAGTTTCTCCGGGCCCTTTTTATTACATCTGTATACATTTCCCATATAACGCCATTTAGCGCAGGCCGTTACGTTAAAATACTATAACCAGCGTTCATTTATTTTGCGCCTACACGCTTCCCTGCCTTCCCTAGAAGACGAAGTGGCCGCCCCGAATGGGGCGGCCACTTCGTCTTCTAGGTGATTTGTTCCTCGCCTCAATGCGGCTCTTTCTCTTCCATGAATGCAGGAATGACCATATTCAGGAAATAAAAAATAACGAATGGCGCGGTGATGACCATCAGCGCCCCCATCAATCCCTCCTTGAAGGTCTCCATATCGTGAGGGATGATCGGCAGGTGGTAGTGCATAAAGCCGGCAAATGTCAGGGAAAAGGCTTGCCCGCCGATGACGACGTTCCAGCGCATCATGAAGACGCCGAAGAGCACCAGCAGGCTGGCAAGGCAGGCCCGCCGCACGCCTAGTCCCGGGATCAAAAGCAGAACGAAGGGCAAGAGGTTGCCGATGCCGTACTGCATGATAAAGATTTTAACAAAATCGTGTTCATAGATGACATCCCGCAAAATGTCCCAGGACTTGACGGCGGTGTAGCCGCGGAAAATGATATCCAGCAGTTCCAGGGTCAACGCCAGCGTCATGAAAATCAGCAAATAACGGGAGGTCATCGTAACTTCATGGCGCTGGACACTGCGCAGGTGCTCGGGATCGAGAGCCAACTCCTTGTTGGCCACAGCGTCGGGGAGGAGGTAATGCTTGCCGCGACGGGCGGCCCATTTGCGCAGTTCCATAAAGATCGCGTAGCTGACAATACAGAGGGCGATACCGGAGACAACCGCCGAACAGATAAAGATAACCGGCATCAACGGGGTCATCCACAGGGCATTGGCCTTGACCGAACCGAAGATGAAGCCGGCATAGCCATGGAGAAAACAGGCGACCGGGATGCCGATTCCGGCCAGCGTCTTGACCGCCTTGTGGTCCGCCTGGAGAGCTTCCTCACTGAGGTCGCGCGCACCGAGTACAACCACGCGATAGATAAACATCAAAACTGAGTCAATCGTGCTGCGCCCACTTTTCGTTTCCAGTCGAACCAGGGAATCGACGAAGAAGCGGCGATAGACAAACCAGATTTCGGCACCAACGATACAGGCGTAGGTCATGAAGACGATGCCGAAGGCGGAAATGGCCGAAGTAAAATGCGGGGTCATCAGCACATGGGTCCCGCGCAGCGGTTGCTGCAGGTGCAACATCAGGGGCAGCATTGCTACCGGCAACAGCGCGAAGGAAAAGACCAGGGCGTAGCGGGCAATATTCTTCAGCTTCTCGACATTGAAAACATGGTAGAGGGACGACAGGACGAAGGCCCCGGCGACCAGACCGGTCATGTAGGGATACATGACGATCTGGATCGACCAGTAGACGTATTCATTGGGGAGAACAAAGAGATCCTTGATCGTCCAGGCTTCACCATGAACCACCATTTGGGCAACTTGTTCGATCATGGTCAGCGTACCTCCTCGTTCAGGCCAATGTAATAGACATTCGGCTTGGTTCCGTATTCATCGCGGAGGACGCCGACACGCTGCTTCATCACCACTTTTGCCACCGGATCATTCGGATCCCTCAGGTTGCCTATCTGCCGTGCCCCGAAAGCGCAGGCCTGGACACACGCCGTGGTCTTGCCATTGCTGATGCGGTGGTAACAGAAGGTACACTTGTCGGCCACGTGTTCGACGGGGTGAAAAAAGCGGACGCCGTATGGGCAACCCATGATGCAGTAGCCGCAGCCGATGCACCACTTGCGGTCGACCAGCACCACGCCGTCCGCCGTCTGGTAGGTAGCACCGACCGGGCAGACCTGGACACAGGCCGGGGTCGAACATTGGTTACACAGCTTGGGGACGAAGAACGCCTGGGCGATTTCCTTGTCGGAGGCCAGCTTTTTCCCCGAGGCACCGTGGTCGATAAGTTTGGAGGTGTAGCCGTCCTGTGCCCCCCGCGGCGAATCCATGAGAACCTCGCCGTTCTTGGTCATGACGTAGCGTTCGACCCAGGTCCGGGTCACGTTCGCCTCCAGCGGGATATCGTTCTCGATTTTGCAGCCCTTGACGCAAAAACCGCAACCGACGCACTTGTAGGTATCGACCAGAAAGCCCCAGCGCAAGTCGGGATTTGCCGCCAGCACTTCCTTCGGATCGATCAGTTCCAGAGCCGACAGAGACACGGAGACACCGGAGACAAAGACCGCCGCATGTTTCAGAAAATCGCGTCGCTTCATGGTCACATCTCCTCGAGGTTCGGCTTATGGGGGTTATGGCAGTCAACACAGTCGCCGGTGCCGTTATGCCGCTCGGGATCGATGCCTGGAATGGTGTTGCGGCCGCTCGACGGCATGAAGAGTTTTACGTGGCAACGCAGACACAGGGCACGACTGCGATCGATCGCCAATTTTTCCGGCTTGGTCGGGTGCTCGCCGGCGGCAGAATGACAGTTCTCGCAAGGGAAGTCGAGATGGGAGCCGCCGGCAAGACGAGCGGTCTGTTCCTCGTGGCAATCGGCGCAGTAATTGTTACCCTGGTAACGAGGCGTCTGCGCCTGCCATTCCTTTTCGTTTCCCAGACGATGATACCCGAAGGTATAACCGCGGTCTTGCACACCAAAATCTGCCGGGACATAGACCCAGCGCGCCAGGAGAATGATAACCACGAGAACGACCACCACCCACAAAGGGCGCCACACATGCTTTTTCACGGAGTTCTCCTAGGTCGGGAGTTCCAAAGTTTAAAACGCTGTGTCTGGATTTCAACACATGCTATCGGCATTGTCAACCACTGTGGAGAGCATACTAGATAAAAATATATTTTTAATTTGTCGTTTGGCAGAATCATGCTGGACAATCGTGCATTTACACGCCATATCCAGCCTCTCCATTCTGACCGTAAACCAAAGTTGACTTTTTCATTAGTTATATAATACTGTTTTGAAAAATAAGCGTGATTTCCGGACATACATTGAATTCGTTTGCCGTGTGTCATTCTAGCAGACGCAGCCCGTTACTCAAGGAGGCGCAGCATGAGAGGAACCGGAACATCTCTCGAAGATCGGGTTGCTCAACTCGAAAACAAAGTAGGTATCCTCACCCAGGAACTTGCCGCGCTGCGTGGCGCCACGGCAGCCGCACCGGAAGGGAAAAGTCCCCCGAGCGAAACCTCCCCCCCCCCTCTCTCCGGGGCCGAAGCCTCGGAGGAATTGATCTTCTGGGTAGATCGCGCCTACATCCTGCCCCGCATTGCGACAACCAGCTTCATCCTGGTAGTCGCCCTCTCTCTGCGCACACTGACCGATGCGCGCATCATCGATCTGGAACTCGGCACCTTGATCGGCATGCTCTACGCCTTTGGGCTGATCATCTACGGCTGGTCTTCCTATGGACGCAAGAGCGCCCAGGCTCCGGTCTTCGCCCTCTGGGGAACGATTGTCCTCTGCTCAGTGGTGGTCGAAACCCACCGTGTTTTCCAGTCCCTGCCGACCGTAATCGCCTACCTGTTGCTCGCTCTGACCGGTTGGACCACCGTCATTATGAGCCGCCGCTATCAGGCAGCGCTACCGGTCTTCGCGGGGACGATCGGCATGAGTTTCGCCGCTTTCGCCATCAATTTCCCCAGCCCCATATTCCCGCTACTGACGATTATCCTCATTCTCGCCAATGCTTTCGCCGCCTATGCTACCCACTTGCTGAGGGCTTCGTGGTTACGCTGGCTGCTTCTCATCCTCACCCTCCTCATGATTCAGATCTGGACGCTGAAACTCGGCATCTACCTCGACAAAGTTGCTCCCGCCGATCTCGATCCCTCCTTGCAATGGTTTCTTCCCGCGATTGCCGCTCTGGCCTTTGCCTATTCCGTCATCGCCCTGCTCGGGGTACTCGGCCGGCTTCAGGACCGCGTCTCGAAATTCGACATCGTTCTGCCGGTGATTAATGTCATCTGGTTCTTTTTTGCCGCACGCTCAGCCATCGGCCACGGGCTGACCGAACCACACCTCTTCGCTTTCCCCGCACTGACCGCCGGCGCCGCGCACCTTGGCGTTGCCTGGTGGCTGGCCCGACGCGGGACAGCAGAGGCACACGGCACCACCTCTTTCGCCCTCGCCGGGGGGCTGCTTTTGTCCCTGGCTCTCCCCCTGGCCTTCGGCCACGCCCTCCTGGCCTCGACCGCCATTGCTGCCCTGGCTCTCGGCCTCGGCCTTGCCGCCGAACGCATGGCTAACGGCGGGGTACGCCTGGTTTCCTATCTGCTGCAGTTCTATGCGACCGCTTCACTCGTCTTCCTCCTCCAGTCCACAGACAAGACCGAACCTTCCCTCATCGGTGCGGCGGCTTCGGGGCTCCTCGCCCTGATCGGCGCCTATCACTATTACTGGGCTCGCCAGCATCCCCCGCCATCGGCCGGGACGCTGACCGATCGTTTCAACGCCGACGACCGGTGCGCGGCACTCCTCCTTGTCGCAGCTCTGACCAGCGGCTTTTTCACCCTGCGCACCGGGCTCTATCAGGCCCTCGTCGCCGCACACATCGCCACCCCCCAGGCCTTCAGCAGCGGTCAGTCGATCCTGATCGACGCCACCGCCATCATCCTGCTCCTGGTCGGCTTGAACCAGCGCAACAAAGAGTTGCGCAATGTCGGCATTCTCATTGCTTTGGTCGCCACCGCCAAGGTCTGCCTCGACCTTCTCGGGCTCAAGGGTTTCCCACTCTTGCTCAGTCTCTTCTCCTTCGGCTCCGTCGCCACGATTGCCTCGATTGTCTTGGGTCGCTGGGGGCGCAGCGCCAGTCGCGACTGACCATCTTTCAGCAACAAAAAAGGCGCCCGAAACGGGCGCCTTTTTTGTTGCTGATTTTGCGGAGCACTTACCACTTCTGCTCCAGGTTCTTTGTGATTTTGGTGAAATCGGCCGTCACCGATTTAATAATGGCATTGGCGTAGTCGTTGTTGTGCACCCCGAAGGTGCCGTCGCTTTCGACAAACTTCATGTTCTGCAGAGCTTTCTGGTAAAGCTCCCAGTTTGCCTTGCTGTCGCGTTTCATGGCATCGGCAGCCTTGAGGGCACTCTCGACTTCGACGCGCTGCCTGGCGAGGATGTCAAGCTTCTCCTTGACCTCCTTCTCCCAGTCCTGGAAAATTTCGACGTAACCGGAATCACCGGAGTGACAATCGGAGCAGGTTTTGCCCGAGGGGCGGAAGACCCCCTTGGTGACTCCGGTGTGACAGTCGGTACACTTGATCCCGGCCGCATACATGATCCCGGCCGACCCGGCCACGTCCTTGGCCCCGGTACCTTCGTTCATTGCCACCTGAACGGCATGGCAAACATGGCAGTCATTCATCTGCGGCGCCGCTGACCCCTTGTTCTCGGCATGGCAGGTCAGACAAAAATTCATTTTGTCGGTTTTGCTCGAGGGCTTATGGACGACGCCAAAATGACAGTCGCGGCAGTTCAGTTCAAAGTTGTCGATGTGCATTTTGTGATCGAAGTGGGTTCCGCCGACGGTGGTCTCGGTCAGAATGTCCGGCAGCCCTTTATTGAGGCGGAAAGCCGGGTTGACGACATCATCCAGCATGCGCATGTTGACGAGTTTCATCGGCCCCTTGGTCGTCTCGCGCACCTTCTTGTTCCCCTCGTCGGAATGACAGAAAAGGCAGTGCCACGTGGGGACCAGATCCTTGGGAGGATTGGAAAGAATCTCCAGCTTCTCCTCCTTGGAGATGGTGAATTGCATGTAGGTGTCCTTCAGTCCGCCGATTTTCGCCTTGACGTAGCCGGCCACGCCGGGCCGGCCATGGCAGTCGAGACAGGAAACCCCTGCCTCGCCATGGGCCGAATGCTCCCACGAATCGACTTCCGCCAACGGTCCAAAACCGCGGGAGGGATGGCACATGGCGCAGAATTCCGGCTCGGAGGTCATGTGCAGAATCTGGATATTGACGAAACCGAATACCACAATGAAGAGAAACGCCGCCACGGTCAGAAGGATTTTGTGGCGTTTACACCAGTCGAAAAAATTCTTTGCGTCCATGAGGAACCATCCTTTTGTGAAATGCGAAAGCCCCACGACGGGGCCTGATCAGCAGTGCGATCAAACGCATTTCCTATACACCAACTACCCCGACCAAGGCAACAAAAAAGTCGTTAAATCAATAAGTTAACGACAGTTAATGCGTTCGCCCCGACACCGCACCTCCAGCCATTGACCTCTGCTCAATCAGAGTCGCTGCGATTTGCGCCAGGGTTCCGAGAAGGGCCAGATCTTCCTCTTTGAAGTCGGCGACGACGACGGCAGATTCTCCCCCTTGTGCGAAATCTGGACACCTCCCTGAAAACCGCCGGCGGCGCGCATGGGTGCACTGATGATCTTCTGAATCCTCCTTCCCTCACTCCGGCAGTGTCGCGCCTTCCGTCTCGTCGGGAATCGGAGGGAAACGCCCCGCCTGCCAATCGGCCTTGGCCTTCTCGATGCGCTCGCGCCGGCTCGCGACAAAATTCCACCAGACGGTGCGCTTGCCCAACGGCGCACCGCCGATGACGACCAGACGAGTCGCTTTAGTCCGAGGCTGTCGCGGTGCAGCAGCTCGCCGGCGAAGAGGTAGGTCACCGTCGCCAGGCCGATGTGCGGGTGGGGCTTGACGTCGATGCCAGTGCCGGGGGGGGAGCTCGGCCGGACCGAGGTGGTCGAAGAAGACGAAGGGGCCGACCGACCTGAACTGGGCGTTCGG
>MGTO01000111.1 GCA_001799485.1 Desulfuromonadales bacterium GWC2_61_20 | reverse complement strand
CGGGGGTGAGACGGACATCGGCCTGGCCGTTGTAGCGTTTCTTCTCGAAACCTTCGACCTGCCCGTGACGCGCCAGAAAAAGATGGGTTCTGCTCATGCCGCCTCCAACGGTTAAAGGGTGGGATGAACGAGCAACAGCAACAGCAGGGTCAGGACTTCGCCCCCCTCGACCGCGGCGCCGAGGACATCCCCGGTCACTCCGCCGAGACGGGCCATGACAAATGCACGAAACAGCCACGCCGCCAGGGCGAGGAGGAGCAGGACAACGCCCCCCGGCCAGTTGCAAAGATAGAGAGCCAGGGCCAGCAGCAATCCCGTCGCACCCAGGAGCTGCGGCCAGCCGGCATGGTCGATAAAAGCCCCGCCGGTGCCGCCTTCGGGGCGGGCGTAGGGCGAGGTCACCGCCAGCAGCACCGGCAGCCAGCGCCCCGCCGCCGGCATGAGGAGAAGAGCAATCGTGCGTTCCCCGGCAGGGAAGGCCGCCAGGGCCTGGTACTTGAGCAGGAGGACGAGTATCAGCGCCACCACCCCCATGGCGCCGACCCGACTGTCTTTCATGATGCGCAGCCGCGCCGCCGCATCGCGGCCGCCACCGAGGCCGTCGGCGACATCGGCGACGCCGTCGAGATGGAGTCCTCCCGTCAGCAGCACCAGCAGCACCATGAGGATTCCGGCCACCACCGTCGCCGGCAAGTAGGGGCTGAGAAGCAAGTCGAGCCCCGCCAGCATAAGGCCGAGGAAGAGGCCGACCAGAGGAAACCAGGTCAGGCTGCGGGCCAGCTGGAGCGGCGCCACCGTTCCCGCCGGACCGACGGGGAGCAGGGTGAGGAAGGCAGTGGCGAGGCGGAGTTCCGCCCAGAGCCTGATCACCGCGGCAACTCCTTGGCCACGCCGGCCTCCTCGAAGGTGCGGATTTCGCGCAGCGCCCGCAACGACGCCTCGACCAGGGTCATGGCCAGGGCGGCGCCGGTCCCTTCGCCGAGGCGCATATCGAGATCGAGCATCGGCGCCTGGCCTATTTTTGCGAGCATGTGGGTGTGGCCGATTTCCACCGACTTGTGGGCGGCGAAGATGTAGTGGCGCACCTGGGGATGGAGTTCGGAGGCGATGAGGGCGCCGGCGGTGGAGATGAAACCGTCGACGACGACGGGGATGCCGGCGGCGGCGCAGCCGAGGATGAGGCCGGCGATGCCGCCGATCTCGAAGCCGCCGACCTTGGCGAGGACATCGACGGGGTCTTCCTTGTCCGGCTTGTTCAGGGCAATCCCGCTTTCGATGACCTCGATCTTGTGGGCCAGGGTCGCATCGTCGATGCCGGTGCCGCGATGGGTGACTTGTTTCACCGTGAGGCCGGTGAGAACCGCGGCGATGGCGGCGGAAGGGGTGGTGTTGCCGATTCCCATATCACCGGTGCCGACCAGATCGATGCCGGCGTCGCGGCAGGAGAAGGCGAGCTCGATGCCGGTTTCGAGAGACTGGATCGCCTGCTGCCGGGTCATGGCCGCTTCGCGGGCGAAATTGCCGGTTCCCTTGGCGACCTTTTTATTGAGGAGCCCGGCGAGAGTCTGGGGAAAATCGTAATCGACCCCCATGTCGACGACGATGACCTCGGCCCCGGCGTGGCGGGCAAGGGCATTGATGGCAGCGCCGCCGCTGACGAAGTTGAGGACCATCTGCGGCGTCACTTCCTTGGGGAAGGCGCTCACCCCTTCGGCGACGACGCCGTGGTCGCCGGCGAAAGTAAAGACGACCTTCTTGCGGATCTCCTCGCGGCCGGTGATGGCGACGAAGCGGCGGGCGAATTCCTCCAGCCGTCCCAGCGACCCCTTCGGTTTGGTCTGACAGTTGATGCGGGCCTGGATCTCGGCAAGGCGGACCTTGTCGACGGGCTTGATCTTGTCGAGAGTGGCGTGCAGGGAATGGGGGTTCATCGGTGTCCTCTTCGTTCAAATCATGGATGGATGTGGTACTCGGGAGATCTGGCGCTCCGCGGCTCCGCGTGAGCATTTGTCGTTTTGCATCATTTAAGTCGTAACGGCAGTCCGGCGACGACGAGCCAGGCTTCGTCGGCCGCCGCCGCCAGCAGCTGGTTGGCTTCGCCGGCGAGATCGCGAAATTCCCGCGCCAGGCGGTTTTCCGGGACAATGCCGTAACCGACTTCGTTGCTGACCAGGTAAAGGGGGGCGGTCAGCGTCGGCAGCAGCCGGCAAAAACCTTCGACCTCACGCAGGACCGGAGCACGTTCTTCGCCGTGGGCAAAGTAGAGGTTGCTCAGCCACAAAGTGACGCAGTCGAGAACGGCGGCGGCGGCGCCGGCCATGGCGCTGGGCAGGCGGCCGGCCAGATCGAGGGGTTCCTCCAGCACGTCCCAGCGTTCCCCCCGGGCGATCCGGTGGCGGGCTATCCGCGCCGCCATCTCGGCATCGCCGGGCGTCGCCGTGGCGACATAAAGGAGGGGGCCGGGATGGGCCTCGGCCCGGCGCTGGGCATAATCACTCTTGCCCGAGCGGGTGCCGCCAGTGATGAAGATCGTCGCCGCCATGTCAGTACTCGATGCCGCGGCGGGCGGGAATGCCGGCGCGGAAGGGGTGTTTCCCGGCGTGCATGACCGTCACCAGGTCGGCGCGGGCCAAGAGTTCGGCCGGGGCGTGGCGTCCGGTCAGGACTACTTCGACCCCGCTCGGCCGCGCGTCGAGGAGGGAGAGGAGCTCCGCCAGGGCCAGATCACCACGATGCACGGCGTTGTTGATTTCGTCGAGGATCACCAGATCGTAGGCTCCACTCATCATCCGCCTGCGCGCGCCGGCAAAGGTTTCAGCGATGCTGTGCGCGACCTCCTCCGCAGGGGCATGACCGTGGATCACCCCGACACCGGCGGTCAGGATCTCCAGCCCCGGCGTTCCCTGGAGGAACAAGATTTCGCCACTGGCCGGTTCGAGCGGCTTGAGAAAGCGCGCCAGGAGTACGCGCAACCCCTGGCCGAGGGCGCGCACCGCCAGGCCGACGGCGGCGGTCGTCTTCCCCTTCCCTTCTCCGGTATAGATCTGGATCAGACCTGGTGACAGCGGCAATCCCTGTATCCTTGTCCAGCAATGAAAAAACCCCGCCCTCGGGGGAGGACAGGGTCTGGCCATGACGGGCAGCCCGAACCCCTCCCGCGAAGGGTTCAACTAAACGTCTCGGCAGGTCTCCTGGCTTGCGGGTCAGCTTACTCGCCACACCTTCCCATCCCCGACAGGGACAGTGGCGCTGGTTGGCTTTCATCTCCGCTTACAGTTGCGGGGCAGCGAGGGATTTGCACCCTCTTCCCTATTCTTCCGCCTACGTCTAAAGACTTCGGCGGACACCGGGACGGCAAATTGTCCCATCCTTGTAGCAGATGGGCGAAGAGTGTGTCAATGGAATTGCCCGGCGCTCAACGAAAGCGCCACTTGAGGAGGAGGAGGACCAGGGTGTTGGTCGTGGCAATGAGATTGATGGTGATAAAGACCGGGTCGCGGACCATGAAAGCATAGGCGGTATAGAAGATGCCGCCGATGAAGATGGTTACCAGCATCACCGGCGAGAGGTCGTGGGCCGAGCGGGTCCGTACCACGCGGATGATCTGCGGCACGAAACCGAAGGCGACCATGAGACCGCCGATAAGACCAAGCCACTGCATCATGCTGCGTCCGGCGGCGGCGCGGGGTCGGTTTCCGCGGCATTGTCCGCCGGCTGTCCGGCGGCGATGGCGTCCTCGATGCGCTCCCAGACTTCGTCGCGCCCTTCCCGCTTGAGGGCGGAGAAGAGGGTGAAGTCGGCGATATCGAGACCGGTCGCCTCGGCGATCGGTTTGAGCTGGGCGGCGCGCTGGTTGCGGCTGACCTTGTCGGCCTTGGTGATGACCGGGATGGTGGGGATGCCGAGCTCCTCCAGCCAGTCGAGGAGCTGCAGATCCTCCTCGCGGGGGACGCGGCGGATATCGAAGAGGAGGACAACGGCACGCAGGGTGCTGCGCTTTTCGAGAAAGGTGCGGATCATCGGCCCCCAGGCCTTTTTCACCGCCACCGGCACCTCGGCGTAGCCGTAACCGGGGAGATCGACCAGGGTCAGGGTGCCGTTGATATTGAAGAAGTTGAGCAACTGCGTCCGTCCCGGCGTGCGCG
Organism: Desulfuromonadales bacterium GWC2_61_20; assembly: GCA_001799485.1. Taxonomy (GTDB): domain Bacteria; phylum Desulfobacterota; class Desulfuromonadia; order Desulfuromonadales; family UBA2197; genus UBA12091. The sequence continues at coordinate 10,355 of MGTO01000111.1, read as the reverse complement.
AAGTCCGCACCAACGCCTTGCGCTCGACCAGAACGTTGATGAGGGAACTCTTGCCGACGTTGCTGCGCCCGGCAAAGGCGATCTCGGGAAGACCGGGGGGGGGATAACCGCCGGGAGCGGCGGCGCTGGTGATGAATTCGGCCGATTTGATATGCAAAGCGATGGTCTCCGTAGGGATGGTTGGGATCGGCACCATACATCAGAGGGCGCTGGAAAGCAATGCGGGCACCCTTTTGGAGTTGTAGTATCTCCCCCTGAAGGCTTCGACTACCCCAGCTTCGGGCGCAAGGGAAGAATGACTTTGAATTGCGTCCCCTGCCCGGGATTACTGCTGATCTGCAGGTCGCCGCAGTGGGCGTGAATACTGCTGCGGACGATGGAAAGTCCGAGTCCGACGCCGGAAACAGCTGTATTGGAGGAATTGACGCGATAAAACTTGTCACAGGCCTGCGCCAACTGTTCCGCGGTCATACCGATGCCCTGATCGCTGACCACCACTTCGGCCCTGCCAGCTACCGTTGTCAGCTCGATCGCGATCATTCCGTCCGGCGAATATTTGATGGCATTACCGAGAAGATTGTCGAACACCTGCTTCAGGCGCAACCGGTCGGCTGTAATCGTTACCGGGGATTCGCTCCCCTGGTAGGCGAATTGATGTTGCGTGGTCAAGAGCCGGGCCTGCTGCAGACACTCGCGAGCCAGCGCGGCCAGATCGAATGTTTCCACCTTGAGCTCCAGCCCCTTGCCGGCTTCTATTCGACTCAGATCGAGCAGCCCTTCGACCAGCATTGCCAGTTCGTCGGCCTTGTGGTTGATGATATCCAGATATTCCGCCGCATCTTCGCGGGAATGTTCGCCACTCTGCAACAGCTCGGCATAACCGACGATGCAGGACAGCGGGGTGCGCAGCTCATGGGAAACGGTAGAGATAAACTCGGATTTAAGTCGGTCGACTTCCCCCAACTGTTCGGCCATGCGGTTGAAGGCGGCGGCCAGTGCGGCAAATTCGTCGTTGCCCTTGACCGGCACGCGCGTATTCAGATCGCCCTGATGCAACGCCTCGACCCCGGACATCAGCTGCCGGACCGGTTCGATCACCGCCTGCGCCATATAGCTGGCGATAAAGTAGAAGAGGACGAAGCCGATCAGGGTCAACCCGCTGCAGACCAGGATGAAGTGGCGACCGATCTCGGTGGCCAGCGTTGGGGGCACGTTCTGGGCAGTGAGAATCCGGTCGAAAGCGGCATCTATGGCGAGGGTCAGGACGATGCCCCAGCTGATGATGACCAGCAAAAAAGCCATCATGATGCGATGGCGGATACTGTTGGCAGGGGGCGAGGGAGTCATCTTCACGCTCCATTCGGGAAGAAGAGCCACCAGAAGAGAAGAAAGCTCAACAGTGCTGCGACAAAGCCCGCCAGTGCCATCCAGAAGGCACGATAGCCGTTGACACTGAGCAGATCTCGGACATCCGCGCTCAGGCCGATAGCGGCCATGGTGACCGACCAGAGGAGTTGGTAGCCGAGCTGGGCGAAGGGCAGCAGGTACGTGGCATAGGCAAGGGGATAGGTTGCGTGAAACAGCGTCCCGCCGATGCCGGCGCCAAGATAGAGCCAGAGCGACAGCGGCAAGGTCAGGCGGCCATGGGCGAGACTTGCCACCAGGGGAATGCAGACGATCAAGGCTAAATATCGTGTCGCCTTGACCAGCATGGCCAGACGAGTGGCGTCCACCATGCCGGCACCGCCACCCTGGAAATGAAACTGTGCCATCGCTTCCTTGACAAAACCGGTGAACTGCAGCAGCGAGCCGGACAGCAGGGCATAATCGGCCGGCACCATCCGGAGCAGCGCACCGCAAAACGGCAGGACGACAAACAGGGCCACCAAGGCGGACATGGTCACGGCGAGCAGAGAGATGGAGACGTCCTCGGAGCGGGCGCGCACTGCCGGTGCGGTAATGGCAATCGCCGACGCGCCGCAAATGGCCGATCCGGTTGCGACCAGAGACGTGATCTCGCGCGTCTGTCCGAGGTGGCGGCCGAGCAGGAAAATGGTGCCGAAGCAGATAGCGACAACGATGGCCAAAAGCAGCAGGCTACGGGGTGGGAGACTCGCCACGGTAGTGAATTCGAGATTGGCCACCGCGTAGCAAATAATGCCGGGGAGGATCAGCCCGTGACCGACCCTTGTCGCAGCATCAGTTGGATTGATGCGGTCTTTAAGAAGCGCTCGCAACAGGATACCGAGAAGCAGGCTGAAGAGGAGAGGGTCGAGGACCGGCGCATGCAGTAGATGAGTCAGCGCGGATGTAGTCAAGCCGATGCCGGCAGCCACGAACAGCAGTTTGATGGTAGCAGGTGAATGTAGGGCGGCGCTAATCTTCATGGCGAGAAAAAAAGAGGGTTAGTAAAAATATTTTCACCTGCAAGCTACTCCATGCATGAGAAGCGGTCAACTAAATCCAGATAAGGCAAAGGGGATTATATTCGAGCCGAGTCCTCGGGCGCGCGCAAGCAGAACTCCGCATTAATCTTCCCGCCCTTTGGCTGATTAGCGTTTACTAACTTTCTGCCGGATTGCCGCCGCGGGGCGCAGGGACATCAGCCATTATTTCTTTGTGCTGGAGGGCATAGCCCATTTTTTCCATGACGGAGACACCCGCGCCGGCACTAATGAATTAAAGCGGTCGGCTTTTTGCATTGAAGAGGCACACCAGCACCGACCAATCGCGCCACCAACCGTACGACATCCGCCACCAGTGCATTCCTCGAGGGGTAATTATGCAGAGTCTCCGCGCCAAGATTCTCCTGTCTGTCGTTGCCATCGTCATCTCTGTCCTCGCCGGACTGGCCGTCTTCAACTACGTCAAGAAGCAAACCGCCATCAACGACCTTCTCACCCAGCAGGTTCAGGGACTCGCCAAACGGGCCACCCTCTCCCTGCCTGAGGCCATGTTCAGCTACGACGAACGCCTCGCCAGGAATTTTCTGGTCGGAGAAATGAACAATGCGAACATTGGCGCCCTCGTCGTTTTCGACCCGTCGGGGGAAATAAAATATGCCTATGCCCGCGACGCGCAAGGGGAAGCGGTGACCGTGACCGAACTCCCGGCGGATTTCAAACCGGTGCTGACCCAGGACTTGGTCTATGTCAGCGATGCCTCCGACAGTGTTCTTGGACAACTGGCCGTGGTGGTTTCTCGGGGCGCGATCGCGGCCCAACTGCGCGGCGAAATCTGGGCGGCGGCGCAACAGATTCTCATCCTCAGTCTGGTCATGGTCGTCGCCGTCTGGGTCCTCTTCTACCGGATGGTCATCCGCCCCTTGGGGTCTCTGGCCACAGTCATGCAGGAGATGGCGCAAACCAGCGACTGCACCCTGCGCGCACAACGTCTGCATCACGATGAAATCGGGCTGGTGGTCGACAGTGTCAACGCCTTTCTCGATGCCATCGGCGACAAGATTGCCGCTCTCGAAAAAATCGCCGGCGCCGACCTGACGGTCGAGGTCAGGATCAGTTCGGAGCGGGACACCCTCGGTAAGTCGCTGTTGGGCTTGCAAGGGCAGATGAATCATCTCATCGGCGATATCCAGCAATCGGCCGTCGCCGTCCAGACCGGGGCCCGGCACATGGCCGTGGCGAGCAACGGCATCAACCAGGGCGCGGCGGAACAGGCGGCAGCGGCGGAACAGGCAGCAGCCTCGATCGAGGAAATGAATGCGAACATGCGGCAGAGCGCCGACAACGCCGCGCAGACCGAGCAGATCGCCCGGGAGGCGGCACGGCAAGCCGCCGAAAGTGGCGAGGCCGTCAGCGAAACGGTGCGGGTCATGAAGGATATCACCAGCAAGATCGTCATCATCGGCGAGATCGCCCGCCAGACCAACCTCCTGGCCCTGAACGCCGCCATCGAGGCGGCGCGCGCCGGTGAGAGCGGCCGCGGCTTTGCCGTCGTTGCCGCCGAGGTGCGCAAACTGGCCGAACGCAGCCAAGCAGCCGCTGGCGAAATCAGCGAAGTTTCGGCCAACAGCGTCGGCGTGGCGGAGCGGGCCGGCCACCTGCTGCAGGAATTGCTCCCCGGCATTCAGCGCACGGCCGCCCTGGTGGCGGAGATGGCCGCCACCAATCGCGAGCAGGAATCAGGCGCCGAGCAGATCTCCAACGGGATTCAGCAACTGGAGTCGATTATTCAAAAAAATTCCGCCGCCGCCGAGGAAATGACCGCCACGGCAGAAGAATTACTAAGCCAGTCCGAGCGCCTGCACGGTGTCTGCGCCGTCTTCAAAACGAGTGACGGTGGAACCCCCGACAGTGACGCGGCGACTACGCCCAGACATTTGCGCAGGGAACGGGGCGAGCAGCGCTTGCCCACCAAAGAACTGGTTTACGGCTTATTGCCGAAGCAATCGCCCAGACGCTGAAGCCTGATGCGACACAGTCCTCCACTCCTTCGCCCGCCGGCGGGGCCGGGATGGTGCATTTAAACCCGCAACATAACCTTGAGGAGTAAATGATGAAGAACAAGAGTACCTGGTTGGGTCTGCCGCTTCTGTTGCTGCTGGTCCTGGCCCTGGCGGTCCCGGTTCGGGCCGAAGAGGCCTTCCCCTTGCGCGCCAAATTCCCCGGCGTCACCCCTATCAGCACCGACGATTTGGCCGCCAAGTACGATAGCGCTACCATCGTCGACGTGCGCTCGAAGATGGAATTCGAGGTCATCCATGTCAGCAAAGCCCTCTACATTCCGGTCAGCACCGCGGATTTCCTCAAGCTGCTGGAAAAGAAAACCGACAAGTCCGGCAAGTCTCCCCTGGTTTTCTACTGTAACGGCATTCATTGCGCCAAGAGTTACGAAGCGGCCGAACAGGCCGAGACCGCCGGCTTCAAGAATGTCTTCTGCTACGATGCCGGCGTCCTCGAATGGACCAAACGTTTCCCCGACAAAGCGGCCATTCTCGGGAAAACCCCGGCCCCCCCGGGCAAGCTGATCTCCAAGGCCGATTTCGACAAACGCCGGCTCGCCTTCGCCGATTTCAAGACCAGGGCGCTGTCTCAGAACGCGGTGGTCATCGATATGCGTGACCCGGCCCAGCGGGTCAAGGAAGCCAACCTGCCCCAGAGCAAGGAAGTCCTCCTTCCGGGGACGCGCAGCATCCCCGGCGACCGCCTGGTTGAACTTATCGGCAAAAACGAGTTCAAGGGGAAGACACTCTTGATCTTCGACGCCGTCGGCAAGCAGGTGCAGTGGCTGCAGTACTACCTTGATGAGCACGGATACAAGGACTATGCATTCCTCAAGGATGGGGTTCTCTCGGCCGTCGAGGCCGGGGCGGTGAAGTAACTCCCGTTACGACAACAAGGGAAACGGCGGGAGGTGCGTGGACCTCTCGCCGTTTTTTTTGCTTCGCTTCCTGCCGCATGTAATTGTTCGGCAATATGCAGGGGATGGACCGAACAATAAATGTCACCAAAAATACGCCAAATGACTTCCAATTATACGCATATTGCACTTAATGAGTACCCCGTCTTCCTAACCAGCCGCGCCATGGCGATTTTTTTTACAGGTTCCTTGAATATTTTTTGGCACTCAACTTGTATTTACAGCATGTTGCAGAATTTAAGCTCGGCCACCGAAAAGGCAAACCCAGGGTAACCCGGGGGCGCAAAGCTTCCTGTCCACACCGGGTGGATAGTGGGGCTTCCGAAGTGGCGGTATCGGGGAATTGTTATTGCCCGCCGCCAGGTGATGGCCGCACCACCAAAGGAGGAAAGATCATGAAACAGTTCACCAGTCTGCTGTTGGTCGCTCTGCTGGCACTCGTCGCAATTCCGGCGTTTGCAGGAGAGGAAAAATGCGCCCCGAAAGACGAGACAAATGGTCTCCCCCCTGGGCACTATCGTCTCATCGCCAAGGCTGCCGACAACTTCCTCAGCACTGCGCCGGGCGGAAACCGCTCCATCTATGCCGAAACACTGATGGATGGCATCGACGATCCGACTCTGAATGACGAACTCGGCGACTTCTTTCTCCTCGACATCCGTCTGCCCGCCGACTTCGCCAAAGACACGGTCCCCGGCGCAATAAACATCCCAATGGCCGATCTGGCCAAAACCGACAATCTGGCCAAACTGCCGACCGACAAGCCGATCCTGGTCATCTGCCATACCGGTCACACCGCCAGCATCAGTAACGCCGTCCTCGGCGTCCTCGGCTACGACGCCTGGACCCTGCGCTTCGGCATGATGGGCTGGCGTACCATGACCAAGACCAAGGTCTGGTCGCCGAAATACTCCCAGGACATCTACGGTGCCGGCTACCCGGTACAGAAAGCTCCGCTGTAACCCTTCAGCGAAAAGTAATGATTTACCACAAGGCCGTCACCCACCCGAGTGACGGCCTTGTGCCGTTAAGAGGCAAAGACTGGTTCGGATTTCCGTCCCGGTACCCCCTTCTCTCCTGGCGCTGACAATCTGCTCAAGCACATTCCCACCAGCCTCCTCCAATAAATTCTTGGAAGACTTGAACACTTCTGCTATTTTATGCAGTTCCTCAGACCTTCCAGCGAAACGATTCAGCCCATGCTTTCATCCGACATTCTCTCTTCAATCCAGCGCCCATCCCGCTACCTTGGCGGTGAAATGGGGAGCATCCATAAAGAGGGGGCCGGGATCGAGGTCCGCATCGCCCTGGCCTTTCCCGACGTTTACGAAGTCGGCATGAGCCATCTCGGCTTTGCCATTCTCTACCATATCCTCAATGGCCTCGACTGGGCTGCCGCCGAGCGCGCCTATGCTCCTTGGCCCGACCTTGAGGCGAAGTTGCGCGAGGCGAAGCTGCCGCTGACCTCCTTGGAGGACGAACGTCCCTTAGGGGAATTCGACCTGGTCGGTTTCACCCTGCAGTACGAGCTCTCCTACAGCAATATCCTCAACATGCTCGACCTCGCCGGCATCCCCCGCCGTCGCGCCGACCGCAACGGCTCGCATCCCCTCATCGTCGTCGGCGGTCCCTGCGCCTTCAACCCCGAACCGCTGGCCGACTTCATCGACTGCGCCGTCATCGGCGACGGCGAGGAGGCGGTGGTCGAGGTCGCCGCGGCCCTGCGCGCGGCCAAGCGCGAGGGAATCGACCGGGCGGCGCTGCTGGAGCGGTTGGCGGAGATCGAGGGGGTCTACGTCCCGAGCCACTTCGCCGTCGCTTACCACCCTGACGGCACCATCGCCGCCATCACCCCCCTCCATCCCGGACGCACGCGGGTGCGGCGACGCTTTCTTGCCGATCTCGACAAGGCGCCGGCACCAACCGCCCCCATCGTCCCGTTGATGCAGACGATTCACGACCGGGTGGCGGTGGAGATCGCCCGTGGCTGTACCCGCGGCTGCCGCTTCTGCCAGGCCGGCTATCTCTACCGGCCGGTGCGCGAGCGCAGCCCCGAGCGCATCATGTCTATCATCGACGAGTCGTTGGCCGCCACCGGCTACGAAGAGGTCTCCCTCCTCTCCCTCTCCACCGGCGACTACAGCTGCATCGAGCCGCTGCTCAAGGGGCTGATGGCGCGTCCGGCCGAGGACCGCGTCGCCGTCTCTCTGCCGAGCCTGCGCGTCGGCTCCCTGACGCCAGAACTGATGGAGGAGATCAAGAAGGTTCGCAAGACCGGCTTTACCCTCGCCCCCGAAGCGGGAAGCGAACGGCTGCGCGGCGTCATCAACAAGGGGATCAGCGAGGCCGATCTCCTCGCCGCCACCCATACTGCTTTCACCCTCGGCTGGCGCCTGGTCAAACTCTACTTCATGACCGGCCTGCCGACGGAGACCGCCGCGGATCTCGACGAACTGGTCGAACTGGCGGGACGGGTCAAGAAGAGCGGCAAGGGGACCGGCGGCGCCGATGTCAACGTCGCGGTCTCGACTTATGTCCCCAAGGCCCATACCCCTTTCCAGTGGGAAGCGCAGATCGGCATCGACGAAACTCTGCGGCGGCAGGCACTGCTGCGCGACGGCTTGCGCCGCAAGAAGCTGCGCTTCAAATGGCACGAAGCCCAGCTCTCCTTCCTCGAAGGGGTCTTCGCCCGCGGCGACCGCCGCCTCGGCGCCGTCCTCGAAGCCGCCGTCGATGCCGGCTGCCGCTTCGACGGCTGGCGCGACCACTTCCGTTTCGAGTTGTGGCAGCAAGCCTTTGCCGCCTGCGCCGTCGAACCGGAGTGGTATCTGCGCGAGCGCGGCGAGGGGGAAATCCTCCCCTGGGACCACCTCGACTGCGGCGTGCCCAAGGCCTTTTTGCTGCAGGAGCGCCAGCGCGCCTTCGCCGGCACCTACACTCCCGACTGCCGCGGCGGCGACTGCGCCGGCTGCGGCATCTGCGATTTCGAACAACTGCGCATGCGCCTCTGTGAGCGCCATGAGCTCCCCGCCCCCGCTCCGGGGAAGGACGAGACGACTGAAGAGCGCTGCAAAGTGCGTCTGCGCCTGCGCAAGGAGGGTAAGTCCCGCTATATCAGCCACCTCGAATTCATGACCGTCCTCCATCGCACCCTGCGCCGCGCCGGTGTGCCGGTGCGCTACTCCGCCGGCTTCCACCCGGCCCCGCGCATCTCCTTTCCCGATGCCTTGCCGACCGGGGTGGAGAGCGATGCCGAGATCGTCGATGTCGAGTTGACTCGCCCCTGGAGCGCCCGCGCACTGGTCGAGGCCCTCAATCCCCGCCTGCCGGCCGGCATCCGCGTCCTTGAAGCCGCGGTCATCGACAACAAAACCCCGCCGCCGGCGGTGTGTATTGCCGAGAGTACCTACCGGGTCGAGCTGCCGGCGACGGTGCCGGATGATCTGCCGGCGCGCATTGCCGCCTTTCTCGCCGCGACCGATTGTCCCCGCGAGCGGGAGAAGGGGCGCAAGATCCAGACCGTCGATCTGCGCCACAACACCGTCGGCGTCGAGCTTGCCGACGGCGCCCTCTGGCTGCGCCTGGCCAAGGGGAGCCCGACCGTCCTCGCCGCCCATCTTCTGGGCCTGAGCGGCGACGAGGTGCGCACCCTGCGCCTGCGCAAGACCGCCGTCGTCCTGCGCTAGGGTCGGGCAGCACCCGAATTGATTTTGACGTTTTCGTTTATATAACCTTTAGCAGAAACGGAGAGGACATTATGGCCAAGGAACTGGTCATCAATACCACCTCCCACGAAACCCGCGTCGCCCTCATCGAGAACGGCCACATCGCCGAACTCTACATCGAGCGCAACCGGGAACGGGGGATTGTCGGCAACATCTATCAGGGGAAGGTCATTCGCGTCTTGCCGGGGATGCAGGCGGCCTTCGTCGATATCGGCCTGGAGAAGGCGGCCTTTCTCTACGTCGCCGACGTCCTCGACGAGATGGAGGCGGTCGAACAGTTTGTCGACGGCCAGCCCCAGCATGCCCGCCCCGCCGACGGCAGCGAGGAAGGCCCGGTCCTCCCCCCCATCGAGGAACTCCTCGACGAAGGGGAAGAGCTGCTGGTGCAGATCGCCAAGGAACCCCTCGGCACCAAGGGGGCGCGGATCACCTCCCACATCTCCCTCCCCGGCCGGCACCTGGTCTACATGCCGACGGTCGATCACATCGGCATCTCCCGCCGCATCGAAAACGAGGAGGAAAAAGACCGTCTGCGCGGTATCATCGAGGCGATCCGCCCTCCCGGCACCGGCTTCATCGTCCGCACCGCCGCCGAAGGGAAGAGCGACGAGGATCTCCTCGCCGACATGGAGTTCCTCGTCGGCCTCTGGCAGGACATCTCCCGCCGCCGCGAAAACCGCAGCGCCCCGGCCCTGATCCACTCCGACCTCGACGTCACCAGCAAGGTCTTGCGCGACATCCTCACCGAGGACGTCGATCGCATCGTCGTCGACTCCCAGGTCGAGCACGACAAGATCGTCGCCTTCATCGACACCTTCATGCCCAAGCTCAAATATGTCATCGACCTTTACGACAGCGAGGAACCGATCTTCGACGCCTTCGGCCTCGAGGTCGAGATCGCCCGGGCGCTGGGGCGCAAGGTCTGGCTCAAGAGCGGCGGCTACATCATCATCGAACAGACCGAAGCCCTCACCGCCATCGACGTCAACACCGGCCGCTTCGTCGGCAAGCACAACCTCGAGGACACCATCCTCAAGACCAATCTCGAAGCGGTCAAGGAGATCGCCTTTCAGTTGCGTCTGCGCAACATCGGCGGCCTCATCATCATCGACTTCATCGACATGGAGAAAGAAGCCCACCGCGAGAAGGTCCATTCGGCCCTGGAAGAGGCGCTGCGCATCGACAAGGCCAAGACCAACATTCTAAAAATTTCGGAACTCGGCCTGGCCGAGATGACGCGCAAGCGGGTCC
>MGTO01000110.1:19621-26519 GCA_001799485.1 Desulfuromonadales bacterium GWC2_61_20 | reverse complement strand
TTGGTGTGGTTGCGGAAGTCGCCGATCGTGTGGCGATCATGTACGCGGGTCTGATCATGGAATACGCACCGGTGCTCGCCCTTTATGCTGCCCCGAGCCATCCCTACACCCGAGGCCTCCTCGCCTGCATCCCGCGTCTCGGCGAAAAAAAATCGCGCATGGCCACTATCTCCGGACAGGTACCGGGGGCGGGAGCCACCGTTGTCGGCTGTCCCTTCGCTGAGCGTTGCCCCGAGATTTTCGCGCCGTGTCATGATCGCCTCCCCCCCCTGGTCGAGTTGACCCCCGGCCACTTTGTGCGATGCTGGAAGGCCTGTCATGCAACCGCTCCTTGAAGTACGCCACCTCAGCAAGAGTTTTTCCGCTGCCGGCAACCGCCCCGGTGGTGGTCGCCGGTATCTGCGCGCCGTCAACGACATCTCCTTTGATCTCTACCCGGGGGAAACGCTGGGGCTGGTTGGTGAGTCGGGGTGCGGAAAATCGACGACGGCCCGACTCCTGTTGCGCCTCCTTGACGCCGATGCCGGGACGGTTCACTACCAGGGGCACGAGCTGCTCCAGCTCTCCCCGGCCCAGATGCGGCCGCTGCGCCGCGATCTGCAGATGATTTTCCAGGACCCCTACTCCTCCCTCAATCCGCGCATGAAGGTCGGGGAGATCCTGGCGGAGCCCTTTATCATCCACAAACTTGCGCCACCCGCCGAAATTCGCGGTGAGGTAAAAAAACTGCTGGCGACAGTCGGTCTCTCCGATGCTCATCAGGAGCGCTACCCCCATGAATTCTCCGGCGGCCAGCGCCAGCGTATCGGCATCGCCCGAGCCCTGGCGGTCAAGCCTCGCCTGATTGTCGCCGACGAACCGGTCTCGGCCCTCGACCTCTCCATTCAGGCGCAGATCTTGAACCTCCTGCAGGATATTCAGGAGGAGTTCGGCCTGACCTACCTCTTCATTGCCCATGACCTCTCGGTCATCGAACATATCAGCGATCGCGTTGCCGTCATGTATCTCGGCCAGATCGTCGAACTGGCGCCGGCAGCGGAACTTTATCGCCACCCCCGCCACCCTTACAGCGAAGCGTTACTCGCCGCGGTCCCCCGACCCGACCCCACGCTCCGCCGCCCTCACCCCCCACTGGCCGGCGAAATCGCCTCCCCCCTCGCCCCGCCATCCGGCTGTCCCTTCCACCCCCGCTGCCCCTACGCCCGTCCTCTGTGCCACGAAACAGCGCCGCTGCTTGTAGAGCAAAGTCCCGGACATTTCGCCGCCTGCCATTTCAGCAACGAAGTCGGACAATTTCCATCCAGCGCCCGGGGCTGACGGCATTTTTTTTGCCCCGACCTTTTTTTATCGCCAGATTCCCCCCTTTCGCTTACAATGTCGCCAGCTTATCCTTCCCCTGACCCTTGACTTGGAAGGTACCTCATGGCCAAACGCGCATCCGAGCAGTTCGGCATCGCCACCCTCGAAGACATCAGTACCCTCATCCTCCATTCCCACGACCTCGACGAAACCCTCGACAACATTGTGACCCTCGTTGCCAAACGCATGCGCACCGAGGTCTGCTCCATCTACCTTCTCGATGACGACGCCATTACCCTGCGCCTGCGCGCCAGCCGCGGCCTGTCGCGCAAGGCCATCGGCAAGGTCTCGCTGAAGATGGGGGAAGGACTGACCGGCCTGGCCGCCGAGGAACGCCGCATCGTCGCCATCCAGGAGCCGCAGAACCACCCGCGCTACAAATACTTCAAGGAGACGGGGGAAGAGCGCTATCACTCCTTCCTCGGCCTCCCCCTCTTTGACCGCAAAGCCCCTCTCGGTGTTGTCGCCATCCAGACCAAGGACCCGCGCGAATTCAGCGCCGAGGAGATCAGCGCCCTCTCGACCATCGCCTTTCAGGTCTCCTCCATCGTCATCAATGCCCGCCTCCTCGATTCCATCCGCCAGAAAGAAGCGGAATCGACGCGCTTCGCCCGGGAACTCGAATCGACCCGGCAGACCCTGCTCCAGCGCGAAGCGCCCATCATCGCGCAAAGTGGTGAAGTCGCCCTGCGCGGGGCCATTGCCTACCCCGGAGTGACCTCCGGCCCGGCTCACGTCATGGATGAACGCCTCGGTTTCGCCGATGTCGGCGACGTTGCCGAGATCGACTGCGCGGCCGAACTGGACCGCCTCGAAAGTGCCATCGAGAAGACCCGCATCCAGACCCTGTACCTGGAAAAGCGGGTGGCCGAACGTCTCTCCAGCGAAGATGCGGCAATCTTCCACACCCACCTGATGATCCTGGAGGACCGCGGTTTCATCGACAAACTGAAACGGGAGATCGAAACCCGCCACAGCGCGGCCTATGCCCTGAAAAAGGTCGTCGGCGAATACCTTGAGGCCTTCGGCCGCATGGATGACCAGTATCTGCGCGAACGTGCCGCCGATATGGAGGATATCGGCAAACGCCTCCTCGCCAACCTCGTCGGCGGCGATAATGGCCATTTCCAGCTGCACCACCCGGGGATTCTGGTGGCGCGCGAACTCCTCCCTTCGGACATGGCGGCCCTCGATCACGAACAGATCCGCGGCATTGTCACCGAGGCCGGCGAAAAGAACTCCCACGCCGTCATCATGGCCAAGTCCCTCGGCATCCCGGCGCTGGTCGGGGTCAAGGGTCTGCTCAAGCAGGTCAATCCCGACGACCCCTTGATCCTCGACGCCAATTCGGGATGTCTCTATGTCAAACCCGCGCCTCGTATTATCAGCGAGTATAAGCGCCTGGAAGAAGACAGCAGTCGCGAAATTCATCGACTGGAGGAATTCCGCGATCTTCCGGCCCTGACCAAGGATGGCATCCGCATCACCTTGCGCGCCAATATCGGCCTGGTCAGCGACGTCGACATCGCCCGGCGCAATGGCGCCGAGGGGGTCGGCCTCTATCGCACCGAGTTCCCCTACATGGCGCGCAGCGACTTTCCCGACCGCGACGACCAGTACCAGCTCTACCGCCGGGTCGTCGAAGGTTTCGACGGAAAACCGGTGACGATTCGCACTCTCGATATCGGCGGGGACAAGGCCCTCCCCTACTTCAGCCCCCCCGTCGAGGACAACCCCTTCATGGGCTGGCGTTCGGTCCGGGTCTCCCTCGACAACCGCGACATCTTCCGCACGCAGATCGAGGCGATCCTCATGGCCGGGCTGCACGGCCCGGTGAAGATTCTCTTTCCGATGATTTCCGGCCTGGAGGAGTTGCGCGCCTGCCGCGAGGTCATTGCCGAAGCGAGCCGCAATCTTTCCAACGACGGGATCTACGCCGCCGACACCATCCCCTTCGGCATCATGATCGAAGTCCCGGCGGCGGTGCAGATGGCCGAACGTCTTGCCCGCGAAGTCGATTTCTTTGCCCTCGGCACCAACGACCTGATTCAGTACATGCTGGCCGCCGACCGCAACAACCCTCTGGTCAAGCGCTTCTACGAACCGCTGCACCCGGCGATCCTCAGCGTCCTCAACCAGGTCTCCGCCATCACTCGCCGCCTCGACAAGGGTCTTTGTCTCTGCGGTGAAATGGCCTCCGACCCGGTCAACCTCATCCCCCTCATCGGCATGGGGATCCGTGAATTCTCCATGCCCGCGCCCTTTATCCCCAGAACCAAAGCGTTCTTGCAGGGGCTCGACAGCAAAGTCGCCGCTCATGCCGCCAAAGAGGTGCTGGCCATGGATGACAGTACCCGCATCCGCGCCCACCTGACCCGGGTGCTGGAGCGTATCGGCAACGATAGCTGAATGTTCGGCACAGCCAACGTCAAGAGGCCGGCCCCCTTCTCAGGGAACCGGCCTCTTTTCGTTCAATTCAGTATTATGGGAATCAGCGTAGTTCGCCAATCCGACCCAGACTCTGCCGCAACAGGTGCAACTTCTCCTGCGCCTCCGCCAACTTGCCGCGATCCTTCTGCAGCACCTCGGGGGGGGCTTTGGCGACAAAGGCCTCATTGCCGAGCTTTTTCGCGAAGAGTTCAACATCCTTTTCGACCTTGGCAATCTCCTTGCCGAGGCGAATTTCTTCGGCGGCGACATCGATCAACCCGGCCAGGGGGACGAGGACCTCGACATCATCGGCAACCTGGAGAGCGGCCTTCTCCGGTCGGGCTACCCCGACCCCGCAGGTTAACTCCCCGACCCGGGCCAGGGCCGTGATGTAACCGCGCGCCCCGTCGAGAACCGCCAGCGATGCCGCACTTTTGCAATCGAGCAGGACCGGGATCTGTTTCCCCGGCGGCACATCCATCTCGCCGCGAATGTTGCGGATGGCGCGAATGACCTCCATGGTCAACTCCATCGCCTGCGCTCCGGCCAGATCGACCGGCAGGTCGCGACAATCGGGGTAGCTCGCGAGCATCAGGGAGGCAACGGGTCGCGTCCCCGGCAGCGCCTGCCAGATCTCCTCGGTGACGAAGGGCATGATCGGGTGGAGCAGGCGCAGCAAGCGTTCGAGAACCGTATAGAGAACGCTGCGAGTGCGATCACGCGCGACCAGATCGGCGCCGTAGAGATCGTTCTTGCTCAGTTCAATGTACCAGTCACAGAAGCTGTTCCAGGTAAAGGCATAGAGAATCGAAGCGGCCTCGTTGAAACGATAGTCGGCCAGGGCGGCATCGGTGTCCCGCGCCGTTTCGGCCAGGCGGGCGAGAATCCAGAGGTCAGCCGGGGACAACTCCAGCTGCGCCAGATCGATGCTGTCCGCTTCAAATCCCTCGAAATTCATCAGGGAAAAACGGGCGGCGTTCCACAACTTGTTGACAAAGGCCTTGTAGCCGCCGATGCGTTCGGTGGAGAGCTTGATGTCCCGCCCCATGGCGGCAAAGGCGGTGAGAGTGAAACGAAAGGCATCGGCGCCGTATTCATCGATGACATGCAGGGGGTCGATGACATTCCCCTTGCTCTTGCTCATCTTCTGCCCCTGGGCGTCACGCACCAGGGCATGGATATAGACGTCGCGAAAAGGGACCGCCCCCATGAAGCGGGTGCCCATCATCATCATCCGGGCCACCCAGAAGAAAAGAATGTCAAAGCCGGTGACGAGACAGGAGGTCGGGTAGAACTTCGCCAGCGTTGTCGTCTCCTCCGGCCAGCCCATGGTCGAGAAGGGCCACAGCGCCGAGGAAAACCAGGTGTCGAGAACATCCGTCTCCTGCTGCAGGCGGGTACTGCCGCAGGTGGCACACTGGGTGGCATCGCTACGGCTGACCGTGATGGCGCCGCAGGCATCGCAATACCAGGCCGGGATGCGGTGCCCCCACCAGATCTGGCGGCTGATGCACCAGTCCTTGATATTGAACATCCACTCGTAATAGGTCTTTTCCCATTGTCCCGGGACGATGCGGGTGCGGCCGTCCTGCACCGCCTTGATCGCCTCCGCCGCCAAGGGTTCGACCTTGACGTACCATTGCAACGATAGATAGGGCTCGATCACCGTCTTGCAACGGTAGCATTCCCCCACGGCGTTGACGTGATTTTCGATCTGGTCCAGCAGACCCTGCTGTTCGAGATCGGCAACGATATTGGCCCGGGCCTCGTAGCGTTCCTGTCCGATGTAGGGACCGCCGTTTTCATTGACCATGCCGGAGGGGTCGAGAACGTTGATCTGCTCGAGGTTGTGGCGCAGGCCGACCTCGAAGTCATTGAAATCGTGGGCCGGAGTGATTTTGACCACCCCGGTGCCGAATTCACGATCGACATAGGTATCGGCAATGATGGGGATTTCGCGATTGAGCAGGGGCAGCAGCACGCGCTGGCCGATGAGATCGCTATAGCGCTCGTCCTCGGGGTGAACGGCGACGGCCGTGTCGCCGAGCATCGTTTCGGGGCGGGTGGTGGCGACGACGAGAAAACGTTGACTGCCGACGACGGGATAGCGCAGGTGCCAGAGATGCCCCTGTTTTTCGTCATGCTCGACTTCAAGATCGGAGAGGGCGGTGTGACAGCGGGGGCACCAGTTGATCAGGCGATTGGCGCGATAGATCAAGCCCTCTTCATGGAGGCGGACAAAGACTTCACGCACCGCCTTTGACAGACCTTCATCCATGGTGAAGCGTTCCCGTTCCCAGTCACAGGAGGCGCCGAGGCGCTTGAGCTGGTGGATGATCTGCCCTCCCGATTCCCCCTTCCACTGCCAGACCCGCTCGATGAAGCCTTCCCGCCCCAACCGATGGCGGTCCTTGCCTTCGCTGGCCAGTTGCTTCTCGACGACATTCTGGGTGGCGATGCCGGCATGATCGGTCCCCGGCATCCACAAAACCTCGTGCCCGGTCATGCGTTTCCAGCGCGCCAGGATATCCTGCAAGGTATTATTGAGAGCGTGGCCCATGTGCAGCACGCCGGTCACGTTGGGCGGGGGAATGACGATGGCATAACCGGGCTTGGCGGAGGTTTCATCGGCGTGGAAATAGCCGTTGCCTTCCCAGGTGGCGTACCATTTCGTTTCGACTTCGCGGGGCTCATACCCCTTGGCCAGTTTCGGCTCCATGAACTAACTATCCTTCCTCTAACAAGGCCTCGAAGCAGGGGGCGGCAAGGGTGAAAATAGAAAATGGGGATCATAACCATCCCCATTTTCTGCGTCAAGATTCACAATAACTAAAACGGCGCAACGATGCCGATTAAACCGCCTCCTTGATTTTGCGAATCTCTTCCAGAATCATTCTTTCGGCAAGATCGGGAACAACCTCCCAAGCGACTTTCTCAACCAGTGTAGCGGCAATTCGCTCGATGACCAGGCCGGCCACGCGCTGGGCCAGAGCCTCCAGCTCGGCTTCGCTCAACGCCGCACCACGCGACTCTCCTCCGACTGGCGGGACGACCGGAGCAGCAACCGGTGCTGCGACCGGAGCAGCAACCGGAGCAGCAACCGGAGCAG
>MGTO01000110.1:3089-19602 GCA_001799485.1 Desulfuromonadales bacterium GWC2_61_20 | reverse complement strand
AGCAACCGGAGCAGCAACCGGAGCAGCAACCGGAGCAGCAACCGGAGCAGCAACCGGAGCAGCAACCGGAGCAGCAACCGGAGCAGCAACCGGAGCCGCGACCGGAGCCGCGACCGGAGCCGCGACCGGAGCCGCGACCGGAGCCCGTTCCCCGTGCGTAGAGGACACCGCTGTCAAGGCCGACTCATCCCACTGCAATTCACCCGACATCGGGTCCCCGCCAAAAGCGTCAGTCGCCTCCAACTCCAGGATGCCACCGGCTGGAGGCGTAAAGAACGGTTCCTGCAGAGTCAGTGCCTGAGACGGCTCGATATCTTCCTCTTCCAGAATTTCGACATCGCTCATGGGCAGAGGCTCAACCTCGGCTTCCCAGGTCGGGAATTCTTCCAGTTCGATCTGGCTGGCATCAGCGCCAGCCGGTTCGACTTCAAGACCTCCCCAGACGTCCTGTTCGGCCGTCGAGACTCGCACCGCATCGGCAAGCTCGGCGGCAGGCGCCGACATCTCGATGGCTTCATCAAGGGACCAGCTATCTGCGCCAGCAGAGCTGATGGCTGTAATAGAAGGGTCCTGCTCTTCAAGGGAGACTGCCCCCCAAAGATCTTCATCGCTGTCAGCCGCTGACAGCGGAGCCGTCCCGACATCGCCAAATTCACCGCCCAACTCGGAGAGGTCAAGATCGATGGCCCCAGGATCGCCCCAGGGATCGGTTTCTGCTGTCACTGGCGGCGGTGCGGGGACGACCGGTGCCGTGGGCGGGGCCGGAGCGGGGATGGAAGCCGGAATCGGGGCCACGGCCGACGGAGGGGCGGGGACCGGCTGCGGCGGCGTTTCCGCCAGTGCCGCCGAAGGAATTGGAACCACCGCCTTCGGCGCACTGCCGCCAGCACCGGCCAGGAGCTTCTCAATACAATCGATCAAACTCTGCGATTCGAAGGGTTTGGCAATCCACTTATCCGCCCCGGCGGCACGCGCTTTCCCTTCGTCGAAGGGTTCGAAAGTTCCGGTCAGCAGCAAAACGGGAATGCCTTGCAGATTCGGATCCTGCTTGACGGCGGCACAAACTTCGTAACCGTTTTTCCCCGGCATGAAAACATCGGCGAGAATCAGGTCAGGCCGGTCACTGCGTGCCTTCTCCAAGGCGGCATCGCCATTATCGACAACTGTCAGAAGATAATCGTCGCTGGAGAAGGTAATGGCGATGACCTTCTGGATGGTTATACTGTCGTCGGCCAGCAACAACTTTTTTTTCATGCATGCCTCCTCTGTCCCCACCGGGGAAACAGGTCCTGTCCAACCATCAATCGGGAAGCGTTGTCAGCAGGGCATCAACATCAAGCAGCGGATAACCCACACCGTTAACAACAAAAATTGTCGTCAAATTCATCTTGCCGGGAATTTCTGCCGTCTCCAGCAGCTTGCCCTGATCGCGGCCGACCATTTGCAACACTTTATCCGCGGGCAGACCAATGTTGCCGAGTTCGGCACCGTAGATCACCAGGTAACGGCTCATCCTGGCGAGACTCGCCCGCTCCGATCCCAAAATCGGGGCCAGATCAAAGAGTGGGACGGCTCCATCCTGGTCGACAAAGAGACCAGTCAGCCCTTGTCGCAGAGCGGGAAAGGGGAAGACTTGCACCATCGGCAGAATATGGGCAATCCGTTCGACGGCCAGGGAAAAACAACGATCGCCCAAGGTAAAGAGCGCAATTTTCGGGATCACTGCGCCCCCCACAAACGTTCCAGAGTCATCGCCTCGCAATGGAGCAGCGGCTCGTTCTTCCAGAGAACAATCTGCGCAAAAGGCCAGATCCTGCGGCTGAAAATCCACTCGGAGACGGAAACCTGGCGAAAATGCTCATTGGGAAAAACCCCTTCGATACGCTCGGCCGCCAGACCCCATGGAGCATCGGCCCCAGGCAGAACCAGAAGGGTGATTTGCTCCCCGGGAAAGAGGGGTCTCGGCAATTCGAGACGCTCCCCCAAGTCACGTACCGGGATGAGACTACCGCGATGCAAAAAAGATCCAAGAAGACCGGATTCCTCCTGCGGGGCAGAAACCTGCAGCGCATCAGCGGGCAACTCGTTGACCTCGATCAAGTCACTGACAGGAAGGACGAAACCTGCCCCGCCGAGGCGAAACACCAACTTCATGCCGAGGGGAGTGAGCATGCAAGTCCTCTTCACGACCGGGCACAAACCCCCGAAAACACGACGGAAAACGAACTTAAGCTAACACATGCCCCGCGGGGTGTCAAGTATTTAATCGGGGAAATTCAAGGGGTTATGCAACATTAAAGAATCTTCCACGGCTGTGGTAAAAATATGCGCCGGTAGAGATTGATGGCATAGCGGTCGCTCATCCCGGCAATGAAATCCGCCACGGAAATCTCAAGGGGATCACCCTCCGTCCGCCGCCCCCCGCATGCGAGCAGTTCACTTTCCCGAGAGCAGAAATAGACAAAGAGTTCCCTGACGATACGCGAGGCCTTTATGAAATCATCATGGACGCTGCTGACCTGATAAACATGGTGATAGAGCCAGTCGCGCAGGGCCACGACCGCGGCGGAAACAGCTCTCGACATCTGGATGGACGCATGGTCGACGGCTAGGGTGGCGACAATGACATCGGCAACCATGGTCGCCATCCGCTGTGCATGCGTTTCGCCCAATGTTGCCAATATCGTCGCGGGGATGCTTTGCACATGGATCAATCCAGCCCGTTCGGCGTCATCGAGATCGTGATTGACATAGGCAATGATATCGGCGAGACGAACCAACTGCCCCTCCAGCGTTATGGCGCAAAATTCCGGCAATGGGGCGAGGATCGGCCCTCTGCCCTTGGAATGCTTGCTGATCCCATCGCGCACTTCCCAGGACAAATTCAGCCCCATCCCCTCATTTTCCAGAATATCAACCACCCGCAGGCCTTGTTGAACATGCTGAAAGCCTTGAGGCAGAAGTTCATGCAACACCCTTTCGCCGGCGTGACCGAAGGGGGTATGTCCGAGGTCGTGGCCGAGAGCGATGGCCTCGGCCAGATCTTCATTGAGGGAGAGGGCGCGGGCCATGGTCCGGGCGATCTGCGAGACTTCCAGCGTGTGCGTCAGACGAGTACGATAGTGGTCCCCTTCCGGCGACAGGAAGACCTGGGTTTTGTGCTTGAGGCGTCGAAATGATTTACAGTGGACAATCCGGTCGCAGTCATCCTGGAAAGCGGTTCGTATCGCGCATGGAACTTCCGGCCGTTGCCGACCGCGACTGGTGGCACTGAGGCAGGCAAATCTTGAGAGGGTATCTTGTTCGCGTTGTTCGAGCATGACCCTGATATTCAATCGACATCTCCGGGCAGTAGGTGACTGGGATAGTCACGGTGATCGCACGATACACCCTCAACTGTCGCAAACTAGCACACAACTAAGTGGCTATAAACTACTAAGGGGTGGAAGCATCATCCAATACCCTGTCTTTGGCAACCACCGGCACTGGTGACATCCCGTCCAATGGCAGTGCGCCCTTGAATGCTATTTTGCTTGATTTCCATCAGGATTGCTGTGTTATTTTCATGAACTAGACTAAGGACATTGGCATTGTTGTCTTGCGGGGCTATCATGGGAGGCGGAGGAAACAAAACATGAAGCGGATATTGGTGGGGGATTCCCGCGAGGGGCTGATTACGACACTAGAAGCCATCTTGAAACATTGGGGCTATCGCGTGGTCGCCTGCACCAAGGCGTCGACGTTGACGCAATTGCTGCGAGAGATTTCTCCCGATTTGCTTCTGCTCGGTCATGACCTGCTGGCCACGGGTGGCAGCGAGCTGTTTGCGCAAATCTCGACCTGTGCCACCTCTGGCCGTTGTCCCCTGATCATGATCGAAGGTCAGACCCCGAGGCAGACCTCTCTCCCCCACGAAACACTGGGACTCCCCCTCGATCTTTTTACGCTTTTCTCGCTGGTACAACCTCATCTCGAAAAGATTCCCCGGCGCAATTTGCGCCTCTCGGTCAAACTCCCCGGTCTCCTCTGCCGCGGGGAATCCTCCCTCCTGGCCGAAGTCCTCAGCCTCAGCACGCACGGCCTTTTCGTCAAGAGCCCGTTACGGGCCGAGGTCGGAGAAAAACTACATGTGGTATTACCACTCATGGGAATGAAACAGGAGGTCGAAATCGACGGGGAGGTCCTCTACAGCATCCGCCCGGGCGTAGAGAACAACTACCTGCAAGGATTCGGCCTCGGTTTCTCCGCCACCGACCCGGACAAACTCAACGCCCTGCAGTCCTTCATCGAAGCGAAGGTCCTCGGCGAAGTCTCTGAGCGCCATGTCGATCTGGAATCGCTGGCCCGGGAACACCTCCAGACCCGCAACGACACGGTAACCTTGCGCCTTATTCCTTCCTGAATCGTTTCCTCGATCGACACCTTACCCCAGCAGACTTTCGCCGATGGGAAAATCGACGGCGAAAGCCGCCGCCACCGTTGCCGCGACATCGGCAAAGGTCGGCCGGTCAGCCAGAACCGCCCCCCCCGCCAAACTCGGCGACCAGGCCAGAACCGGCACATATTCGCGGCTGTGATCGGTCCCCGGTGTGGTCGGGTCACAGCCATGATCCGCCGTTACGATCAGCAGATCGTCTGGCCGCATGGCGGAGATGAGTTCGGGCAGCCAGCGATCGAAATCCTCCAGGGCAGCGCCAAACCCGAAAACATCGCGACGATGCCCGTAGAGCATGTCAAAATCGACCAGATTGGAGAATACGAGGCCGCGCTCCAGGGAAACAAGGGCTTGCAGGGTTTGCGCCATCCCCTGCCGGTTATCAGCGGTGAGATGGCATTGCGCAACCCCCCGCCCGGCAAAAATGTCGTAAATTTTACCGATTCCGATCACCGCAATATCCCGCGCGGCCAGAGAATCGAGAATCGTCCCACCGGTCGGCGGAATGGAGAAGTCGTGGCGATGCGGAGTCCGGCGGAAATCTGCGGCACAAGTGCCGACAAAGGGCCGGGCGATGACACGACCGACCCGGTATGGATCGAGGATACGTCGGGCGCTGCGACAGATCGCGTAGAGTCGGTCGAGGGGGATAATTGCCTCATGCGCCGCAATCTGAAAGACCGAATCACTGCTGGTATAGACGATAGGGCGACCGCTGCGCAGATGCTCTTCCCCGAATACTTTGATGATCTCCGTGCCGCTGGCAGCGATATTGCCGAGGGGCACAAGTCCGGTTTCGCTCACAAATTGCGCGATAATCTCGGCAGGAAACCCTTCGGGGAAACAGGAGAGGGGCTGTCGCTGGATGACCCCCGTCAGCTCCCAATGCCCGGTGGTCGTGTCTTTCCCAATCGATTTCTCGCGCAAGCGGGCGACACGGGCCAGAGGGTGGGGCACGCAGTCGAGGCCGGGGGCCGTAACGAGGCAGCCAAGACCGAGACGTTGGAGGTGGGGAAGGTGCAGGCCGCCACAAGCTTCGGCCACATGCAACAGGGTATTGGCCGCGGCATCACCATACTCAGTGGCGTCGGGAAGAGCGCCAATACCGACGCCATCGAGGGTTAGCAGAACGACCCGCTGATAAGGTCCGGGCATTAACGCAGTTCCGGCAAAAAGAGCCACGGGGATTTACCCGAGACGTCGGCACTGAGGCCGACGTACCTGTCGCCGGTACGTTTCCGCGGCGCGGCTGACACGGTGGCGTCAGGACGGCGATCATTCATTTGGCATGGGGGGAGAGTTGACTTCTGCATGGCCCGGGGATGAGGGGGGTGAGATGAGCGATCTCAGGTACGGTAGGCACCATTGATCTTGACGTAGTCGTAAGTCAGATCGGAAGTATAATAGATCGCCTCCCCGGGACCGAGATGAAGGTCAACTGTGACCATGAACTCAGGCTTCTTGAGAACTGCGGTCGCCTGCGCTTCAAGCTCCTTGCCGGTACCGAGTCCGTTGCGGACCACGGCAATCGCATCAAAACTGATATCGACTTTCTCCGGTTCGACTTCTGCGCCGGAATAGCCGACAGCGGCGATAATCCGACCCCAGTTGGCATCTTCACCAAAAAAAGCGGTCTTGACCAGGCTGGAGGTTGCTACGCTGCAGGCGGCGGTGCGCGCCTGGGCGGCATCGACTCCGCCCTTGACCCGGATTGTCACCAGCTTGGTCGCCCCTTCGCCATCACGCACGATCATCTTGGCCAGATCGAGGAGCACCCCGTTGAGCAGGGCGCAGAAGGCCGCGGCATCGGCCGACCCGGCGACGATCTCCGGGGTCCCGGCCGCCCCGTTGGCCAAAAGGAGGACGGTGTCGTTAGTGGAGGTGTCGCGATCGACGGTAATGCTGTTGAAGGAAACATCGACCCCGGCGTGCAGAGCCGTTCGCAGCAGTTCGGGCGAGAGGAGGGCATCGGTCAGGATAAAACCGAGCATGGTCGCCATGTTCGGATGAATCATGCCGGCCCCCTTGGCCACTCCGAAAATCGTGTAGGGGACCCCCCCTGCAAAACCCGCAGCTGAAGCGACCTTGGGAAAGGCATCCGTCGTCATCATCGCCTGGGCGACCCCGGCGGCCGCGACGGCATCGGCCGCGAGGTCGGCCGGGAGGAGCGGGATGTGCTCTTCAAAACAGGCCATCGGCAATGGCACGCCGATAACGCCGGTCGATGCCACGGCCACCAGCTGCTCGTCAATGGCGAGGGCGGCAGCAGTCAACTCACTGCAACGGCGGGCGGCGCTCCGGCCCGGTTCGCCGGTACAGGCGTTGGCATTACCGCTGTTGATGAGAATAGCCTGACAATAACCTTGCTTGATGCGCGGGGCCGAAACCTCCAGCGGGGCGGCGATGACCTTGTTGGTGGTAAAGACCCCGGCACAGCGCGCCGGACTGTCCGAAACGATGAGGGCGAGGTCGGGCTTGCCGGAACGTTTGATACCGGCCGACCGCGAGGCGAAACGAAAACCGATGGCCGGGATGGAGGGATTACTGGACATTTTTAATGACTCCATAGCTCTCGCGGGTAGGCAGGAGGACACCAAATGTTGCGCCCTCGCCTTGCGGAGGTTCGAGAAAGATTTTCCCCTTCATCCGCTCGACAACGGCCCGGCAAACGGCCAGTCCGATTCCGGCGCCGATGGACTTGTCACCGGGACTGTTACCCAGTTGCAGGTGCTGTTCGAAGATATTCTCCACCATCGACTCGGGGATCGGCTGGCCGTCGTTGGATATCTGGAAATAAACGTAGCCGAGGCCATCTGTAATAGCATTTTCGAGACGCAGCCGAATCCCCCCGCCCTGCCGATTGAACTTGATGGCGTTATCGAGAAGGGCTTCGACCAGGGTCAGGGTTTTGTCCCGATCGCCATAAACCGGCGCAACGCCCCGTACCTGCCGCAGCACAACCTGCAGAGACGCCAGGGCGATATCGTCAGCCCGGGCCTGAGCGGCTTCCTCGATGACTTCGTTCAGGGAAAATGAGCTCTGCTCGAGCTCGCCGCCACCGGAATCGAGGGAGAAGAGGCAGAGCATCCCCGAAAGAAGTCGCTCAAGCCGCTGCGCCTCACCGTTAATCTTGCCAAGATAGGTCCCGGTCTCTTCGACGGAAAGTTCGCCGCGGCAATTGGAGAGGACATCGACGGCGCCGCGCAGTGTCAGCAGTGGACCCTTCAATTCCGTGGAGAGGTTGCAGACCAGCTGGGAACGCGCCTGGTGCAGCCGCTGTAGCGTGCGGTTGCTCTTGACCAGATCGAGAGCCTGTTGGCGAAGATTTGCCACCAGCTTGAAGTTTTCGATGGCGAGAGCGGTCTGATGGGCAATCACGCGCAGCAGATTCCGGTCGGCAGCCGACAGGGAGTCGCCATTGACCTTGTTATTGACATTGAGCACACCGATGACCCGGTCACGCATGCGGATCGGCATGGAGAGGGCGGAACGGGTCCGGTAGGCGACATCGCCCTCGCGGCAGGGGAAACGGCCGTCACGGACAATATCCTCAAGGAGTATTTCGTTGCCGGTGGCCAGGACATGCCCGGAGACCCCCTGCCCCGGGGCGACCCGAGTCCGTTCCACAATCTCCGGCGTCAGCCCGCTGGCGGAGCGAATGCGCATCAGCCCGTCCTTCTCCACCAGCATCAGGGAGATGATCTCGACCTGCATGGCATCGCGCACCAACTCGAGAATTTTGTCGAGGAGAAGCTGTTGGTTTTCCTCGGTGCCGGTCGCCTCGCCGACTTCCTGCAGGAGGACCAGATCGGAGAAGCGGCGCTGCGCGTCCAGCAGGGCTTCCGCCGTCTGCAAGGAGGCCGCCAACGATTGCCCGGCGCGCTCAACGGCCTTGAAGAGTTCAGTCGGGTCGAGGGGTTTGACCAGATATTCCAGGGCCCCGTCGCGCAAAACCTCGCGGGCGGCATCGAAATCGTGATGCGAAGAGATGACAATGACCGGCAGTTCGGGTCGGAGCCGCTTGACCCGCCGCAGCACTTCCGGTCCACTGACTTCCGGCATCTCGATATCGGTCAGGACCGCGCCGACGGGATAACGGGTGATGATGTCCGAAACTTCGGCACCGGAGGCGGCCTCCAACACCGGGTAGCCCTGCCCTTCCAGCAAATCCCTGAGGGTCTTGCGAAAAAACGGGGCGTCATCGACCACCAGAATGGACGGGTGGGCGGCGTCTGCGTTGACCGTAGCGGCCACAAAATCTCCCTTTTCGCCGTCGTTCAACGGCCACAGCACTTCTTGTATTTCTGCCCGCTGCCACAAGGACAGGGGTCGTTGCGACCGATCTTTTCTTCCTCACGGGTCTGCGGACGGGCAACCTGCTCGCCGCCGGCAACACGGTTGAAAACGATACGGCGACGGCGCTGCTCTTCCGCCTCCATGCGCTCGACATCATCTTGACGCGCCAGCTGGATGCGGAAGAGTTTCTGGATCAGTTCCTGCCGGATTCGCCCCATCATCTCCATGAAGAGACCATAAGCCTCTCTCTTGTACTCCTCCTTGGGATTTTTCTGGGCATAACCGCGCAGTCCGATCCCCTCCTTGAGGTGATCGATGGAGAGGAGGTGATCCTTCCACTGGGTGTCGATGCTCTGCAACAGCAGCACCTTCATGAGATGCTCCAGGACCGGCGGGGAAAACTCCGCCTCGCGTCCGGCCAGCAAATGCATCGACTGCTGGAGCAACTGTTTCTCAAGGTCAGCCGGAGTCAGTCCGGGGGTCGCGCGAGGGGGAAGTTCGGGCGCCGCGTAGAACTGGTTGGCGAAATCCTCACTCAGGCTGTCCCAGGCCCACTCCTGGACCGGGGTCTTCTCCGGGCAGAAGGTGGCGACCATGTCCCCGACCATCTCGGTGATGACCCCTTCGACGGTAGCCCGCACCTGGGTGCCGGCCAGGACCTCCTTGCGCTGGGTGTAGATCACCTCGCGTTGCCGGTTCATGACGTCGTCATATTCGATCAGATGCTTGCGAATCTCGAAATTGTGCCCTTCGACCTTCTTCTGGGCATTCTCGATGGCACGGGAGATCATGCCGTGCTCGATCGGCTCATTCTCGGGGATTCTGAGTTTGTCCATGACAAAGGCGACCCGATGTGAGCCGAAAATGCGCAGCAGGTCGTCTTCCAGCGAGAGATAGAAGCGGCTGGCGCCGGGATCCCCCTGCCGCCCCGCACGCCCGCGCAACTGATTGTCGATGCGCCGGGATTCGTGGCGCTCGGTGCCGAGGATGTAGAGGCCACCGGCGGCGATAACCGCTTCCTTCTCCTCGGCGCAGACCTGGCGATAGCGTTCCAGCGCCGCGGCATAAGCGGCCTCGGGATCCTCGGCGGTCGCCGCCTCGCGCCGGGCCAGCATCTCCGGATTGCCGCCGAGGATGATGTCGGTGCCGCGGCCGGCCATGTTGGTGGCGAGGGTCACCGCCCCGAGACGGCCGGCCTGAGCGACGATCTCCGCCTCTTTCTCGTGGTGCTTGGCATTGAGGACGTGATGCGGAACCCCGCGCCGGCGCAGCATGTCCGAGAGGACTTCCGACTTTTCGATGGAGATGGTGCCGACCAGGACCGGCTGCCCTTCGGCATGCCGTTCGACGACATCCTCGACCACCGCGCGAAACTTCTCCTTTTCGCTTTTGTAGATGATGTCGGAGCGATCGATGCGCACCATGGCGCGGTTGGTCGGGATGACCATGACCTCGAGCTTGTAGATCTCGTTGAACTCCACCGCCTCGGTATCGGCGGTCCCGGTCATGCCGGAGAGCTTGTGGTACATGCGGAAATAATTCTGGAAGGTGATGGTGGCGAGGGTCTGGTTCTCGCTCTCGATCTTGACCCCTTCCTTGGCCTCGACCGCCTGGTGCAGCCCGTCGCTCCAGCGGCGTCCCGGCATGAGCCGACCGGTGAACTCATCGACGATGAGGACTTCGCCATCCTTGACCACGTAATCGACATCAAGGCGGAAGAGGGCATGGGCCTTGAGAGCCTGATTGACGTGATGCAGCATCTCGATGTGGCGGGGATCGAAGAGGTTGTCGATCCCCAGCAGGCGCTCGACCTTGAGCACCCCTTCCTCGGTCAGGGACGCGGACTTCGCCTTCTCGTCGACGGTAAAGTCGCCGGTGTACTCCTTGGTCGCCGGGCCGATCTTGCCATCGCGGTGCTCGATCAGCTCCCCCTTCTTGAGCATGGGGATGATCCGGTTCACCGTGTAGTAGAGCTCACTCGAAGCCTCGCTCGGCCCGGAGATGATGAGGGGGGTGCGCGCCTCGTCGATGAGGATCGAGTCAACCTCGTCGACGATGGCGAAATTGAGTTCGCGTTGAACATACTCCGCCAGGGCAAACTTCATGTTGTCCCGCAGATAGTCGAAGCCGAATTCGTTGTTGGTGCCATAGGTGATATCGCAGGCATAGGCCTGCTGGCGCTCGGCATCGGTCAGCCCATGGACGATGACGCCGACGGTCAGACCGAGAAAGCGATGAATCCGCCCCATCCATTCGGAGTCGCGCCGGGCCAGATAGTCGTTGACGGTAATGACATGGACCCCCTTGCCGGCCAGGGCATTGAGGTAACTCGGCAACGTCGCCACCAGCGTCTTGCCTTCGCCGGTCTTCATCTCGGCGATCTTGCCGTTGTGCAGGACCATGCCGCCGATGAGCTGGGTATCGAAATGGCGCATGGCCAAGACCCTGCGCCCGGCTTCCCGCACGACCGCGAAGGCCTCGGGAAGGAGATCGTCCAGGCTTTCG
Source organism: Desulfuromonadales bacterium GWC2_61_20 (assembly GCA_001799485.1). Taxonomy (GTDB): domain Bacteria; phylum Desulfobacterota; class Desulfuromonadia; order Desulfuromonadales; family UBA2197; genus UBA12091. The sequence continues at coordinate 8,366 of MGTO01000110.1, read as the reverse complement.
CCCCGGGCCAAACGCTCGCGGAATTCTAGCGTTTTCGCCGTCAGTGCGTCATCGGCAAGAGGGGTAAGGCCCGCTTCGAGACTGTTGATCTTATCGACCAAAGGTTGCAGACGCCGGAGCTCCCGCTCGTTCTTGCTCCCCACTAGTTTTTTCAGCAGCATTCCGATCATTTACACAGTACTCCGGCAAAAGTGATGGGGGCCGACAAGGGCGGACCTCCGACCCAGCAAAGGTCGGGATTTTACCACAAGGGGCAGGGCCTCACAAGGAGAAACCGGGACCCGGACGGGCCGATGCAAAACGGGCTCCAGCAGCGCCGGAGCCCGTGATTTCGGCCCTTCCGCATTGAGACAGGAGAAGGGCTAGAGGAATTTTTTCGGGTTGAGGGGGATGCCGTTCAGACGGACTTCGTAATGGAGGTGGGAACCGGTAGATGAGCCGGTATTACCGACGGCGGCGATGAGATCGTTGCGCTTGACCCGCTGCCCGACCTTGACAAGCAGTTTTGAATTATGCGCGTAGTAGGTCTTGTAGCCATAACCATGGTCGATGGCGACCAGCTTGCCGTAACCTTCGACCGTCTCGCACTGACTGACGATGCCGTCGGCCGCGGCATAAACCGGCGTCCCCGTCCGGGCGGCAATATCGATCCCCTCATGCATCTTGAGACGCCCGGAGAAGGGCGAATTGCGGATACCGAAGCTCGAAGTCATCCACCCCTTGACCGGCCATCCTCTCGGTTTGGCCGCCAGCAGGGAGCGCTGGTCGTTGAGAAAGCCGCGCAACTCTTCCTGGCTTTCCCGGCGCAGATCGATATCCTGACGGATCTGGTCGATCTGGCGCTGGATATCGGTAATTTCGGAGGTGGCGTCAACCTCGGGCGGGCCACCGACCCCGAGCAGAGTTTCGGCTTTCGGTCGCGTCAACTGGGCCATGACCCGGACCTTGGCATCGTTCTGTGCCAGCACCACCATCTCCTTGCGCAGATCGTCCAGGCTGGTGATGAGACGCTGCAATTCCTTCTGCTGGGAGTGATTCTGTTCACGCAGGCGGGCGAGTTCGTTGCGATCGACGCTGGTGCGCAGATAGTCGACAAAGAGGAGTCCCCCGGCGACAACGAGGACGAGGGCAACAGCAGCGACCCACTGCAGCAGGCGGCGCTGGACCATGAAGCGCCGCACCCGGTGGGAGCCTTCGGGAATGACCAGAACTGTATATTTAGTGACCGCCAACACACCCTCCTATGACCAGAACAACGACCATGGTCGCAGCATGGTTACCGTTTAATAGTCGATTATAATCTATCTTGTCAAGCACTTAGTGTATTTCCTCGGATTTGGCGGAGCCGCCGGTTGTCCCGCCCGGCAAGTCGACGATCATGGCGATCTCATCACAGTCGGGGAATTTGGCGCACTTGAGGCAGTCTCCCCAGACCTTGTGCGGCAGCTCGGATTTCTCGACCACGCGAAAGCCGAATTTCTCGAAAAAGGCCTGCTTGTAGGTCAGGGCAAAGATGCGCGGGAGACCGAGCTGCCGCGCTTCGTCGAGACAGGCTTCCACCAGATGGCGACCGACACCGCGCCCTTCGTAGGCGGCCGCCACGGCGAGACTGCGGACCTCGGCCAGATCCTCCCAGCAGATATGCAAACAGACCGTTCCCGCCACGACGCCAGCACAGTCATAGACGTAGAAATCGCGAATTCCCTCATAGATATCGGCAAGGGAACGGGAAAGCATCAAGCCATCCTGGGCATAGACCATGAGCAGCTTGTGAATCTGTTTGGCATCGGCGATACGGGCCTTGCGAATCATATATCAAGTCCTGGTTGCAGTTATTTCGAGGTCAATGGGTCAGGGTCGGGATGGTGCGAGTCCGGGGAGACCGATCAGTTCACGGGCGTGCTCCAGGGTTCTCTCCGTCACCTTGGCCCCGCCGAGCATGCGGGCCATCTCCTGCACGCGAGCTTCGGGATCGAGGAGGGTGAGGGCGGTGAAAGTGCGCTCATGTTCCTGGCGCTTGTCGACCCGGTAATGGCGTTCGGCGAAGGCGGCCACCTGGGGCAGGTGGGTGATGCACAGCACCTGAATCCCGACCGCCGCCTGGCGCAACTTTTCGCCGACGGCGGTGGCGGCGGCGCCGCCAATCCCCGCATCGACCTCATCGAAGATCAGCGTCGGCACCCGCTCACCGTCGGGAATCGCCCGCTTCAGCGCCAGCATCACCCGCGACAACTCACCCCCTGAGGCAATCCGGGCCAACGCTTTGGGCTCCTCCCCCGGGTTGGGGGAAAGGAAAAACTCGCCCCGCTCCAGCCCGCGCGGACCGGCACTGTCGAGGGGGGTCAGGCGCACCTCGAAGCGCGCCCGCGGCATCGCCAACTGATGCAGCTCAGCCTCGACCGCACTTTGCAATTCCCGGGCCTCTTTGCTCCGCGCCGCCGAGATCGACCGCCCGATCTGTGCCAGTTCTGCTTCCAGCTCGCCCAAACGGCGCGACGCGTCCTCCCGGCTCCCGGCGAGGCCGGCCAGCTCCGCCAGCTGCGCGGCGGCGTCCAGCCGATGCTGCAGAACCGCCGCGAGGGTGGTGCCATACTTGCGCTTCAAAGCGGCCAGGGTGGCGAGGCGCTCCTCCACCTCCTGCTGCCGGTCGGGGTCGAATTGCGTCCGCTCGGCCAGACTCCGCAACTGGCTGGCGGCGTCCTCAAGGCTCAACAGGGCACTGCGCAAGGTCTCGGCCAAAGAACCGAGGCGGGGATCTATTTTTGTCAACTCCTCCAGGCTGCCGGCGAGGCGGCCCAGCTCCTCGCAGATCGCCCCGTCTCCGCCATATAGCGTTTCATACCCCCCGGCAGTCGCCGCATTGAGGCGTTCGGCGTGTTGCAGCAGGAGGCGCTCGGCAGCGAGGTCATCATCCTCCCCCAGGCGCGGGGCGGCGGCGGCAATCTCATCCTGTTGAAAGGTCAGCAGGTCGAGGCGCTGCCGGCGTTCGCGCTCACTCTCTGCGAACTTTTCCAGTCGCTGTCGCTCGGCCTGCGCCGCGGCATAGACCCGCCGGTAGTCTTCCAGTTCCCGCCCGAGCCCGGCAAAAGTGTCGAGGAGGGGGAGATGGGTTTCGCTGCGCAGCAGATGCTGGTGTTCGTGCTGGCCGTAGATGGTGACCAGGGCCGCGGTCACCGGCTGCAGCTGGGCCAGGGTGGCGAGGGAGCCGTTCAGATAGATTCGATTCTTCCCCGCGCGAGAGATGACCCGTTTGACCAGCAGTTCGGCCGACTCTTCGAAGCCGGCGGCAGCCAACTCCTGGCGCAGGGCGTCCTGTCCGGTCAGATCGAGGACGGCCTCGACCGTCGCTTCCTCCTCGCCGGTGCGGATGAGGTCGGGGCGCGCCCGCTCGCCGAGGAGAAGACCGACGGCGTCGATGATGATCGACTTGCCGGCGCCGGTCTCCCCGGTGAGAACATTGAAGCCGGGGCCGAAGGTGACCGCCAGCTTATCGATGGTGGCAAAATTGCGGATGACCAGTTCGAGCAGCATAATCCCCTTTTCCCCTTAAGGAGGGCATGACCTGTTATGACCTGCTGCAACGGACCGAAAGACTAACGCTCCCCCCAGCGCAGCTTGGTCCGCAACACTTCGAAGTAATCCTTGGTCGGGCTCTTGACCAGCAGGGTGCCGTTGCGCGCCTTGCGCACCTCGACCACGTCCCCCCCCTGCAACGGCATGCCGACTTGGCCGTCGGCGGTAATCGCCACTTCCTGCCCCTGGAACTTGACCTCGATGCGGACGATGGCTTCGTCGGAGACGATGATCGGGCGGTTGGTCAGCATGTGCGGGCAGATCGGCGAGACGACAAAACAGTGCAGGCCGGGATCGATGATCGGCCCCCCCGCCGCCAGGTTGTAGGCGGTGGAGCCGGTCGGCGAAGCGATGATCAGGCCATCGGCCTTGAAGGTGGTGAGGTAGGCATTGTCGACCCAGGCTTCCATGTCGATAATGCGGGCCAGCGCCCCTTTGTTGATGACGATATCGTTGAGGACGCGGTAACGGACGATCTCCTGCTGCCCACGGCGGACGACGGCATCGAGCATCATGCGGTTGGAGACGGAGAATTCGCCGGACAGCACCCGCTCCAGGGCCGGATAGAGCTCGGCCAGGGTAATCTCGGTGAGGAAGCCGAGGCTGCCGAGATTGACCCCGAGGATCGGCACCGGCAGGTCGCCGACCTGACGGGCGACGGAGATGAGGGTGCCGTCGCCGCCGAGGACGACGACCAGGTTGACCATGGCGGGGATGGAGCCGCCGGGATAGCCGGAGAGGGACATGCGCTCGGCCAGGGTCTTCTCCAGGAGAACCTCGACCTCCCGGGCCTGCAGCCAGGCATTGACCTCACCGGCGACGGTGATGGCGTCGGGGTTGCTGAGCTTGGCAAATATACCGATGCGTTTCATGGGGCAAGACTCCCTCTTCCCGGCAAATTGGCTTGACTATTACCACAGCAATCGGCCAAAGTCCATCGCTTTCAAAGACTTAGCCACCTCCCCCCTTGCCTGGCCCGAGGGTCTGTGCTACAGTCCTGCACCTCACTTTCCCCCCTTTGGTGCCCGCCATGGACCTCTTCGACCAGCGCCAGCCCAACGATCCCGGCATCCCCCTGGCCGAGCGTCTGCGCCCGCAGAGTCTTGACGAGATGGTCGGCCAGCAGCACCTCATCGGTCCCGGCAAGATCCTGCGCCGCCTCATCGAAACCGACCAGTTCACCTCCATCATCTTCTGGGGCCCGCCGGGGACCGGCAAGACCACCCTCGCCCAGATCGTCGCCAACGCCACCAAGAGCCGCTTCGTCTTCTTCTCCGCCGTCCTCCAGGGAGTCAAGGAACTGCGTGAAATCGTCGCCCAGGCCAAGGAAGAACGCAACCTCTACGGCCGCCGCACCCTGATCTTTGTCGACGAGATCCACCGCTTCAACAAGGCCCAGCAGGATGCCTTCCTCCCCTCGGTCGAACGGGGCGAGATCACCCTCATCGGCGCCACCACCGAGAATCCCTCCTTCGAGGTCAACTCGGCCCTCCTCTCCCGCTCCCGCGTCTTCGTCCTCGAACCACTCGCCCCGGGCGAGATCAAGGTCCTGCTCCAGCGCGCCCTGCTCGATCCGCGCAGCGCCATCCGCGCCGGGATCACGGTCGCCGAAGAAGCTCTCGACCTGCTGGCGGAACAGGCCCACGGCGACGCCCGCGTCGCCTTGAGCACTTTGGATGTTGCCCTGACCACGGCCGCGGCCGA
>MGTO01000110.1:0-2961 GCA_001799485.1 Desulfuromonadales bacterium GWC2_61_20 | reverse complement strand
CCCTCTTCCTCTGCCGGCGCATGGTCGTTTTCGCCTCCGAGGATATCGGCAACGCCGACCCGCGCGCCCTGCAGATCGCCCTGGCGGTGCAGCAGGCGGTCCACTTCGTCGGCATGCCCGAGGGGCGCATCAACCTCGCCCAGGCCGTCACCTATCTCGCCACCGCGCCCAAGAGCAACGCCTCCTACGTCGGTGTCGAGCAGGCCTTGGCCGAAGTGCGTAAGAGCGGCGCCCTGCCGGTGCCGCTGCACATCCGCAACGCCCCGACCCAGCTGATGAAGGAACTTGGCTACCACAAAGGCTATCAGTACGCCCACGACTTCGCCGAAGGGGTCGCCGCCCAGGAACATCTCCCCGAAGCCCTGCGCGGCCGCCGTTACTATCGGCCGACGGAGCGCGGCTACGAAAAGACCATCGGCGAGCGCATGCGCTGGATCGAGTCGCTGCGGCGGCCGGCGGCTCCTGACACGGATGAATCAAATGACTCGAAAACCGAGCCCGACCCCACTTGATCTCGTCACAGTTCCCTAACTTACATAACTTGCCGACGTCCCCTTATACTTCCCGCGAGAAAATAATTCATTGTCAACCATACGCTAATTGGGTATAGTCGTTATGCAATTCGTCGAATCGCGACTGTTCAGCAAGAAACTGCCGGCCTACCTTGCCGACGACGAGTATCGCGCATTACAGGCGTTTCTGCTGGAGATGCCGGATGCAGGCGACGTCATCAAAGGGGGCGGCGGGGTACGCAAGCTGCGCTGGTCCGTCGAAGGACGCGGGAAACGTGGTGGAATCCGGGTCATCTACTATCTGGAACTGGCAGAATCCCGTTTTCTGTTGCTCACTCTCTATGCCAAGAACGAACTGGAAGACCTGACGCCGCACGAAATCAAACTGCTGAAAAAGATCGTGGAGGAATGGAACCATGGCTGAAAAGAAAAAAGCCCGGCTCTTTGACGAGTTGGCCCAGGCTTTCGACGAGCTGACGCAATGGAAGGAAGGGAAGATCACCCTGAAGAGCTACGTCGTTGAACCGGCGCCGAAACCAGAAGTGACCCCTGAAATGATTCGCGAGACGCGGGAAAAGCTCAACCTCTCCCGCGCTGTTTTCGCCCACGAACTCCATGTTTCTCCCCGTACGCTGGAAAAGTGGGAACAGGGGCGTGCCAAACCGAACGACCAAGCAGCCACATTGATCCTGCTGGTGCGCAAGTTCCCCGATACCTTGCAGCGGTTGAAGCAGCTGGCAGCATGAGTACCCCACGGCGAACGTGGGTGGGCGGCAGTGGGGAGTAGTGGAGCAGTTGGCTGTCCTGTTACTTAATCAACAAATCAACTCCGTCCCTTTTCACCCCCCGCGCTGTTGCGCGACAATGCCATGCCGTCATGGGTAACGATGTCTGTCACTCGCGAGCCCTCTTTCTTCTCCGGCATCAACCGCTTCGGCCGAGACTGGGCGGTTATCGCCCGCGCTGACGGCTCCCCCGTCGGCATGTATGCCTGTTCCGAACAACAGATCCATCTGAACGGCGTCCCTACCGCTCTTGGCTACCTCGGGGGGCTGCGGGTCACCCCCTCCGCTCGGAACAAGCTGCGCATCCTTCGGGACGGTTATGCCTCGATGCGCAAATTCTCGGAGCCCCGAACCCCGGAGCTCTGGTATTCCGCCATTGCCAGCGAAAATCTCGTGGCGCGCCGTATTCTGGAGGCCAACCTTCGTGAGATGCCGCACTATCGGGGAGTGAATGACCTCGTCACCATGGCCCTGCCAAGAGTGCGCGGCCAACGGCGATCACTCTGGCGGCAGGTACGACCAGACGAACTTGGCAAGCTGTGCGACTTCTACAATCAACACTCCAGTCAATATCAATTTTCACCGGTCCTCTCCACCGAGATTGCCGCCAGAACCGGCGCCGTATTTTGTGTGGCAGAGGCACAGGGCGAATTCAAGGCTTGCATGTCCCTGTGGAATCAACAGAGTTACAAGCAAGTTGTGGTTTGCGCCTACCGCTCCCCCTTGGGCGCACTTCTCCCCATCTATAACGGCTACGCCCGTCTGGCACGAAAAGTGGTGCTGCCACGGGTGGGGCAAAACCTGGATCAGGCCTATCTTGCTTTTTGGGCTGTCTCCCCACCACTTGACCAGAAAATAAAGGAACTGGTTGAGGATGCCTTGGCCATCAGCCAGACGGCCGTGCTGATTCTCGGAGTGCATGCACAGCATCCGTGTCTGGCACCCCTGCTGCGGACTTTTCGTCCAGCAATCTACAACACCCGCATCTATACGGTAGATTTCGGTGAGTCGGTCACTTTAGATAGGCGACCGGCCCAACCGGAGGTAGCGGTTCTATGAAAATTGCGCTCATTCGCCCCAATATGGGGGATTATCGTTCGACGGACGCCATGCCTCCCCTCGCCATGGGGATTCTGGCAGCTCGCGCCGACGCGCATTCTGTGGTTTTTTATGATGACCGGGTCGAACCGATTCCGGCGGCGCTCGATGTCGATCTGGTAGCGTTGAGCGTTGAGACCTTTACGGCCCGGCGTGCTTACCAACTCGCCGACCAATTCCGCCAACAAGGCTGCCTGGTTGTCATGGGCGGGCATCATCCCACATTCTTGCCCGAAGAGGCCCTGTTGCACGCAGATGCCGTGGTGACAGGAGATGCCGAAGGTGCATGGGAGAAACTTTTGTCTGATGCCGCCAGCGGGCACTTGCAGCGAATTTACGCGGGGAGCCATCAAGCTGGACTTGCCGACTATCGGGTGGATCGGTCAATTTTCCTTGGCAAGAACTATGCGCCGATAGAATTGATTCAGTATGGCCGCGGCTGCCGCTTCATGTGTGACTTCTGTTCCATCCACAGCTTTTACGGCGCACATGTCCGGATAAGGCCGGCAGATCATGTGCGTCAAGAATTGGAGATGTTAAACCCTAAACGATTACTCTTTTTCGTC
>MGTO01000109.1:16978-17803 GCA_001799485.1 Desulfuromonadales bacterium GWC2_61_20 | reverse complement strand
TGACCCGGACCGGTGGAGAAAGCGACGATGGTGCCGGTCGGGGCGTTGACCGCCGCGAGGCCACCACCGCTGGAGCGGAAGGAACGGGCGAAGGGGTTGTTGCGACAGGCATCGAGAATGACGATGTTGACGGCATCCTTGACCCCTTCGAGCTTGGCGAAGAGGAGGTTGACCGGAACCGTCTTGACCCGCACCTCGGCTTCCTTCTTGATGTCGGCATCGACGGGGACGAGATAGTTCTCGCCATTCACCTGCAAGCCATGGCCGGAGTAGTAGAAGAGGGCAACATCGCCGGGACGCAGGGCATCGCCGAAAGACTCTATGGCCTGATCGAGAGCCGCGCGAGTCAGATTGACCTGGGCGCCGCCACCATGGAGCTGAAAACCGACCGCCTTCAGTGTCTTCGCCATCAGTTCGGCGTCACTGGCCGGATTGGCCAGCGCCCCGGAGAAACGGTAGGCGCTGTTGCCGACGACCAGGGCAAGGCGACGCGGGGCGGAGGCAGAAGCGGCCGTATCCTTGGCGCGAAGATCGATGGACTTGTCGGCGGCAAAGGTGGCGGTGACGGTCAGCAGGAAGGCGGCGAGGCAGAACAGGGCGCGGACAAACATGGCAGTTCTCCGGAGCAAAACATCACAACATGTTGGATTAGCATTCAGCATTATTCAATCAGGGAAAATGCATTCGATGTCGCTGAAACCTTTGCCCATCTCCCGGCATCGAAGCCACCCTCCCCCGGCCCCTCCCATTGTAGGGAGGGGAGAAATTCTAACCCTGCCAATTGCGACCGACTCAGCTTGGCACCCCCTCCCCTCTGTGGGAGGG
>MGTO01000109.1:0-16918 GCA_001799485.1 Desulfuromonadales bacterium GWC2_61_20 | reverse complement strand
CTCATTACCACCGGCAGCGGCCGCCCGGCAGCGGCCGCCAGAGCACGGCAGCTTTCGTACTCAGGAGTAACGCGCAGCAGCTCCTCTCCTGCATAGATCAGCTTCACCACTGCCTCCCCCAGCTCCGTCGCCACCGTCGCCGCCTCGCGGCGCAACTTGAGACGCGGGCAGGTGGAGAAACGCACGCCAATGGCGCTGCTTTCGCGCAGGACCAGCCGCGCCAGCTCTTCCGCCTGGGCCGGCTCGGCGACGACGGTGAGGCGCACGCCGGGGCGGTTCTTCTTCATCTGCAGCGGGGTGTAGGCGACATCGAGGGCACCGCTGGCAAGGAGGCGTTCCATGAGGTGACCGAGAAGTTCGGGGGTGCTGTCGTCAATGTGGGTTTCGAGGAGGGTGACGGTATCGCGCTCCAACCCACTCACTCCAGCCGCATCACCGAGGATGCCGCGCAGCAGGTTGGGGCGATCAAGGAGGTCGCGGCTGCCGACGCCGTAGCCGATACGCTCGACGGTAAGGGCCGGAAGGGGGCCGAAGGTGGCGATCTCGGTGACGATGGCGGCGCCGGTCGGGGTGACCAGTTCCTGGGTTGAGCCACCATCGACGACGGGGCAGTCGCGCAGCAGCTCGATGGTCGCCGGGGCCGGCAGGGGGTAGTGACCGTGAGCGGTGGCGACCATGCCGTGGGCCAAGGGTAAAGGACTGCAGACGACACGGGCGGGGGCAAGGTGGAGCAGTCCGACGGCGGCGCCGACGATGTCGACGATGGAGTCGAGGGCGCCGACCTCGTGGAAGTGAACCTCTTCCAGGGGGACGCCGTGAACCCTGGCTTCGGCGACGCCGAGGCGGCGGAAGATACGGCGGGAGAGATCGGAAACCTCTGGGGTCAGCGGCGCCTCGGCAAGGAGGCAGTCGATGTCGGCCCAGGTGCGATGATGGTGCTCCTCGGCCGTCGTCACCAGCGCCCGACACCCTTCGATGCCACGGCGGCATTCGCGCCGCGGCGTGACCTCCCAGCCCTGCAGCGGGAGTTTGTGCAGTTCGCTGACGACAACTTCTGCCGGCACGCCAAGGTCGAAGAGGAGACCGAGGAACATATCGCCGGAGATGCCCGAGAAGGCATCAAGGTAAAGGGTCTTCATGCCGTCCCCCGGGCGCGGAGGATGCGGGCGGCCGCGGCGGCGGCGCCGAAACCGTTGTCGATGTTGACCACCGTCACTCCGGCGGCGCAGGAGTTGAGCATGCCGAGGAGGGGGGCGAGACCGTTGAAGGCGGCGCCGTAACCGACGGAGGTCGGCACGGCGATGACCGGCACGGCGACGAGGCCGCCGACCACCGACGGCAGCGCCCCTTCCATGCCGGCGACGACGATGATGACCGCCGCTTCGCGCAGCTTGTCGCTGCGGGCGAGGAGGCGATGGATGCCGGCGACGCCGACATCGACCAGTTCCTCGACGGTGCAGCCGAGGACGCGGGCGGTAACCACCGCTTCGCGCGCCACCGGCAGGTCGGAGGTCCCGGCGCAGACGACTAGGACGGTACCGGCCAGTGCCTGTGGCGGTCTCTGCAACAGGGTGAAGGTACGGGCGACGGGATCGTAGCTGCCGGCGGGATGGGCGGTGACAAGATCGGCTCCCTTGTCGGGATCAAGCCGGGTGGCGAGGATGTTGCCGCCACGCTCGACCATGCGGGCGACGATGGTGGCAAGCTGCTCGCGGCTCTTCCCCTCGCCGAAGATGACCTCGGGCGCGCCCTGGCGCAGTTCGCGGTGGTGATCGATGAGAGCCACTCCGACATCCTCGCAGGGGAAGTGGCGCAATTGCGCCAGCGCCTCGTCGAGGGAGAGGCTGCCATCTCGGACAGCGCGTAGAAGGGTGGTCAGGGCGTCTTGATTCATCGGTCGATTCCATCGGTTGGCGAAAGGTGAAAGATGGACGATAGCAGGACCAGAACCGTTTGCAAAGGTCTAACCCTTCCCCGTGCCGACAACCTCGAAAAGAGTGATTTCGGGGGGAGAGAGAAGACGTAGCGGAGAGGTCAAGCCGGTGACGAGATTGAAGGGGAAGATCTGGCCGCAGTAGCAAACGGCGAGAAAAACTGTCAGAAAAATCACCATGCACAGCAATGCTTACCTCCTCCGCTGGAGACTTTAGCACAAAAAAAGCCCCCGGAGCCAGCTCCGGGGGCTTTGATCTGCTGGAGAAAAACGACTACTCGACCTTGACCTGCGCGTCTTCGATGATGACTTCGTATTTGTAGCCGTAGCCAAAATCCTTGCCGACCGAAACCGGCCCGGAAATAAGGACGGTGTCGCCAACCTTGGCCATGAGTTTGGTCGTCACCGTGAGGTCGTTGGCACCTTCCTTGCCGGTGCCGTCCTGCAGATGGATCCAGTTTTTGCCCATGATTTCCGGGCTGAACTTGACAACTTTGCCGCGGATGTTGACCTGCTTCCCGGCGAGCTTGTCTTTTTCGGCGAAGAGGTCAGCTACGGTCTTGTCAGCCACCTTGATGCCGCTGATCTTCTCGGTCGCCTGGGCCGCGACCGGCGGGTGCCCCTGCGGCATGGCGTTGGGGGAAGCAGCTGCACTCTGAGGCTGAGCGCCACCGACCATGATCGCATCGACAAAGTAGACAACGTCGAAGGTGCGCTTCAAGGTTTTGCTTTCGTAATTGGCCATCGGCATCCCTTGGGGGACGGCGACGGCATCACCGACCTTGACCTTGAATTCCGGAGCAGCCGCCCACAGCTTCTCACTGCCGGTGTCAACTTGGACATAGGTATAACCGCCGGCGTTCATGGTCTCGATGACCTTGCCCGATTTGCCGGCAGCCGGCGCGGTCGGAGCAGCGGCCGCAGCGGGTTTCTGTTCAGCAGTCTGGGGAGCCTGTTCCTTGTTGCAGCCGGCGACCATGGTCAGTGCGGCGATGGCAACCAGCATCAGCATGAATTTTTTTTTCACAACGATCCTCCGATTGGGTTAGTTAGGACGGGCTTGGCCCGCCTTGAAGCTTCGTTACTGTCAGCGTTGAACCTTAACATACTTCAACTTTTCCTGACAAGGTCTTTCCCGGCCATTCCTTTGTAAGGAGTCAGCAGCGCCCGTAGATCGTTGTCACCCGGCGCAGCCGCTCCGCCCTTTCGACGCTGAGGGCATCTGGGCGATAGCGCCAGCGCCAGTTCCCCGCGGCTACTCCCGGCAGGTTCAACCGCCCTGTACCCGCCGGGTCGAGCAGGTCCTGCAGCGGGAAAATACAGAGCCCAGCCACTGAGGAGGAGGCCAGCCGGATCAGCTCCCAGCCGATCTCCCGCCCGGAGCTGCCGAGATAACTGCGGACTTCCGCCTTCAGCGCCGGCGTCTGACTGCGCCACCAGTTGTGGACGGTGTCATTATCGTGGGTCCCGCTGTAAATGACCGCGTCGCGCTGGAGATTATGAGGGAGGTGGGGGTTGTCGGCTCCGGAGCCGAAAGCGAACTGCAGCACTTTCATGCCGGGATAGCCGAGACTGGCCCGCAACGCTTCGACATCGGGAGTGATGACCCCGAGATCCTCGGCAACCAGCGGCAGCGGACCGAGGGCTGCCGTCAGCGCGGCAAAGAGATCGCCTCCCGGCACCGGCCACCAGACGCCGTTTTCCGCGGTCGGCTCGGTAGCGGGAATGGCCCAACACGCAGCAAAACCGCGAAAGTGATCGATCCGCACCAGATCGGTCTGAACCAGGGCCCAGCGCAAGCGCTCGCGCCACCAGGAGAAATTGTCGGCGGCCATGCGCTCCCAGCGATAGAGGGGATTCCCCCAGCGCTGCCCGGTGGCGCTGAAATAATCGGGGGGGACGCCGGCGACCACCGTCGGCTCACCGGCGGCGTCGAGATGGAAGAGCTCCGGACGGGTCCAGACCTCGGCCGAATCGAAGGCGACGAAGATCGGCATGTCTCCGAGGAAACGCACGCCCTGGCTGTTGGCATAGGTCTTGAGGGCGAACCACTGCTCGAAAAAGATAAACTGCCCATAGCGCTCAACGGCCATGACGCCGTCGAGGCGCCGGCGCCAGTCGTCAAGGGCCGCCGCCTCGCGCCGGCGCAGCGCTTCCGGCCAGCGAGTCCAGGGGGTGCCGGCAAAATGCTGGTGCAGGGCGCGAAAGAGGGTGTAATCCTCGAGCCAGAAGGCCTGCTCGGAACAGAAGCGGGCAAAGTCGTTGCGGCGCCGGGTTTCCCCGCCGGCAGCAAAGGCCGCGGCCGCCTTCGGCAAAAGCAACCCTTTGCAGGCATGGGCAAAAGCGTAATCCGCCACCCCTTCGGGCAAGGCGATACCGGCCAGATCCGCCGCCGCCAGATCGCCCGCTTCGACCAGTCGTTCAAGGGAGATCAGCAGGGAATTGCCGGCAAAAGCCGAATAGGCACTGTAAGGGGAATCTCCATAACCGGTGGGACTCAATGGGAGAATCTGCCAGACGGTCTGGCCGGCGGCACGGAGGAAATCGACGAAGCGATACGCTTCACTACCGAGGGAACCGAGTCCGAACGGTCCGGGTAACGAGGTGGGGTGGAGGAGCAGACCGCTGGCCCGGCGTTGCATCATGATGTCTCTCCCGACAGAGTAAAGATGTCCGGCATTATGCCACAGCTCATTTGATGCCTCCCAAGAAAAAGGCGGGCATGCGTCGCCGATGCCGGCACTTTCTTCTTGCCATTTTCTAATCTTTGTCCATATACTGCCGTTCTATTTTTAGCAAGAGTAAAGAGGCCCCCATGCTTGGCATCCCCTACCTCCGCAACATTCTGTCCCTGTCGCTGGTGCTGGCCATCGCCCTGCCGCTGTATGTCGCTTTCGTTATCAACCCCGGCTTCGATAAACTTCTGGCTGAAGAGACCGAAGGGACCGCCATCCGTTATGTCAGCACCCTGATCAGCTCCCTCGGTCTCGGCGGGGGCGAACTCACCAAGCAGCCTATCCCTCCCGAATTCGCCCGCAACGTCGACGATCTGCGCGGCGATCTTTCCCTGATCAAGCTCCGTCTCTTCTCACCCGCCGGCGAAATCATCTTCTCCACCGACTCGGCCGAGATCGGCACGGTCAACACCAAACCGTACTTTCGCGACCGCGTTGCCCGGGGACAGGTCTATTCCAAAGTGGTCCGCGAAGGGGGGCGCTCCGCCGAGGGGGCGACCGTCGTCCAGACCGTCGTCGAAACCTATGTCCCGCTCATGCGCCGCGGCGTATTCGAGGGGGCGGTGGAGACCTATTTCGACATCACCGCCAGCCGTGGCCAGATTGACCGGCTTAACCGCCAGACCGCCTGGGTGCTGTGGATTTTTGCCGGCACGATGCTTCTTGGCATTATCCTGGCTTTGCGCACGGCGCAAAGAAACATCGCCGCCCGCGACAGCGCCGAACAGGCCCTTCGGCAGAGCAAGGAGGACCTGGAAAAACGCGTCGAGGGGCGCACCGAACAGATCCTCGAGGCGAACCGGCTCCTGACCAGCGAGATCGCCGTCCGCCGTCACACCGAGGAAGCCTTCGGTCGGGCCCTGGCTGAATCGGAGCAGGCCAAAAAACGCATCGACGGCATTCTCCGCTCGGTTCCCGATGGGCTCCTGGCCGTCGATGGCGAAGGTCGCCTCCTCCTCCTTAACCCGACCGCGGCGTCCCTCCTTGGCCTGACCCCGGAAACGGCTCTTGGACACCCCCTTGGGGAACTGTTGCTACCTCCCCTGCCGGTTGAACAAATCGTCGCTACCCTCCATGTGGACCGGGTTGGCGCACCCCTTGATATCATCCTGCGCACAGCCGATAATGGCTCCCGGGTCTTCCAGGCCCGCACCTCCCTCCTCCCTGGCAGCGACAACGGGCCGGGCGGTGTCATCGTCCTCATGCACGAGGTCACCCGCGAACGCGAGATGGAGCAGGCCAAGCGCGATTTCATCACCATGGCCGCCCATGAACTCCATTCCCCCCTCATGGTCGTGCGCGGCTATGCCGAGCTTCTCAGCACCACCGGCCTCGCCACCCTCCACCCCAACCAGCAGCAGGAGATTCTCGACTGTATTCACGATCAGTCCCGCATCCTCACCCGTCTGGTCGATGACCTCCTCGAAATCAGCCGCATGGAGTCGGGTCAGGGGCTCGCCTTGCACCGCGCCCCCGTTTCCATTGAAGATGTCGTGCGCACTTCCGTCACCGCCGCACGCGCCGACAGCCGCTTCCGCTTCGAGCTGGAGCTGCAACCGGCCTCCGGCCCCTTGTGCATCGATCGCGGGCGCATCCAGCAGGTCCTCGCCAACCTTCTCGGCAACGCCGCCAAATATGCACCGGAAGGTGATGAAATCCGCATCAGCGGAGCGACCGTCGGAAACAGCTACCGCATCACCGTCACCGATCGGGGCCCCGGCATGAGCCCGGAACAGCAACGCCGCGTTTTCGACAAATTCTATCGCGGCAGCTGCGACATCCCCGACGTGCGCGGTACCGGACTCGGCCTTACCATCGCCCGCGCCATCGTCGAGGAACACGGCGGCAGCATCGCCCTGAGCAGCGCCCCCGGCCAGGGGACCAGCATCTGGTTCGACCTCCCCCTGGCCAGCGCCGCACATTAATCTGATAATCCGACTGCATCCGTTCCTCCTTGGCACACAAAAGGCCCGCAAGCATCGACTTGCGGGCCTTTTGTGTGCCGAACATGGGCAAGAATCACAACAGCGCATCGATCGCCGCGAAGTCGAGGTCGGCCTCGGCCATGGCGTAAATCAGCTCGATTTTCTCCGTATCCTCGGCGGTGATCTTGGAGACGTCGTTGCTGATGATGGTGAAGGTCTCGGAGTTGGTGATCTCGGTGCGGATGTAGGGGGCGCCACTGTCGTCGAGGATCTTCTGGGTGATCCCCGACATCGGATTGAGGCCGGCGACAACCAGGCCGGCGATCTTGGCGCGGTATTCGGGGAGGTGATAGAGGGAAGAGGCGGTGACGATGAGCTCGTCGCGGGTGCTGTTGATCATCATCAGCGTCGACTCTTCGAGGAGGTCGATGACCCGTTGCGACGAGGCGGCGCCGAGCTGGATGTGGTGGATGATGCGCTGGGCCTCGGCCGGGGTGGCGCGCAAGGGGCGCCCGAGGATCTTGGCGATGCGCGAGAGGGTCGGATTGGCGAGGATCGGCGAATAGTTGAAGCCGCCGCGCAGGGTGACGCCGAGGCCGCGAAAAGCGAGGTGGAGATAACGTAACGTCTCCTCGCGTTTGTCGGCGAAGAGCTTGTTGATGAGGACCAACGGCACTGCCACCCCCTCCTGGCGGAAGAGGGCGAGATTGAGGGCGACGGCGTCGGTAGCATTGCCGATGCCGCCGCCGGCGACGATCATCACCGGTGCTCCGGCGAGGCTGGCAACGGCGGCGTTGCTGAGGCCGACGACCGAACCGACACCGCCATGCCCCGACCCTTCGACGATGAGAAAGTCGTTACGGGCGTCGAGTTCGGCGAGGGCACTCGCCATCCGTTGCTTGAGGTCGGCGGCGCTGATGCGCCCGTCGAGAATTTCCCGGGTCGAGCCGGGATGGAGGACGACCGGCGACATCAGCTCGATCTGGTCCTCAAGACCGAAGATCTCGGCCATGAGGATGGCGTCCTTGTCGTAAACCCCGCCGCGAAAGGGGGCAGGTTTGGGGCCGAGGGGCTTGATGAAGCCGACCCGACGGTACTTCTTGCGTGCCAGATGCATGAGGGAGACGCTGGTCGTGGTCTTGCCGCTGTTCTGGCCGGTGGCGGCGATGAAGATTTTCCGAGCCATGCGTTCCTCCGCAGGGTTTTCAAGAAAGAGGTTTGCCTGGATTTAAAAAACTCCACCGATTAAGGCAAATCAGAGTCACCCATGAGATACCGATCGCATTCGCGGGCGGCGGCGCGCCCTTCGTTGATCGCCCAGACGACCAGACTCTGGCCGCGGCGCATGTCGCCGGCGGCAAAGATGCCGGGGCGGTTGGTGGCGAAGCGGCCATAATCGGCCTGGACGTTGCCGCGCGGGTCGCGGGTCAACTCCAGCGCATCGGGGAGCAGTCCTTCCGGGCCGGTGAAACCCAGGGCCAGCAACACCAGATCGGCGGCGAGCTCGCGTTCGCTGCCAACAACCTTGCGCGGCAGCAGCCGCCCCGCCTCCAGCTGCCAGGTCACCTCATGCAGACGCAAACCTCTCACGGCCCCGTCGCGGCCCAAAAAGGTCTCGGCGCTGACGGAGAAGAGGCGCGGATCGGCGCCGAAACGCTCGCGGGCCTCTTCCTGGCCGTAGTCGACGCGGAGGATCTTCGGCCACTGCGGCCAGGGATTATCCGGGCTCCGCTCCAACGGCGGCCGGGGCAGGATTTCGAGCTGGACGACGCTGCGGCAGCCGTGGCGCAGGGCGGTGCCGACGCAGTCGGTGCCGGTATCGCCGCCGCCGATGACGACGACATCGCGGTCCCGCGCCGAAATCGCCGGGACGGTGCCGGCGAGGAGGGCGCGGGTATTGCCGGAAAGAAAGTCCATGGCCAGATGGATGCCGGCCAGGTCGCGGCCGGGGATCGGCAATTCGCGCGCTTCGGTGGCGCCGCAGCAGAGGACGACGGCGTCAAACTCATCGCGCAGCCGCGCCACCGGGTAGGTGCGGCCGACCTCGACCCCGGTGACGAAACGCACCCCCTCGGCGGCGAGGAGGTCGCTCCGGCGCTGCACCACCGACTTGTCGAGCTTCATATTGGGGATGCCATACATGAGGAGGCCGCCAACCCGGTCGGCACGCTCGAAGACGGTGACCTCGTGCCAGGCCTTGTTGAGCTGGGCGGCGCAGGCGAGGCCGGCGGGCCCGGAACCGACCACCGCTACCCTTTTGCCGCTGCGCCCCGACGGCGGGCGCGGCACGATCCAGCCTTCGGCGAAGCCGCGGTCGGCGATGGCCTGCTCGATCCCCTTGATCGTCACCGGCGGCGCGATAATGCCGAGGACGCAGGCCCCCTCGCACGGCGCCGGACAGACGCGGCCGGTGAACTCGGGAAAGTTGTTGGTCTGCTGCAAGCGCGCCAGCGCCTGCCGCCAGAGCCCGCGATAGACCAGATCGTTCCATTCGGGGATGAGGTTGTAGACCGGACAGCCCGAGGCGGCACCGGCGATGGTCAGGCCGGTGTGACAGAAGGGGGTGCCGCATTCCATGCAGCGCGCCCCCTGCTCGCGGCATTGTTCTTCGGGGTGGTGGAGGTGGAACTCCTCCCAATCGCCGAGGCGCTCCTTGACAGGGCGGTCGGGGGGGAGTTGACGATCGATCTCGAGAAAGCCGGTCGGTTTGCCCATGGCTGTCTTTCCGTAAATAGGGTTCGTCTAACATATCCCCCTCCCCAGCCCTCCCCCTCCTGGGGAGGGAGAAAGCACTCCTCCCCCCAGCGGGGGGAGATCGGGAGGGGGGGGGAACTAATTTCCGCCGGCCCGCTCAAAGGCGTGGGCGTTCTCCTCGAAGGCTGCCGCTTCGGCCTCGGCGCCGCTCAAACCGGCAACCTCGGCGCGCACGATTGCCGCCTGCATCCGCTCGTAGTCGCGCGGCATGATGCGGACGAGGCGGGCGCAGGTCCCGGCCCAATCGGCGAGGAGCTCGGCCGCCAGGGTCGAGCGGGTTGCCGCGGCGAAACGTTCGACGAGGGTCCGCAGCATGGCGGACTCATTCGCGTCGTTGCAACTTTGCAGCTCAACCATCTCCAGGTTGCAGCGCCGCGGCAGTTCGCCCTGCGGGTCGTAAACGTAGGCGATCCCCCCCGACATGCCGGCGGCGAAGTTGCGCCCGACCGGGCCGAGGACGACCACCGTCCCGCCGGTCATGTACTCGCAGCCGTGATCGCCGACCCCTTCGACCACCGCCGTCGCCCCCGAGTTGCGGACACAGAAACGTTCGCCGGCAAGACCGCCGATGAAGAGCTCGCCGGCGGTGGCGCCGTAGCCGACGACATTGCCGACGATGATGTTGTCGCGGGGGCGAAAAGGGGCATCGGCCGGCGGCCGCACGACGATGCGCCCCCCCGACAACCCCTTGCCGAGGTAGTCGTTGGCGTCCCCTTCGACGACCAGGGTCAGCCCTGGCGGGATGAAGGCGCCGCAGCTCTGGCCGGCGGAACCGAGGAGCTTGAGGCGGATGGTATCGGGGGGGAGTCCGGCGGCGCCGTAATGGCGGGTGATTTCGCTGCCGAGGATAGTCCCGGCGGCGCGGTTGAGGTTGCGAATCGGCAGGCTTGCCCGCACCTGTTCCCCCCGCTCCAGGGCCGGAGCGCAGAGTTCGAGGAGGACGGTGCGGTCGAGGGTTTTGTGCAGCTCGTGCTCCTGCGGCAGACGACAGGCCGGGGCGCTCTCCAGCGGCGGTGCGGCGAGATGGAGGAGGCGGGAGAGGTCGAGGGTGCGGGCCTTTTCCGGCAGCGGCGACGGCTGCATGGCGAGCCAGTCGCTGCGGCCGATGAGCTCGTCGAAACGCCGCACGCCGAGGCGAGCCATGAGTTCGCGCACCTCCTCGGCGACAAAGGTGAAGTAGTTTTCGACATGTTCAGGCTTGCCGGCGAAGCGCGCCCGCAGCTGCGGGTCCTGGGTGGCGACCCCGACCGGACAGGTGTTGAGGTGGCAGGCGCGCATCATGATGCAGCCCAGGGCGACCAGGGGGAGGGTGGCGAAGCCGAACTCGTCGGCGCCGAGGAGGGCGGCGATGACGACATCGCGGCCGGTGCGCAGCTGACCGTCGGTCTCGACGGCGATGCGGTCGCGCAGGCCGTTGAGAACCAACGTCTGGTGAGTCTCGGCCAGTCCCAGCTCCCACGGCACCCCGCTGTGGTGGATGCTGGAGAGGGGCGAGGCGCCGGTGCCGCCGTCGTGGCCGGAGATGAGGACGACGTCGGCCTTGGCCTTGGCCACCCCGGCGGCGATGGTGCCGACGCCGACCTCGGCCACCAGCTTGACGCTGATGCGCGCCCCCTCGTTGGCATTCTTGAGATCGAAGATGAGCTGGGCGAGATCCTCGATGGAGTAGATGTCATGGTGCGGCGGCGGCGAGATCAGGCCGACGCCGGGGGTCGAATGGCGCACCCGGGCGATGGGGGGGTAGACCTTGGTGCCGGGGAGTTGGCCCCCTTCCCCCGGCTTGGCCCCTTGCGCCATTTTGATCTGCAGCTCGCGGGCATTGACGAGAAAGAGGCTGGTGACGCCGAAGCGCCCCGAGGCAACCTGTTTGATGGCGCTGTTGCGGCTGTCGCCGTTCTCCTCGATGTGGTAGCGGGCCGGGTCTTCCCCCCCCTCGCCGGTGTTGGACTTGCCGCCGAGGCGATTCATGGCGACCGCCAGGGCCTCGTGCGCTTCCTTGCTGATGGAGCCGTAGGACATCGCCCCGGTCTTGAAGCGGCTGACGATCTCGGCGACGGATTCGACCTCGTCGAGGGGGATCGTGTCCGGAGGAAACTGCAGCCGCAGCAGGCCGCGCAGGGTGCCGGTCTGGCGGCTGTGATCGTCGGCGAGGGTGGAAAATTCCTTGAACTGGCTGTAGTCGCCGGCGCGCACTGCCGCTTGCAGCTTGTGCACGACCAGCGGCCCGAGCTGCTGAAACTCGCCGTCGTTGCGCCACTGGTGCTTGCCGCCGGGGGGGAGTCCCTCGTCGGGGTCGCGGCGCGGGGCGAAGGCGTGACTGTGGCGGCGCAGGGTGTCGGCGGCGACGCCGTCGAGTTCGATGCCGCCGAGGCGCGACGGAGTACGGGTGAAGAAGCGGTCGATGAGGCGGGGGCCGAGGCCGACCGCTTCGAAGATCTGGGCGCCGCGGTAGCTCTGGATGGTCGAAATCCCCATCTTGGCGATGGTCTTGACCACCGCCTTGGTGAGCCCTTTGGTGTAGTTCTTCACCGCCTGCGCCGGCGCGATCCCCGGCAGCAGCCCCGCGGCGATCCCCGCCTCGATGCTCTCGAAGGCGAGGTAGGGATTGATCGCCCCGGCCCCGTAACCGAGGAGAAGGGCGAGCTGATGGACATCGCGGGCTTCGCCGGTTTCGACGACGAGGCCGACCAGGGTGCGGGTGCCGCGGCGGATGAGATGGTGGTGCAGGCCGGCGACAGCGAGGAGGGCCGGGAGCGGTGCCTGGCTGTCGCTGACGCCGCGGTCGGAAAGGACGAGGATGGTCGCACCCTGGGCGATGGCGGCGTCGGCGAGACGACAGAGGGTATCGAAGGCCTGCTCCATCCCGCTGACCCCGGAGCGGGCCGGGAAGAGGAGGGAGAGGGAGACCGTCACCAGGCCGGGCTGATCGAGGTGGCGCAGACGGGCGAGTTGGTCGTTGGCGAGGAGCGGCGTCGCCAGCTTGACCTGGCGGCACGACTCGGGCTCGGGGTGGAGGAGGTTGCGCTCGGCGCCGAGGGTCGTCTCCGTCGAGGTGATGAGCTCTTCGCGGATGCTGTCGATGGGGGGGTTGGTGACCTGGGCGAAGAGCTGCTTGAAGTAGCTCGAGAGGAGCTGAGGTCTCGGCGAAAGGACCGCCAGGGGGGTATGGCTCCCCATCGAACCGAGGGCTTCGCTGCCGCTGGCGGCTAACGGCAAGAGGACCTTGCGCAGCTCCTCGAAGGTGTAGCCGAAGAGCTCCTGGCGCAGGGCCAAAGGCACCGTTTCGGCCGGAGCCGGAGTGGCGGCGGCGGGGAGGTCTTCGAGACGGACGAGGTGCTGCTGCAGCCACTGGCGGTAGGGCTGCTCGCGAACGATCTCGCGCTTGATCTCTTCGTCGGAAATGATGCGCCCTTTTTCGGTATCGACGAGAAACATCTGCCCCGGCCGCAGCCGCCCCTTCTGCACGACTTCGGCGACGGGAAGGTCGAGGACGCCGACCTCGGAGGCGACGACGGCGAGGCCGTCGGCGGTGAGGTAGAAGCGCCCGGGGCGCAGGCCGTTGCGGTCGAGGACGGCGCCGATGCGGACGCCGTCGCAGAAGGCGATGGCCGCCGGGCCGTCCCACGGCTCCATCAGGCTGGCGTGGTATTCGTAAAAAGCCTTCTTTTCGTCATCCATCTCGGCGTGGCGCGACCACGGCTCGGGGATCAGCATCATCACCGCGTGGGGGAGGGAGCGGCCGGAAAGGACGAGGTATTCGAGGCAGTTGTCGAGCATCCCCGAATCGCTCCCGGCCTCGTCGATCACCGGCAGGACCTTGGCCCACTCCTCCCCCAGGGAGCGGCTGAC
This sequence comes from Desulfuromonadales bacterium GWC2_61_20, assembly GCA_001799485.1. GTDB lineage: Bacteria > Desulfobacterota > Desulfuromonadia > Desulfuromonadales > UBA2197 > UBA12091. Next base: position 3,722 of record MGTO01000109.1, on the reverse strand, counting down.
GAGAAGGGCCTGGCGCGCCGCCATCCAGTTGACGTTGCCGCGCAGGGTGTTGATCTCGCCGTTGTGGGCGAGAAAGCGGTAGGGATGGGCGCGCACCCAGTTGGGAAAAGTGTTGGTGGCGTAGCGCGAATGGACCAGGGCGAGGGCACTCTCGATCAGGGGATTGCGCAGGTCGAGAAAATATTCGGAGAGCTGTTTCGGCGTCAGCATCCCCTTGTAGACGATGGTGCGGCTGGAGAAGCTGCAGGCATAGAAGAAGGAGGCCATCGCCGCCCCTCTGGCGCGCACCCGGTTGTCGAGGCGACGGCGGCAGAGGTAGAGGGCGCGCTCGAAATCGAGGGCATCGGCGCCGGCGCGGCCGCGGCCGACGAAAATCTGGCGGATGTAGGGCTCCGTCGCCTTGGCCCCGTCGCCCAAGGGAGCGTTGTTGGTCGGCACCGTGCGCCAGCCGAGAAAACGCAACCCCTGCTCGCCGATGATCTCCTCGGTGAGGCGCTCGCAGCGGTCGCGCTCCTTGCGCTCGGGGGGGAGATAGAGCATGCCGACGCCGTATTCCCCCGGGGCCGGCAGAATGATCTCCTGCTCGGCCAGTTCTTCGCGGAAGAAGTCGTGGGGGATCTGCAGCAGAATCCCGGCGCCGTCGCCGGTGTTGGCCTCGCTGCCGACGGCGCCGCGGTGGGCGAGATTGGCGAGGACTTCGAGAGCCTGGCGGATGAGGTCGTGAGAGCGGCGGCCGTGGATGTTGGCGACGATGCCGACCCCGCAGGAGTCGTGCTCGTGCTGCGGATCGAAAAGTCCCTGGGCGGCGGGGATGGCGGCGAAGGACATGGGTCACTCCGGGGGACGGAAGGGGAAAGGGGCAAGAACAAAACGGCAAGGCCAAAGCATAGCGGACTTCCCCCCGCCGCGCAACGCCGCAAGCGAGGCCGCGGCAAAAGATTAGGGGCGCATTTTCCCCTTTTTCCTTCTGCACGAACACGCTACCATGCGCCAGCCCTTTTCCTCCCTGCCCCTATCGGACACCTCATGCGTCACAGCACCGCCATCCTGCTGCGGGTCTCCCTTCCCTTCGCCCTCGGCTACCTCCTCTCCTATCTCTTCCGCGTCGTCAACGCCGTCATCGCCCCCGAACTGGTGCGCGACCTCGCTCTCCATCCGTCCGACCTCGGCCTCCTCACCGCCGCCTATTTTTTCGCTTTTGCCGCCTTCCAGCTCCCTCTCGGCGTTCTCCTCGACCGTTTCGGGCCGCGCCGGGTCGAGGCGCTCCTCCTGGTGGTCGCCGGTGCCGGCGCCCTCCTCTTTGCCCACGGCGAAACGCTCTTCGCCCTGGTCGTCGGCCGGGCCCTCATCGGCCTCGGCGTCTCCGCCTGCCTCATGGCCGCCTTCAAGGCCTTTGCCCTGTGGCACCCGCCCGAGCGCCTCCCCCTGGTCAACGGCATCCAGACCGCCGCCGGCGGCCTCGGCGCCCTCCTCGCCACCGCCCCGGTGGAAGGGGCGCTGCGCCTGGTCGACTGGCGCCTCCTCTTCACCGGTCTCGGCGGCGCCACCCTCCTCGCCGCGCTGCTCCTCTATCTCCTCGTCCCCGAACCACCGCTGACGACCCAACCCCTCCCGCTGCGCCAGCAGTTCGCCGGGGTGCGCCAGGTCTTCGCCAGCCCGGCCTTCTGGCGCCTCACCCCGTGGACCGTCGCCTCGCAGGCCGCCTTCCTCTCGCTGCAGGGGCTGTGGGCGGGACCATGGCTGCGCGAGGTGGTGGGGTTAAGGCGCGAGACCGCCGCCGGCATCCTCATGGCTACCGCCGCGTCGATGGTCGCCGGCTTCCTCCTCTGGGGCGCCGTCGCCGCCCGCGCCCCCCGCCACGGCCTGCGTCCGCTGACGGTGGCGACCTTCGGCCTCGGCCTCTTTATCGCCGTGCAACTGGCGATTCTTCTCGTCGGCCGCGACTATCCGTTGATCTGCTGGACCCTCTTCGGCTTCTGCGGCACCGCCGGCATCCTCCCCTACGCCCTCTTTTCCCAGGCCTTCCCCGCCGCCCTCGCCGGCCGCGTCAACACCGGCCTCAACGTCCTCGTCTTCTTCGCCGCCTTCGCCGCCCAATGGGGGATCGGCGCCCTCATCGACGCCTGGCTCGCCAGCGGCAACGGCCACACCCTCGCCGGCGCGTACCAGCTGGCGTTTGCTATTCTGGTCGGGTTGCAAGTCGCAGGAGGGATTTGGTATCTGCTGGCGGGAAGACTAAGATCGACCGACTGAACCAGCGACAGATTTTCCTTGCCTGTGCTACTGAAATCCAGCTATCGTTGTCTTACCGAATCTTACCTGAGGCACCCCATGGAAACGACACTCCTCTCCAGCAAGGGACAGGTCATCATTCCCAAAACGATCCGCACCAGTCATCACTGGAAGGCCGGCACTCGCTTTCTCGTCGAAGAGGTGCAGGGCGGCGTCCTCCTCAAACCAATCGGCAGCTTTCCCGCCACCGATGTGCAGAACGGCCTCGGCTGCACCGGCTATCAAGGCGCGGCGAAAAGTCTGGAGGAGATACAGGACGCCGTGAATGAGGAAGTAGCCAAGGCGTGGCGCAAGGGGAAGCGCTGATGGTGACTTTCGATACCAATCTCTGGGTGCGCTACCTGACCAACGACGACAAGGCGCAGGCCCGGCGGGCTCTGGCGCTGCTGGAGCAGTCCGAAGCCGTCTTTCTCCCCAAGACGGTCCTCCTCGAAGTGGAGTGGGTGCTGCGGGCGGCCTATCGTATTGAAGCGGCAGTCATTCACAAATCATTGTTGCAGATTCTCGGCTTGCCGATGGTGACGGCCGAATCGCCCGGACAGATCGCCGCCGCCCTCGATTTCTATGCGCAAGGCTTCGATTTCGCCGATGCCCTGCATCTCGCCTCTAGTGAAGCGTCGGAAGCCTTCTATACCTTTGACGAGCACTTTATCCGCAAAGGAAGAGATGCGCTCCCGCCCGTCATGGCGGTGCCGACGAGATAACCAGAAAGGCCACCCGCGCGGGTGGCCTTTCTGGTTTCGGTCGATGTGAAATCTGACTGTCAGATGGGCCGCAGAATGAGGATCATAAAGAGCTGCTTTCGAAGAATAAGCATAAAAAGTGGCCTCTTTGCTGTCCCACTTCATTGCGCTGCATGCGCAGCGCACGCAGAGTGGCATTGGCTTCGGCGCGGGCGGTTTTGTCATCTTGTCCCGTCTGCATTAAATTCCTCCGGAATCGCTCCACAGGTGTGTGCGGACTCACCTCAATGCCAATTATTCATTTGATTTTCACTTGAAAGAATAATCCCAAAAAAATCTTCATAAACATTGTTGCCTGGATTGCTTTTTATTGGATAAGAGTCTTCCAACCCAAAGAAAGGAAGAAAGTCCCATTCATACCACACATATTTCGCAACCAGGTCTCCATGATTAAGTAGCTGATGCTCAAATTTCGAGACATAGAATATCTTCCATTTTCTCGATGTTACGTAAGGATTTGTTTCGCCACTATACGGAATATCTTGAAAGAATGGATAAACTTGAATTACATAACTAGCCGAAATTGATGGTATTTCTTTTCCGGCAATACACATTGAAAGATCTCTTTCCTTCCATTTTTTATACAATCCTGACTCCGTGACGCTACATACAGAAAATTGCTCCAAGTAGCTTCTAACATATCGAAGTTATTTGATAATTATGCTATTCTGCCAGCCAACAAAATCT
>MGTO01000108.1 GCA_001799485.1 Desulfuromonadales bacterium GWC2_61_20 | reverse complement strand
CCATCGCCGAGGTCATGCCGCAGCTGATCGAATTTCTCGGCCACCACCCGCTGGTGGCGCACAACGCCGGTTTCGACAAGCGCTTCCTCGACGCTGAATGCGCGCGCAACGGCCACCGCCGCTGCCAGGAGATGGCCTGTTCGATGCTGCTCTCCCGCCGCGTCTATCCCGACGCCCCCAACCATACCCTGGCCGGACTGGTCCACTACAAACGCCTGCCGACCGACGGCGTCCACCACCGCGCCCTCGCCGACGCCGAAATGACCGCCCACCTCTGGCTCGGCCTCCTCCAGGAACTCAAAGACCAGCACGCCTTGCGCCACCTCCCCTTCGAACTGCTGCTGCAACTGACCACCATCCCCAGAAAGAAGATGTCGGCGTTTCTGGCGCGGGTTGCCGCCGAACAAGGGTAGGGTTTGCGAATCATTGCGGCAATGGCTGGAGGTCTTATATAATCTCGCCGGGGAGAAAGATTGCAGCACAGAATTTCGACTAACCGGAGGGGGCTATGAAAAATCGCACGATCAGCGTCAAGGGGAGCGCGGTCACAGTCGTTCGCAGGGAACAGGATGACTTTATCTCACTGACCGACATTGCCCGTTATAAGAATCCGAACGAACCGATTGACGTCATCAAGAACTGGCTGCGTAATCGCAGCACCATTGAGTTTCTTGGTCTATGGGAGCGGTTGCACAATTCCAATTTTAAAGCGGTCGAATTCGACCGCTTTATGCACGAAGCCGGCAGCAACAGTTTTGTCCTTTCTCCTGGTAAATGGATCGAGTCGACAGGGGCGTTCGGCATCATAACCAAGGCGGGACGAGCCGGTGGTACTTTTGCTCATCAGGATATTGCCTTTGAGTTTGCCGCGTGGGTCAGCGCCGAATTCAAGCTCTACCTGCTCAAAGAATTTCAGCGGCTCAAGCAGCAGGAGTTCGAACAGAAGCATCTTGAGTGGAGCGTCTCCCGCATCCTCGCCAAGGTCAACTATCGGATCCACACTGACGCGGTGAAAGAGAAACTGATCCCACCTCGCCTGAGCAAGTCGCGTATCTCCACCATTTATGCTTCCGAAGCCGACCTGCTCAATGTCGCCCTTTTCGGCATGTCTGCCGGCGAGTGGCGCGACGCTCATCCTGAAGCGGATGGAAATCTGCGCGACCATGCCACGCTCGAGCAATTGGTGGTACTGTCGAACCTCGAAAACATCAACTCCGTCCTTATTCGTCAAGGCATTGCACCGTCGGAGCGTTTGGTGCAATTGAATGAGATCGCCATTACCCAGATGAAGTCGCTGATCGATTCAGCTGCGCTCAAGCGGCTGGCGATCCATGAAGAGATTGCCAACTATGCCGTCTCGGCCGCAGGTAGCGCCGACGATCTCGATCCCGAAATCGAAGTGGCCGGAATTGCATCTTTACTGAAGGACTGATAGGAGTGTACCTCGGGTCGCCAAAACGGTCCCGGTCAAGTCGCAAACATTGAAATAGTACCGGTAAAGATGCTATAGACAGGGGCGGCCAAAGGGCTGCCCTTTTTCATCCAACCTGAACAGGTCCTTATGCCCACCGTCGAATTTGTCCGCCTGCGCAAACCCGAGAAGGCCAAACACCTGGCCGAACTGGCCGAGGAGTTTTTCCAGGCCGGCGAGCGGGTGCTGATCACGGTCCAGGACGCCAATCAGGGGGTGACCCTCGACCGTTTCCTTTGGAGCTGGAACAAGGGTTCCTTTCTCCCTCATGCCTTCGACAACGGCAGCGTCGACTGCTTTGCCGACCCCATCGTCATCTGCGTCGACGAGCGCAGTTGCAACGGGGCCACAGTGCTGATCATGGGCAAACCGTGCAGCCTCGACTTCATGCGCAACTTCACTCAGATCATCGACTTCGCCGAACTCTACGACGACGCCCTGGCGGAAACCTCACGGGCGCGTTTTCGCAAGTACCAGGAGGTCGGCTTTGCCCCGCGCATGCGTGAATAGGGGCGGGACACAGAGCCTGCCGCGCCTGGATGGTGTGCTACTAGCCGAAGAGGAAGTGAGCTTCGGCGCGGAGACCGCCGCGGCCCTCTTCTGTTGGCAGGTGCGTCCCGGCGCGGTGGTGACATTGGTTGACGCGGAGACCCTCTGCTGGCGCGCGCGCCTGACCGCACTCGCCGCCGCCGGCGGCACGGCGGTGCCCTTCCAGCGCCTGCTGCGACCGCTGGAGAGTCCCATCGCCCTGGCGATCTATCAGGCGCTCCCCGAAAAGGAGCGCTTCGAACTGATCCTGGAGAAGCTGACCGAACTCGGCGCCGCGCGTATCGTGCCGATGACCACGGCCCGTTCCGCCACTGTGGCCGAACGTGATGCCGGACAGAAGAAGTCGCACCGCTGGCCGGAGGTGGTGCGGCGGGCGGCAATTCAATGCCGCCGGGCGCAGCTGCCGGAGTTGGGGCCTTGTCTTACCTTGTGTGAAGCCTTGCAGGAAGCGGCGGCGGACGATGTCCGCCTCTTCCTTTTCGAGGGGGAGCCGGTCTGGACCCTGCATGAAGCGCTACGCGACGAGCGACCGCAACGCCTCGCCCTCTTCATCGGTCCCGAGGGTGGCTTTGCCCCGGAGGAGATGGCGCAGGCCCGCGCCGCCGGCGTTCTGCCGATCTCCCTCGGCCCGCGCATCCTGCGCACCGAAACCGCCGCCATCGCCGCCTGTGCGGCGCTGCAATTTGCCCTCGGAGACCTTTGGTGACACCTTCCGCCCACCTGGCCAATATCGCCGTCGTCCTGGTCGAACCGCAGGGGGGCCTCAATATCGGCTCGGTCTGCCGGGTGATGGCCAACTTCGGTTTGTCGGACCTGCGTCTGGTCAATCCGCAGACCGACCATTTGGGCGACGAGGCGCGGCGCATGGCGGTCAAGGCGTCCGGATTGCTGGAATCGGCCCGTATCTATCCGACCCTGGCCGCGGCCCTGGCCGACTGTGCCTTCAGCATCGGCACCACCCGTCGCTTCGGCAAATACCGCGAGGACTTTCTCCATCCTGACGCTGCCGCCCGCGAAACCCTGGCCGCGGCCGGGCAGGGGCAGGCGGCGCTGGTTTTCGGCCGTGAGGACCGCGGCCTGCATACGGAAGAACTCGACCTCTGCCGCCGCTTCGTCACCATCCCCACCGAGGAGTCCCTGCCGTCGATGAACCTGGCCCAGGCGGTGGCGGTCTGCCTCTATGAAGTGGCGCTGGCCGCCGGTGAGGCCGCCGGGAAGGGGGGGAAGCGCCGGCGCAAGACCGCCCCGACGGCGAGCACCGAGGCGATGTACGGCCATATGCGGCAAACCCTCCTCGACGTCGGCTATCTCGATCCGCAGAATCCCGACCATGTCCTCCGCACCTTCCGCCGTATCTTCGCTCGCGCCGGCCTCAACGAGCGCGACGTCCAGGTGCTGCAGGGTCTCTGGAGCCGCCTCGACTGGGTCGAGGGCGAGCGTAGAAAGAAGGGCTGATGCTTCTCCCCCCCAAGGATCATGCGGTCGGCAAGATGCCCGCGAAACAGTTGCTGCTGCACGAGGAGGTGTTGGCCAACGGCCTGCACCTGCGCTGCCGCGAAGCCGGCAACCGCTACTTCGGCGATTACCATCGCGTCGTCGTCGCCGTCGAGATCCATCTCCCCCTCGACCATCATGGTCTGGGCAAGCTCGACCCCGCCTTGCTCGCCCGTGCCCGCGCCCGCTACGGGGCCAGCCTCGTCACCCACAAGACCCTGGAACGGATGGGGGTGGCGGGCGCCGAGGTGACCCAGGTGCAGCAGGCTCTCCTCACCGCCTTCCTCAAGCAGGCGCACGCCTATCTCGCCCGCCCCGACATGCCGGCCCGCATGCTGGTGGCCGAGCTCGAACGGCAGCGCTCTTCCGTCCACCTGTCCCCCCTGCGATGACGGTCGAACTGACCATCGATCGCCTCGCCTTCGGCGGCAACGGTGTCGGCCGTCTCGACGGCAAGGCGATCTTCGTCCCTCTCACCGCCCCCGGTGACCGCGTCCGCTGCCGCATCGTCAAGGACAAAGGGCGCTGGGCCGAAGGGGAGCTGGTCGACATCCTCGCCCCGGCAGCGCAGCGGGTGACCCCGCCCTGTCCGGTCTTCGGTCGCTGCGGCGGCTGTCAGTGGCAGCATCTCCCCTATGCCGAGCAGGCGGCGGCCAAGGAGGCGATCTTTCGCGAGCAGCTGGTGCGTTTCGCCGCTGCCCCCGCCGAGGCGCTCCGCCCGATCGTCCCGGCGCCGGCCCCCTTTGGCTACCGCAGCCGGGTGCAGTTCAAGTGCCGCAACACCCCAACCGGTTTCGTTCTCGGCTTCTACCGGCGCGGCAGCCATTACGTCGAGGACATCGTCGCCTGCCCCCTCGTCCCCGATCCCCTCAATGCCCTCCTCCCCGGCTTGCGCGCCGCCCTCGTCACTGCGGGCGCCGCTGACCGGGTGCCGCAGATCGATCTCAATATCGACGACGCCGGGGCGCGCCGCGCCGTGGTGCATGTCCTCCCCGGTGGCGAAAGCGCCGTGCGGAGGGCGCTGGCGCCGCAGGCTGAAGAGGAGGGGTTCGCCCTCTTCCTGCAGGCTGGACGCAAGGAGGGGATCGTGCCGGTGCACGGCGCGGCCGAGCTGACCGTGCAATGCGATGACCCGACGTTGCATCTGGCCTACGGTCCCGGCGGTTTCGCCCAGGTCAACCTGGCGCAAAACCGGGCACTGGTGGCCGCATCCATGGCCGCCGCGCAGTTGACCGGCCGCGAGCGGGTCCTCGATCTCTTCTGCGGCATGGGCAATTTCTCCCTCCCTCTGGCGCGGCGCAGCCGCGAAGTCGTCGGGGTCGAGGACTACGCCCCCTCCATCGCCCAGGCAGAGCAGAACGCCGCCGCCAACGGTCTGCAGAACACCCGTTTCCTCGCCCGTCCCGCCGCCGGCGCCCTTACCGAACTCGCCGCCGCCGTCCCTTTCGATCTGGTCCTCCTCGACCCGCCGCGCGAGGGGGCTTTCGCTGTCAGCCGCGAACTCCTCAGCGTGCGGCCACCGCGTGTGCTCTACGTTTCCTGCGATCCGGCGACCTTGGCGCGCGATCTGAAACCGCTGCTGCACAATGGCTATCGG
>MGTO01000107.1 GCA_001799485.1 Desulfuromonadales bacterium GWC2_61_20 | reverse complement strand
GGCGCCGGAGGTAATACTGTTCATTGGCACGCTGCCAACAGCTCCGACCCAAACCCCGTCCACCGCCACCCGAAGAATCGAGTAGCCGGGGAGCGGGGTGATGGTGAAGGTCTGATTCGAGCCGGCAGGATAACTGAGCGTCCGGAATGTCCCGCTGGCGACGGTAGTGGTGCCATCAGAGATCGAACCGCCAAGGCGGGCGTCGAGTTGGACCGTTGCATTGTCCACGACGTAGTAGACAACGACACTGTGGCTGGCGCTGACATTATTGAAGCTGAATGTCGTCACCGCACCGATGAAGGTTCCGTCCACCGCCACTCGGGAAATCTTATATCCGGCCAAGGGGGTGATGCTGAATGTTTGATCGGTGCCGCCCGTCACGGAGAGGGTGCTCGTCGTCCCGCTGTTGACGCTGAATGCCCCGTTGGTCACCGTGCCGCCGACCCGTGAATCGACCGTGACGGTGTAGGCAGTCGTGGATTCGAAGTAGGCTGTGATGTCGTGATTGACGTTCACTGCCGTGAACGTATGGCTGCTAATCGCCCCGACGAACGTGCCATCGATCGCGACCCGTGAAATCCGATAGCCGGGCAAGGCACTGATAGTAAAGGTCTGATCGCTGTTGGCCGGCACATTCAAGGTTTTCGCCACACCATTGCTGGCCGAAAACGCGCCATTGGCAATGGTGCCGCCGATTTTTGCGTTCGCGACAATGGGGTAGGTATCTTCTCCGAAGTACACAACGACTTCATGGTTGGCGCCGATTCCGGCAACGGCGTAAGAGCTGCCCAATGGCTGAAAAACACCATCGACCGCAATTTTAGAAATTTTGTAACCGGCGTCCGGGGTGAAGACATAGGTGGCTGCTCCGCCGGCTTCAACATAGGAGTTGGCAGAACTGTTTGCCGTGATACTGATACCGCCGCCGGCTACGCTCCCCGAGCCAACAGTTTTAACAAAAACAGCATAATCGAACATTAATGGGTTCGTATCAAGATTGTCCCAGCGACCATCCCCATCCGTATCGGCATTGCGCGGGTTCGTCCCCATGGTCATTTCGTCTAAATTGGTCAGTCCGTCTCCATCCGGATCGCCTGCCGCCCCATTGATGCCGGTGGCGCTATTCGGATCAAGGTTGTTGGCGACTTCCCAGTTATCCGGCAGTCCGTCACTATCGGTATCGACAAGGACCTCGAATGGCAGCATCATCTCGTTATCTTCATGCTCGACGATATGACAATGCCAGACGTAGAGGCCGGGGATGTCGAACTTGGCCTTGAGCCGGGTGATCTGGTCGGGATAAGCCGCGACCGTATCCTTGAAGCCCAACTCGTTGAAGCGCGGTGACGTGACGGTCGTTGGCCCGCCGGGGGTCATCACGCCGGTGAGGGGGTCGATGGCCAGGCCCTCGCGTTCGACGATCTCGAAGCGTACCAGGTGCACGTGGATCGGATGGGCATCCATCGTGGCGTTGTAGATTTCCCAGAGTTCGGTGGAATCGAGGAGGGGATTCTGGGTGATCGGCTCCTGCCAGCGCTGGGGAACGGAGACCAGCCCGCCGGCCATGGGGTCGTCGACAACGGTTCCGAGCCGGGCCTGACGCGGGCCGGCGAGATCGCCGATATAGGTTGAATCAATGGCCTGGGCCGCGTTCTGGCAGGCCACCGGATCAAAGGTTCCGGCCGGTACGGTATAGAGGAACTGGACGAAACCCTCCATGGCGTCCATGGCAATGCAGGTCGTCTCCGAGACCATCTCGTTGAGGGAGACCTGGCGGGTGTTGCTCGCCGCCCCGAGGGGGGTGTCGGCCGGCAGCACCAGGGCGGTGACGGCGGTGCTGGTATCGCCACCGGCCTTGTTGATGCTGGCATCGACGACAAATTCCATGACCTGGCCGGTGGTGGCCGGGTCGGCGACCGCCAGGGGGTCGAGGCCGGCGAAGGGACCGTCGTCGGCGGTATTGACGATGCGAATCCGGGTGCCATTGGCGATGCCGGTGAAGTCGACGACGACATCGGCCCGCTCGGCCGGCATCAGCAGCAGCGCCTGCATGTCGTCCGGGGTCGGGGTGACGGTGGGGAGGGGTTGGCCGGGGGTCAACTGGGTCATGAAGCCGGTCTGAATCATGGTGACCTTGGGCAGGAAGCCCTGGTCGCCGCCGATCTGGAAGAAGGGGATCTCGGCGCCGAGGACATCGTCGCCCGTGTTGTAAATGCCGTCGAGGCCGGGGCCGGTGACGACCCGCATGGCCAGATTCAGCGTCCGCGAGTTGCAGCCGTTGAGCAGGCGAAAGCGGTAGCGTTCCTGAGCGACGTTGAGGGCCGGCCAGGTGACGCCGTTGACGACGAAGGTATTGAAAAAGGCTTCCGGGTTCCAGATTGCCGAGATGTCGGCATTGGCGTCGGTCGCATCGCCGAGATAGGGGCCGCTAAAGCCGTCGAAATCGACGCGGCTGGTCGGGTACCAAAGCTTGGTCCCCACGGCCGAGGCGCCTGCCGCAACCGGGGTGCCGTTGGCATCGACCCAGTCGAAGGAACGGTCCTGGATGGCGATGGGGATCTCGCGGATGGAGTTGCGTTTCGGGTTGCCGACGACGTTGAGGGGGACTGTCAGGTCGTCGGCATCGGGGGCCGGGCCGGGCAGGACACCGGGGGCGGTGTCGTTGCTGCCGCCCCGGATGAGCCAGAAACCGGCGGGACCGGCGTAGACGTTGAGGCGGGTCATCCCCATGGCATGGTCATGGTACCAGATGGTGGTTGCTTCCTGGCTATTCTCGTAGGCAAAGAAAGCCGAACCGGGGACGTTATTGGCGCCATCGTCGGTCCACTGGCCATAGCGACTGCCGGTTTTGGCGTAAGTCCCGGGAATGTTGTCGGCATTGGGTAGCCACCAGGCTTCGGGGTAGCCGTCGCTCTGCGGGTTGACATGGGCGCCATGCACATGGATGACGATGGGGACCGGGCCGACATAAGGAGCCTGATTGAGGGTTTCGCAATCGGTCCGCAAGGGATCGGTCATCATCATGCCGTCGACGAGGCAGTCGGCCTTGGGCGGGTTGGCCCAGTGCAGGGTCTGGTCGACGGGGAGAAGATGGGGGAGGAAATTACAGGCGTTGGGGAAACCTTCAGCCGGTGTCGGCGGCATGGTCGTGGTGTCGCAATTGCTCGGGTCCTGGACCAACTCGTTGAGCCAGCGCACCTTGGTCATCACGTTCGCGGTGTTCTCGATGGTGAAGGCCGGGTAGTTGAAGGAGGAGTTTGGCGCCGGGGCGACGCCGACACCGCCACCGAGAGCGGACGAGTCAGGCATCGGGTCGAAGGCGCTGCCGTAACTCCAGACGGTGGTTGGCGGGTAGGTGTAGGTGCCGGCGGGATAGCCTCCGGCCACATTCCAGATGCCGCCGGGGAGGATCTGCTGCTTGAACTGGCGTACGGCGATATCGTAGTTTTCGGTGCCGGGAGTGCCGATGGGCGCACTCGCGGCCGGCATCACCGGCGGGATGACCAGGGGGGTGACATACTTGGGAATCAGTGTCGGGTCAAGTGTCCCCCCCGGCAGTGCGGCCCGCGCAACGGACAGCGCGCCGCTGCCGCACAAGGTCAGGGCGAGGGTCGCCACGATCATTGCCAGATTTGTCATTCGTTTTTTCATGGACTCCTCCAATTGAGAAATTGACCAAAGACCCGATATTAATCTTGACCGGCACTCTTGTCGCGCGGCCAGGCAAAGACGTTGTGCCAGGTTATGGCTGCGCTTTCGCTGCGGTCATTACCGAGACCAGTTCGATGTCATATATAAGAACTTTATGGCTTTGCAGCAGTTCTCGTTCCCGACCGCCCACCAGGGGCGGAAGGACAACCTGCCACTTCGACCCCTCGGCCATCAGCGGCAACACCCCTTGCAACCCCGGGAGAATCTTTGCCACGCGGTAGACCTTGGGTGTTCCCACCTCGTCCCGGTAGGTGGTGGCAATCTCCTTGCCGTCGATCAGGGTGGTGCGGAAGTTGATGGCGACCTCGTCATCCAGGGTCGGCCTGCGTCCGCTCCCCGCCTTGAGGATCCGGTACTGAACCCCGTCAGGGAGGACCGTCACCCCGTCTTTTTTGGCGTTCTGATCGAGAAAATCCCGGGCAGCCCGTGCCTGTTCCAGTTGTTGCCCGGCCGAGACTGGATTTGCTGCTTCGGGGTTCAGCGGGGCTTGCCCGGCCACGATCTTTTGCTTCAGTTCGATCAGGGTGGTGCGCATATCCTCGGGGGAAAGGAGCGGCTTGCGCTGGCCTCCGGCATCGCGGATGCCCTGGACCACGGCCTCGGCATTCAGCTTCACCCCCTGGTTCTTGAAGTCCCCGCCGACCTGGTAGCCGACGCTGTAGCTGATCTTGTCGTTTTCGTCCTTGAGGGTCAGGGTTTCGGCGGCAATTGAGTTTGGTGAAACACACAGGAAAACAACGATGCAACACAATAATATATTCATCAATTAATACCTTTCGCCAGGCTGAAGTAAAACTAAAGTAGTTTTGTTAAATAATCCTATCAGAAATAGTGCCAACATAAATTACCCTTTTAGTTACAGTATGTTATGCAATTTGACGCACTTTGCGACAATGATCGAGTTTGCGAAAGGGTGCAATGTTTTGATCTGTATGTCCATACTCTGTCGTTTTTTTTGCACCTACCCTTCGATCGTCCCAGTTACCATCTCGGTTAGCACCTAAAGAAATTAAATAAAAAGGGTGGCCATATAGGCCACCCTTTTTATCGTTCATCGCAGGAAACGGCCGGTACCGGGTACCACGAAACAGAAATGATATGGGAGCCGGCCCGAAATCCGGCCGACTCCCATATTGCCTTACCCTGCCAAATAACTTAGTTACTGCACAAACACGGCATAGAGGCTGTGGGCCTTGGTGACATTGGTGAAGGTGTAGTCGTAGGGCGAGGCGAAGGGCGCGCCCGGCAGATCGACGCCATCGACGACAATCCGGCTGATCTGATATCCCGGGTCGGCGGTGAAGGTCACGGTGTGATTGCTCCCCTTGGCCACGGACGTCGGTGCGGTGACGGTGCCGCCGCCGTATTTGTACGAATTGATCAGGTAGGTCGGGGCCGCCACCTCGAAGATCGCATAGAGGCTGTGGGCCTTGGTGACATTGGTGAAGGTGTAGTCGTAGGGCGAGGCGAAGGGCCCACCCGGCAGATCGACGCCATCGACGACAACCCGGCTGATCTGATATCCCGGGTCGGCGGTGAAGGTCACGGTGTGGTTGCTCCCCTTGGCCACAGACGTCGGTGCGGTGACCGTGCCGCCACCATATTTGTAAGGATTGATCAGGTAGGTCGGGGCCGCCACCTCGAAGATTGCATAGAGGCTGTGGGCCTTGGTGACGTTGGAAAAGGTGTAGTCGTAGGGCGAGGCGAAGGGCGCGCCCGGCAGATCGACACCGTCGACGACAATCCGGCTGATTTGATTGCCCGGATCGGCAGTGAAGGTCACGGTGTGGTTGCTCCCCACGGCCACAGACGTCGGTGCGGTGACCGTGCCGCCGCCATACTTGTAAGGATTGATCAAAAACTCCGTAGCCGGCGGTAATGCAAAGATCGCATAGAGACTGTGAGCCTTGGTGACGTTGGTAAAGGTGTAGACGTAGGGCGAGGCAAAGGGAGCGCCTGGCAGCTCGACGCCGTCGACAACAATCCGGCTGATCTGATAGGTGGGGTCGACAGTGAAGGTCACAAGGGCATCTGTCCCTCCGACGACTTCACCAGCGGCGGTCACTGTCCCGCT
>MGTO01000106.1:505-16414 GCA_001799485.1 Desulfuromonadales bacterium GWC2_61_20 | reverse complement strand
AGTACGCCGCGCTACAGCACTTTCCACCGATTGACCAAAGAGTCTGGCACACCCAAGTGTGGGACGAATCATGCCGACCAGTGTCTTGATCGTGGTACTCTTGCCGGCACCATTCGGCCCGAGGAATCCAAAGACCTCCCCTGTCGTTACAGTCAGATTCACCTGGTCCAGGGCCTGAACATGCCGACCTTTTTTGCCGCGGAACGTTTTTGACAACTGCTCGATTTCAATTGGATTCATTCTCTTTCCCTCGTCAAGGCTCGGCTACCGGCACAGCGAAGCGACTGGTCGTTCGCACTTTTCCTCCGGCATCAAGAAAAAAGGTCCCGCCATACGGATCGACAGGTATTTTGCTCAGGATCTTGGCCTTGACCAGAGCAGCGAGGGTCGGGGGGAGGGTGCCGAAACGCAGGCGGTAGTCGGCAACGGCGGCCTCCAGACTCTGCACCGCCTGAAGGGCTTCGCGCCGGATTTCGTAAGCTTTACGGACGGCCTTGTCCCGTGATGACTGAATCATCGTTTCGAGAAAAGCGAGTCCGAGGACCGTTTGCTCCGATTCGTAGAAGTAGCGCGCCGCCAATTGCGCATAGAGGGGGTTGCCGGAGAGTTCAGCCGCCCGCTGCATATAACAGGCTGCCTTCTTGTAATCCTTGAAAAAGTAGGCGTAATTAAACCCGAGGTAAAAAGGGAGACTGGGGTCCCAGGTACGTTTGCTCATCCCGATTTCCAACAGGTGATTGACCTCCGCCACGCGACCAAGTTCCCAGGTAAATGCGGCCTGGGCAAAATAATAGGCATCCATGTTATAGGGATCGAGGTGTACGGCCCCTTGCAACGCCTTGTACATGTTGAAATATTCCGGGGGGACAATAACCTGCTCCTGCGCTTTCTGCAGCGTTGTCCCGTAATAGAAGAGGACGCGCAACACTTCGAGGGCGGCAACAGTCGGTCGATGCTCGCCACTGGCCGCCCGCAGCAATTGCGGATGCGGGGAATAGCCAAGTTTTACGACAACAGGACGATCCTTAAGGTAAACGGTAAAGGGGACAATGAGCAGACAATAGGCTGCGACCAGCGCTGCAAAGACCAGCCGCCAGATCATGACAATTCCCGCCGGCCAAAAGCAAACATCGCCAACCCGACCAGAATCGCGGTGTAAATCAGGGCATAAACAACTGCAAGAAGAAAACCCGACAACGGCACCGGTAGACCATAGACGGCCTGGACCTGAAAGTCGAAGGCGGCGAAATTGGGTAACAGGTAATAGGAAAGGGTCACCGCCTTGGCGGAGAGAGGGTGGAGACCGTGTCCCAACTCTCCGGAAACATATTCATAGACTTCCTGTGAGGCGCTGCCGCAGAAGAAGATGGCCAGTGTTGCAAAAAACGGCAGGTAAAAGGAGGTACTGACGGCAGAGAGGAGGACGGCAACCCCGGCCAGAAGCAGATATTTGAAGAAGTCGCCGGCCAGGGCGAGAACAATATTGTTCCACAAAATGGGCAGATCCGAGGGATAGGATGCCGCAGCAAGAATGATCACCACCGCGCTGGCCAGACCAAGGACGATGGTACAGAGAAGGAGAAAAAGGACAATACTGAAAAATTTGCTCAGGAGAAAAACACCGCGACTGATGGGCAGGGTGAGAATCGACGTAGTATAACGCCGTTCGACGTCCCTCCAGATCGACGAAGCGCCAAGGAGCAGGGTGATAATCAGCAACATCCCGGAGATGGCCGAGAGCGACAGGGTGATGGCCAGCTCCTGCACCTGGCGCATGGAAAAACTGCTCAGGGCCGGGACCAGCATGATCATGGCCAAAGCAACACCGACTACCGCGGCCAGGACACGATCCCGAACGATGGCCCGCAAATGACTCTTTACAAGGATGGTGATCTGGGCAAACATGGGCGAAATCCTAACAAAAAAGACCGGCGGGAGTCAACCTCCCGCCGGTCTTCGAACTTGCCTGGAAAACGAGATTACATCGAGGTCCACCCGGTAGAGAAGGAATCCTGATCCTCACTCGGAAGGTCGCCGGCAACAATCGCCGTCAGACCGATTTCCTTGAAGTAGATGGCGGTGGAATTGTAGGCGGTGCCGTAAGCCTTGGTTCCGCTGGTGTGCTTGGTCATGAGGGAGTAGGCCGTCGTCGTGTAGTTGGCGCCGAAATTGACCCCTTTCGACATCTTGCCAAGGAGCACGCTGGCTGTACCAGCCGCATCGGTAGCAGTGATGCCACCGTAGATCTGCAGCCCGGACGTAGACGTCACAGCGGCAGTGCCAGCGCTGCCGAGGGCAGCAGCGAAGGAAAGGTTACAAGTAACAAAAATAAGGAGCGCGGAAAGAACGAGAATTTTTTTCATGAAGACCTCCAATTACCGTTGTTAAACGTTGTCAACAATGCCTGAGTGATTAACGAGCGTCGAGAGCAGCAGGATAATTCTGGGTCTCGGCCATGTACGCCTCGAACCCGGTCTTGGTATTTTTCAGGTCGCTGTTGGAAGCGCTGTTGTAGGCCTTCTGCCGATAGGCGGAAAACTGCGGGATGGCAATGGCAGCGAGAATGCCGATGATCGCGACGACGATCAGCAGCTCGATCAGGGTGAAACCCTTTTCTGACTTACGGAACTTGTTAAGCATGTTGAGTCTCCTTTCACTGATGGACAATTTAGCCGGAAACCGGCCACACGTTGAATCAATCCCCGGCGGGGAAGAATCGCAACTAGGACTTGTGCTAACTTACAGCAACATCAATGCCAAACTACCAGAAGGTAATAAAAGTAGGCTCTATTCAGCGGCCTGCAGGCGAGGGGTACGGTTTGACCGCGCCAATATACCGGTTTCACCGGGTAGCGTCAACAAAATGCGTCCCATCGCTTGACAAACTTCGTCACCTACTCATTTTCGTCGTCGCCGTCATCGACCCCTTCGCCGAGACCATATTTGGCCAAACGGTAGCGGATGGAACGAAAAGTAATTCCGAGGAGGGCAGCTGCGCCCTTGCGTACACCGCCGCTCTTCTCCAGCCCCTTCTGCAAAAGTTCGCATTCGATGCGGCCGAGGTAGCCGTCGAGGTCGAAGCCGCTGTCGGGAATCTCCGGGGTAACGCCACGGGTCGAGTCCCCGCCCGCGAGGAGCGTAGCCGGCAGACAGGAAAGGGTCAACTCCTCTTCCTGGCCGAGAACGATGCAGCGCTCGATGACATTTTCCAGCTCCCGCACGTTCCCCGGCCACTGGTAGTCGAGGAGACGGGTCATGGCATCTGCCGCCACGAGACCGGGCCGCCCGGCCAGCTTGGCAAAGAAATGCTCGATGAGGAGAGGGATATCCTCACGGCGTTCGCGCAAAGCCGGGAGATCGATGCGAATGACGTTGAGCCGGTAAAAAAGATCCTCACGAAAGCGCCCGCTGGCGACATCTTCCTCAAGTTTGCGGTTGGTCGCGGCGATAACGCGGACATCGACGGGGAGGGTGCGGGTGCCGCCAATGCGCCGCAATTCCCGCTCCTGCAACACCCGCAACAGTTTGACCTGCATCATCTGCGGGAGCTCGGCGATTTCGTCGAGGAAGATCGTCCCCCCCTTGGCGACTTCGAAAAGACCGAGCTTCTGCTGCATGGCGCCGGTAAAAGAACCTTTTTCGTGGCCGAACAGCTCGCTCTCGATAAGATTTTCCGGAATAGCCCCGCAGTTGATCGGAACAAAGGGGAACTCGCGACGTTCACTATTGTAATGGATCGCCTTGGCTACCAGCTCCTTGCCGGTGCCGCTTTCGCCGCAGACCAGGACATTGACCCGGCTGGCGGCAACACGCTTGATCAGATCGTAGACCTGCTGCATCGGCTTGCTTTTGCCGATGAGATTGCCAAAGGAGTAGATACGACCCAATTCCTTCTTGAGGGACTGGTTCTCCTGACGTAATGCTTTGCGCTCGAGGGCATTGCGGACGATCAGACGGATTTCTTCGTTCTTGAAGGGCTTGGTGATGTAGTCATAGGCCCCCTGTTTCATCGCCTCGACTGCCTCCTCAGTCGTGGAAAAGGCAGTGACCATGATCACCAGTGTTTCGGGGAAACGCTCGCGAATATGGGCGAGAAGCTCCAATCCGGTGACCTGGGGCATCTTGATATCGGTAATGACCAAATCGTAACCCTGCTCCTTGAGGCGACACAGGGCCTGTGCCCCGTCCCCGGCGGAGTCAACCTCGTACCCCTCTCGCTGCAGCAGGATCGAGAGGACTTCACGCATGCTTTCTTCATCATCGACAATCAGCAGACGATATTTTTCCGCAGTCATGCGCGGCTCCCCTTCCCGGCATGTGGCCGGCGACGATTAATTGTTGATGTGACCATTCACACCTGCCCATCCCGCGGGAAACGGAGGACAAATCGGGTCCCGCCCTCGGGGCGGTTCTGTACATTGATCTCTCCGCGATGGGCCTGGACAAGGGCATGGACAGTGGCGAGCCCGAGCCCGGAGCCTCGATCCTTGGTGGAGAAAAACGGGTCAAAAATCTTTTCCCGAATCGCCTCGGGGATCCCCATGCCGGAATCCTCGACAACCACGGAGACCCAGGCATCAAGCTCGACCAGAGAGAGCTGAATCGTTCCCGACCCGGGAAGAGCGTCGGCCGCATTGAGAAGCAAATTCCACAAAGCCTGTCGCAACTGCTGCCGATCGGCGGCGAGGTGGATAACCCCTGACGACCTGATGCGGACATCGAGTCCTTTGAATCGAGGATCGCCGGCAATGACTGCCAGGATTTCTTCACACAGGACCGTGAGATCGACGTCATCATACTCGGGTTGCCGGGGCCGCGCAAATTGGAGAAAATCACTCAGGAGCTGACTGAGACGGTCTGCTTCCTTGACGACAATCTGCATCAGCCGTTTTTGGTAGTCTTCCAGCTCTTTCAGTTCGAGCAGCAATTGCACCGATCCGCTGATGGAGGCCAGAGGGTTACGGATCTCATGCGCCATTCCCGAGGCAAGCCTCCCGACAGTGGCCAGACGATCGGCCCATCGCAAGCGCTGCTCCATCTCCTTGAGTTCAGTCAAATCCTGGAAACTGACCAGTAATCCTTTCTCACGACCTTTTGCGTCCGTCAGTAACGACGTGGCGTAGCCAAGAGTCAATCTGCGCTCGCCACCCTGGAACTGGACTTCGCCGCGACGGACAACACGCCGATTGTCGGAAAAAATTTGCAGGCCGGGGATAACTTCCCGCACATCACGATCATAGACATCCTTGAGGCGCAGCCCGGTAATTGCTGTCGCTGCCGCGTTAAAAAGACGAACACGGCCGTCGGGATTGAGACTCATCAACCCACTGCTGATATTGGCGACAATGGTCTTATTGAGGTAATCGAGTTCATCATAGTCAATCTCCTTTTTGCGCAAATCAGATTCGCTGCGACGAAACCGTTCGGTGAGAATAGAGGAGAGCAGCGCAGTGAGAAAAAAAGCGACAAGATTGACAAATACAGCATAGAAAAAATCACGAATTTCAAGGCGATCGAGATAAATAGAACCTTTAGCGTAGGGGAGATAGCCATAATACTGAAGATCGACCAGGCTTCCGTAAAGGATCGAAGCGGCCGAAGCGACAAGAAAAATTTCCTTGCGTGAGAAGAAGACACTGGCGCCGATGATGACAATGATGAAGAGAAAAGCAAAGGGACTCTCACTCCCTCCAGTCACATAAACGAGGGAGATGGAAAAGAGCAGATCCCAGATGACCTGAAGCTGGAGAAAGTGCCTCTCGGAAGATAACTTGCGGGCAACAAAAAAGGAGGCAATGGCCCCCAGATAGGTAATGACGACTAGATAATAGAGGGACTGTACGAGAAAGCGGCTGCGCTCGTGGTTACCATCGTGGACATGATAGATGATGGTCCCGCCGAGGAGAAGACTGGCGACGAGAAGTCGCAGTAGGAGAAGCCAGCCGATTTGACGATTAACGGACACCAAGATACCGTCTCAACACGCGGAGGCAAAGACGCAGTCTTTTCGCGTCAGCCGCCAACGGCGCCAGCAAGCTTGAATATCGGCAGGTACATGGCGACGACCAATCCACCGACCGTCGTCCCGAGAAAGAGCATGAGCAGAGGCTCCATCATGGCGGTCAGGTTGCCGACGGCATCATCGACCTCGTCGTCATAAAAATCGGCAATCTTGTTAAGCATGGTGTCGATAGCCCCCGACTGCTCACCAACAGCAATCATCTGGCAAACCATGGAGGGGAAAACCCCCGACTGCGCCAAGGGTTCGGCGATGGTTTTACCCTCACTGATACTCTGACGAACCTTATAGATAGCCTTTTCCACCGTTTTGTTACCAGCGGTCTTGGCGGTAATCTCGAGACCATCGAGAATCGGCACGCCACTGGAAATCATTGTTCCCAGGGTTCGGGTAAATTTAGCCACGGCAACCTTGCGGATCAAAATGCCCATGACCGGCAGGTGCAATGCTTTATCATCAATCAGTTCCCGCCCTTTCGGCGTAGCATAGAAACGCTTGAAAGAAACGATAACACCAATGATGCCGCCGATAATGAAAAAAATGTAACTTGTAATGATATTGCTCAGATTGATGACGATCTGCGTCGGCAGCGGCAGTGTACTGCCGAAATCCCGGAACATCTTCTCGAAGGAAGGAATAACAAAGACGAGAATGACGGCGATGACGACAAAGGCGATACTGATAATCGTTGTCGGATAGGTCATGGCGCTCTTGACCTGTTTTTTCAGTTTCTGGGCCTTTTCAATGTAGGCGGCAAGACGGGACAGGATGGTGTCGAGAATACCGCCAACCTCACCGGCAGCAACCAGGTTGACATAGAGATCGTCAAAAGCCTGAGGATGCTTACGCAAGGCGTCGGCAAAAGTCGATCCGGATTCGACACTCTCCTTGATTTGCGTCAGGATCTTCTTGAAGGTCGCGTTTTCCTGTTGCTTGGACAGGATATCGAGACATTGAACCAAGGGGAGGCCGGCATCGATCATGGTGGCGAACTGACGGGTAAAGACGACCAGATCCTTGGTCGTAACCTTTGGCTCCATCATGGCGGTCAGAAAATTCTTCTTACTGCCATCACTCACCATTTTGATCGTGGTGACGCTGACCCCCTGGCGCTTCAGGGCGATGATAGCCGAATTCTCGTTGGGAGCTTCGACCATCCCCTTCTGTGTTTGTCCGCTCCGGACCTTGCCTTCCCAGCTGAACTTTGCCATTTCTTCTCTCCGCAGTTACGGTCAGATCAGCGTGGGGCCGGGCCGGGGATAGCCTGGGGGCGCTTGCTGAGCACGGCATTGGGGTTGGCCATCATCTGCCGCAATTCGTCAGGGTCTGACGATCGCGCCAAAGCCGCATCCATGGTGATGGTCTTCTTGTGGTAAAGCATGAAGAGGGCCTGATTCATCGTCTGCATGCCGAACTTGTCCTGCCCCATCTGCATCTGCGAATAGAGCTGATGGACCTTGTCATCACGGATGAGTGAACGTATCGCCATGTTCGGCACCATGACCTCCAACGCCAGAGCGCGCCCTTTGCCCGAGGCCTTGGCCAGAAGGGTCTGGGAGAGCACCCCCTCGAGAACGAAGGAGAGCTGCGTCCGCACCTGCTGCTGCTGGTTGGTGGGGAAGACGTCGACGACCCGGTTGATCGTCTGCACGCAAGAGTTGGTATGGAGGGTGGCAAAGCAGAGATGGCCGGTCTCGGCGATGGTCAGGGCCGCCTCGATGGTCTCCAGGTCGCGCAACTCGCCGAGAAGAACGACGTCGGGATCCTGACGCAAGATCGACTTGATGGCCCGCTTGAAGGAGACGGTGTCGGCGCCGACCTCGCGCTGGTTGACCAGGCACTTCTTGTGGGGATGGATAAATTCGATGGGATCTTCGATAGTGATGATGTGCTCGTGGCGCTCCATGTTGATGGCATCGATAATAGAGGCCAGGGTCGTCGATTTACCGCTGCCGGTCGGTCCGGTCACCAGTACCAGGCCGCGCGGCTTGCGGGAAATTTCGGTGACGACCGGCGGCAGGCCGAGTTCGGCCAGGGTCATGATTTTGTAGGGGATCAGGCGGAAAACTCCGGCAACGGCGCCGCGCTGAAGAAAGACATTGCCGCGAAAACGCGCCAATCCCTTCACCCCGAAGGAGAAGTCGAGCTCATTGTCTTCCTCGAACTTGCGTTTCTGGGCATCGGTGAGAATGCTGTAGCAGATCGCCTTGGTGTCGTTGGGCATCAACGGTGGCATTTTCAACGGTGTCACATGTCCGTCGATACGGATTTGTGGCGGGGTGCCGGTGGTGATGTGCAGATCCGACGAGCCGTTATCGACCATCGTCTTGAGCAGGGTATGCATGTTCAGGGCTGACACGGTTTCGACCTCGCAAAAGAAGAGGGAGACGAGAAAAAGGGCTGGCGATCGCTAATCAGTCGTCGGCAATGGTACAACGCAACACTTCTTCAAAACTGGTAACTCCCTCCATGAGCTTGGTCATCGCCGCTTGCCGCATGGACTTGACTCCGGCCCGCATCGATTCGCGCTTGATCTCCGCCGTGTTGGCCCCGGAAAGGATCATCTCGCGAATCGGTTCGAGCATCGGCATGACTTGGTAGAAACCGACACGGCCACGATAGCCGGTATTGTTGCAGTTGGGACAGCCCTTGCCTTTGTAGCAGACGACGCTTTCAGCTTCTTCCGGGTTAAGACCGCCTTGAATCAGCGCCGTTTTGGCGATTTCTTCCGGCTCTTTACACTCGCTGCAGACACGACGACCGAGACGCTGGGCGGTGATGAGATTGACCGCCGAAGCCACCAGAAAGGGCTCGATCCCCATATTGAGGAGACGGTTGATGGTCGCCGGGGCGTCGTTGGTATGCAGGGTCGAGAGGACCAGATGTCCGGTCAGTGCGGCCTTGACCCCGATTTCCGCCGTCTCGAAGTCACGGATCTCGCCGATCATGATGATGTCGGGGTCCTGGCGCAAAAAGGCGCGCAGGGCCGCGGCGAAGTTGAGGCCGATTTCCTCGTGCATCTGCACTTGATTGATGCCGGCGAAGTTGAATTCGACCGGGTCCTCGGCGGTGGAGATATTCTCTGTCGTCTTGTTCAATTCGGCCAAAGCCGAATAGAGGGAAACCGTCTTCCCCGATCCGGTCGGTCCGGTCACCAGCACCATGCCGAAGGGCTTGTGGATCTCTTTCTTGAACCACTCCAGGGCCTTCGGTTCATAACCAAGCTTGGTCATGTCGAGTTGCAGGTTCGATTTGTCCAGGAGACGCAGGACAACCTTTTCGCCGAAAAGAGTCGGCAGGCAGTTGACACGATAGTCCATGTCCTTGCCGCCAGGGAGCTTGATCTTGATACGCCCGTCCTGGGGGAGACGGCGCTCGGCGATATCCATCTCCGACATGATCTTGATACGCGAGGTGATGGCGTTCTTCAGCTTCATCGGCGGCTTCATGACCTCATAAAGCACACCATCGATGCGGTAGCGCACCCGAAAAGTTTTTTCGTATGGCTCGATATGAATATCGGAAGCCTTGCGCTTGATGGCATCGGTGAGGATGAGATTAACCAGCTTGACAACCGGCGCGTCTTCGGTCGCCTGCGCCAGGGAACCGACGTCGACATCATCCGAGTCATCGACGAGTTCAAGATCGATATCGTCGAGATCGCTCATGACGTCGGCGAGAGAGGCGCTCTGATCGTAGTACTTGTCGATGGAGAGTTTGATTGAGGCTTCGGGAGCGACGACAACTTCGACGTTGTAGCCGGTCATGAACTTGATGTCGTCGATAGCAAATATATTCGACGGATCGCTCATGGCGACAATCAGGGTCGAGCCGGCCCGATTGATGGGGACGACCTGATATTTCTGGGCGACTTCGGCAGGGACCAGCTTGATCACCGCCGGGTCGATTTCAAACTCGGCAAGATTGATGGAGGGAACGCCGTACTGGCGGGAAAGGAAGGCGGCAAGCTCGTCCTCCTTGATGAAGGCGAGTTTGATCAGGCTGGCGCCGAGGCGGCTACCCGAGGATTTCTGGTCCTCCAGCGCCTTGGCCAGTTGGGACTCGCTGATCAGCTTGTTGCGGACCAGCAATTCTCCGAGACGATTATTACTCATAGAGGTGGGTTTCTCCTCATTGCATTGGTCCGGTCATTCTATTAAAGGCCACGGGGACTGTCAAGGCAGCACTATACAGCTAAGACGCCTATTTTCCAAGACATTCTGCAAGGAGGGTATTTTTCATCAGCGCCCGCGGGGGAGCAACCCCGGTCCACAAGGTAAAAGCCAGTTCCCCCTGTCCGGCGAGCATGCCGAGACCGTCGGTCACGTCCCTCCCGGCTGCACGGGACGCAATTACCAGCGGCGTCCCGCCCCGACGATAGACCATATCGAGGACAGCTGCCGCGGGAGCCAGAGATTGAAGGACCCAGGGGGGGAAAGCCTCTCCCTGCAATCCGACGGCCGAGGTATTGACGAGGAAATCGGCCTCCTCCAGCAATGGCCGCAAGGCATCAACCTCAATCCCGCAGCCGATGAAGGCGGTATCCGGAAAGAGAGATGCATACTTCGCCGCCAGGGCAACCGCGCGAGCGGAATTGCGATTGGCAATAACGACCTGCGCCGCGCCCTCGCTGGCCAGAGCAACAGCCGCGGCACGACAGGCGCCACCGGCGCCGAGGAGCAGCCCCCGTCGGCCGCGCGCAGAGATATTGAGGTCGTCGGCGAGGGAAGCGAGAAAACCTCCGGCATCGGTATTGTAGCCGGAGAGTTTTCCAGTGCGATTGACCACGGTATTGACTGCCCCGATCTGGCG
The DNA here is from genome assembly GCA_001799485.1 of Desulfuromonadales bacterium GWC2_61_20. Lineage (GTDB taxonomy): Bacteria > Desulfobacterota > Desulfuromonadia > Desulfuromonadales > UBA2197 > UBA12091. Next base: position 5,583 of record MGTO01000106.1, on the reverse strand, counting down.
CGCAGCTTCATCGACCTCATCGAGCAGGGGCAGAATCGCCTCCTTGTGGGGGATGGTCAGATTGACCCCGCAAACAGCTAGGGAACGGAGGCCCGCGACGGCTGCGGCGAGCTCAGACGGCGGGACGTGAAAAGGGACATAGACGGCGTCGATGCCGGAAGCGACAAAGGCCGCGTTCTGCATCAGCGGCGAGAGGGAATGAGCCACCGGATCCCCGAGAATGCCATAGACAGAGGTGGTTCCACGCAGTTTCACGGGCAGCCTCCGGAGACGGCAGCGTTTCCACAATCGAGATACTCACGATACTCGATGATGCGGGTCGTCGCCAGCAGCTGTCGGGCCGCTACGACATCAGCGGTGATGGCGGCACGCAGTGCTTCGACCGCGGCGAAGCACTCTTCATCCCGCAAGCGACGAACAAAATAGAGCCGCAACTGTTCATCGTAAAGATCGCCGGAAAAATCGAGGAGGTGGACCTCGACCGACATGCCCCTGCCGCCAAAGGTCGGATTGCTGCCGATATTGAGCACCCCGTCGTAAATCGTCTCACCCCGCTTCACTTTCACCGCATAAACCCCGGGACGGGGGAGGATATCCTTCTCCGTTTGCAGGTTGGCGGTAGGAAAGCCGAGACTGCGACCGCGACCGGCGCCTCGAACGACCTGTCCCTCGAGGGTGAAATGCCGACCGAGCAGGCCGACCACTGCTTCCATCTCCCCCTGCAGCAACAGTTCGCGTACCCGGGTGGAGCTGAAAACCCCCTCCTGCCGCGTAATCGGATCAAGCACCTCGACGGTAAATCCGTACAGCTCCCCTTGCCGTCGCAAAAAGGCACTATCCCCCTCCCGGCCGCGGCCAAAGGCGTAGTCGTAGCCGACAATGAGGTGACGCACGCCGATGCGACCGACCAGATACTCGCAGACAAAATCTTCGGCAGAACAGGCCGCGAGTTCGCGGGTGAAGGGGGCACAGATGAGCAGATCGATACACGAAGCGGCAATAAGGCGCTCTTTTTCGGCGTCGGTGTTGATGAGCCGCGGCGCCCGCTCCGGAGCGAGAAATTTCAGGGGATGGGGGACAAAAGTCAGGACCACGGCAGTCCCTTGCAGGCTCCGCGCCCTGGCGACGACTCGGCGAAAGATCTCGCGGTGGCCGAGATGGACCCCGTCAAAATTGCCGATGGTGACCACCGCCTGCGGCGGAGGTGCGATCAACTCTTTAAAATCGCGGACGATCCTCATCAGCGGCCTGTTTTTCTGCGGCCATCACGACCACCGTTTTTCCCGCCCTTGCTGCCATCACGGCCGCTTTTGCCACCAGTACGGTCGCCCGTGAGTCCACCGCGACCGAGTTTGCGCGGTTGGGCCGGAGATGCCGCAACGATGCCGACCGGAACAAAGTCGATTTCACGACGGGGAAGATCGACCCCCTCGACAACCACGCGCATGGCGTCGCCGATCTGGAAGATGCGGCGGCGGCTGGTGCCGACGAGGCGGTGAAGTTCGGGATCGAACTGATAATAATCGTCGCCGAGGGCGGGGAGGCGGACCAGCCCCTCGACAAAAAAATCGACCAGTTCGACAAAGAGGCCAAAGGACTGGACCCCGACGATGAAGCCGTCGAACTCCTCGCCGACCCGTTTGGCCATGAACTGGCATTTCTTCAGGGCGATGATTTCACGCTCCGCCTCCATGGCCCGGCGCTCGCGGGCCGAGGTCAGTTCGGCCAGTTCGGCGAGTTCCGCCACTACGGCCGGGGGGACTTCGCGCCGCGGGGGATGAAGGAGGGTCTGGCGCAGGGCGCGATGAACCTGGAGATCGGGATAACGCCGGATCGGCGAGGTAAAGTGACAATAGAGTTCGGCGGCGAGGCCGAAATGACCGTGGTTCTCCGCGGCATAGCGGGCCTGTTTCAGGCTGCGCAGCAGAACCTGATTGATCATCCGCTCCTCCGGTTTGCCGGCGACGACGGCGAGGAGCTTTTGCAATTCGAGGGGATCGACCACAGAACCGGAGAGGTTCAGGCCATAATTGAAGTGGGCGACGAATTGCTGAAAGGCGATGAGTTTCTCCGCATTGGGCGGTTCGTGAATGCGGTAGAGGATAGGGGCTCCGGCCTGGGCAAGATAGGTCGCAACCGCCTCATTGGCGGCAAGCATGCACTCCTCGATGAGGCGGTGGGCCTGGTTGCGCTCACTGCGCACGATGGCTTCGGGGCGTCCTTGCAGATCGAGGACTAACTCGGCCTCGGGGAGATCGAAATCGAGGCTCCCCCGCCCTTGCCGCATTGCACGCAGACGGCGCGCCAACTCGAGGAGGGTGCGTAGCGAGTCCATGACTTCGGACGGCACCGGCTCCGCCGCGGCATCGCCATCGAGAAGGGCGGAGGCGCGGGTGTAGGTCAGGCGCTCACGACTGGCGATGACCGCGGCATAGAAGGAACTTTCCCGCCGCTTGCCGCTCTGGTCGAAGAGGATTTCGGCGGTCAAGGTCAGACGGTCGAGGCGGGGATTGAGGGAGCAGAGACCGTTACTGAGATGTTCGGGGAGCATGGGGATGCAGCGATCGGGGAAGTAGACGCTGGTACCGCGCTCCCGCGCTTCAACGTCGATGACCCCGCCCGCCGGGACATAATGTCCGACGTCGGCGATGGCGACCCAGAGACGGATGCAACCGTTGGCCTCGATCCGGGCGGCGACAGCATCGTCGAAGTCGCGGGCGCTTTCGCCGTCGATGGTAACCAGGGGGAGAGCGCGCAGATCGACCCGGTCGACGAGATCGGCAGCGGCAACCTCCCCCGGCAGGAGGGCGGCGGCTGCCGCGACAGGCGCGGGGAATTCACTGGGAAGTCCGTACTTATGGACGATGGCGAGGATTTCGACGGCTGGATCGTCCTCGCGTCCGAGGAGACTTAACACCCGCCCCGAGGCCGGCTGCTCGCGTCCGGCGTAGCGCTCGATGCGGACAATGACGATATCGCCGGGCCGGGCGCCACCGGCGGCGTCCGGAGCGACCAGAATTTGCCCGGGCAGATGCGGATCGACCGGGGTGACGATCCCCCCCGAACGAGCCGAGGCAAAGCGCCCGACCAACTCCTGGTGGGCGCGCTCCAGGACCCGCACGACTTCGCCTTCGACCTGCCCGCGCCGCCGCCGGCTGCGCTCGACGCGAATGGCGAGGCGATCGCCGGGCATGATGCCGGCGAGGGCGTGGGCCGGGATGAAGACATCGTCCGCATCTGCGTCCTCGGGACGCAGGAAACCGTAGCCGTCGCGATGGATCGAGATCGTCCCGCTCACCAGGCTACGCAGGGCGACCGCCTGAAAACGGCCGTCGCTGCGCCGGACCACGGCGCCGCTCGCCAGAAGTTCATCGAGGAGGTGCAGGGCCGTTTGGCGCTCGTCGCGCTTGAGGGCAAAGGGAGCGAGAATCTCTCGGGCCGTCAGGGGACGGCGGGGAGGTTGCTCGAGGACCTTGAGGATGTCTTCCGGAGTCACCGGCACGGCCATCCTTTCACGAAAGCTGGCAGAAGGGGGGAGGTTTGCAGCACCGCCGGGAGGGGACGTCTCGTCAGCTGTCGCTGCGGGGCGAGGCCGGGGACGGGATGACCCCGCGGGCCCAGAGGTTCTTGCCAAACTTCCAGTACCCTTGCACATTGCAGAAGCGGGCATCGAGATCGGCGCCGACGGTGACAACCTCGCCGTTGATCAGGGGTTGCAGATACTTGGCAAGGACCGCCCCGCCACCACCGGTGAGGATGATGGTGTCCATATCCCAGTCGTCGGCCCAGAGACGGTCGATTTCGTTGGCGACGGCGCCGGCAAGCTGGCCGAAGACCTGGTCGGTCAGCCCCTTGAGCTCGTATTCCTTGCCGCGGATCTTGATAACGCCACGTTCCACCGCTTCATGCAGGCGATAGAGCTCGACATTGACATCGCTCTTCTCGCGCAGCTTGCCGGCAATGACGTTGAAGGCCCGGGCGATCCCCGAATCGGTGGTGCGGCTGCCCCGTTCCGAATAGCGCATCTTGTCGGCGACAGTGTAGTCCGAAGTACGGAAGCCGATGTCGATGATCCCGACCTTTTCCTTGGCCAGTCTCTTGTCGGCAACCTCGCCGAGATCGTTGAACATACGCTGGAAGAGGGAGCCGAAGGGTTGGGGAATGACCCGCACCTTGTTGATATTGACAACCTTCTCCACTCGCTTGCCATCGGCGCCAATGAGGACGACCTTGTGTTCCCCCTGCAGCAGCCGGGCGAGTTCATCCTTGTGCTGACGGTAATAGCCGATGGGGAGCCCGGTGACCAGATTGACCGGGATGAAGCCGCCGACCAGACGCGCCGCCGCCGTCAAGGCCAGAATCTTGGCAAACTGACTGACGAACTGGGCCTGATCGAGGGTAAAAAAGCGTACGTTGCTCTGGCGCTCCGCGAGTTCGCCGACAAAAAACTCCTTGCCATCGATCTCGACCTGCAGATGCTCGTCCCCGCTGGTGTCGCTGAGAAGGGTTTCGCGGTACTGCAACTCCGTCGCCTCGCCGAAGACGGATTTGAAGACGAGCTCGCGGCTGCCGTTGGTCGCCTTGGTAAATCCGAAACCGATGTCGATACCGAGAATTTCCACAAATCTCTCCGGAAGCAGCCCCTGTATTTCGGGCGGAGTTAGTCCACCACCGTCTCACCGGTGAAGATCTTGCTGATGACCAGACCGCTGAGGAGTTTAGGATAAAAATAGGTCGATTTCTGCGGCATCTTTTCCCCGGCATTGGCAACGTCGCGCACCTCGCTCATACGCGTCGGATTCATCAGAAAGGCGAGTTGACACTCCCCCTTTTGCACCAGCTCGAAGGGTTCGTCAAAACCCTTGACATACCTGAGATTGGTCTGCTGCTCCTGGGCTTCGAGGGAGACTTGCAGGAGGTTTTCCAGGATCAACCGATGGAGAATGGAGACGTCGAGGGTGCGCAACGCCTTCGGCGCCCGCACATCGAAGAAGCGGTTCATCACCGCCTCGTCCTTGAGGGTGAGGTAATAGAGGGTCTTACCCCCGGCGTAGCAGGCGATGGCATGGCCGTTCTTC
>MGTO01000106.1:273-435 GCA_001799485.1 Desulfuromonadales bacterium GWC2_61_20 | reverse complement strand
GAAAGTTGGCCAACCCGTGCAGCAGCCGATGGGTCGGGAAGATGAGCATCCCCTGGTCCTCCATGTTGGCGAAATACATGAGGACGTAATTGTAGAGCTCACGACCGTTGAACCCCGGCTCGCTGGCGCGCCGGAGGTTACGGTAGTTGAGAGCGGTTTCGT
>MGTO01000106.1:0-127 GCA_001799485.1 Desulfuromonadales bacterium GWC2_61_20 | reverse complement strand
TCCCGCTTGCTGAAGGACTCGATGACGCAGCAGGGGTCGGCGTAGAGGGAGAAGATCGGACTGAAGTTGGCGCTGCAGGCCTTGGTCAGATGGAGGCGGTCGGCCTTCGGTCCGGCCAGGGTCTTCT
>MGTO01000105.1 GCA_001799485.1 Desulfuromonadales bacterium GWC2_61_20 | reverse complement strand
GCCGCCGCCACAGCGAAGCCCTGGTAAAAAAGGCCCTCGCCGCGAAATAGGCGCTGGCGCGCTACAGGCGATGTCCACGACAGGGGCGGGTTGATGACCCGCCCCTGCTGCTATCGATAGACGACAGGTGAACCGATGAATGACAAAGATTATGCCTTCCTGAAAGAACTGGTCGAGACGCCGAGTCCCTCCGGCTATGAACAGCCGGCCCAGAGGGTGTTGCGGCGCGAACTGGCGCCGGTAGCCGACAGCCTTGAAACCGACATGCTGGGAAATCTTGTTGCCGGCATCAAGGGGGTGGGGGAGCAACCGCTGCGGGTGATGCTGGCGGGACACTGCGACGAGATCGGCTTCATGGTCCGTTATATCGACGACCAGGGTTTTCTCTACTTCGCCCCCATCGGCGGGGTCGATCCCCATCTGGTTCCTGGCCAGCGGGTGCGGGTCCATGGCACTGCCGGCGCGGTGCCCGGGGTCATCGGCAAGAAGCCGATTCACCTCACCGAAGCCAAGGAACGGGAGACCGTCGCCAAGTTCAAGCACCTCTATATCGATCTTGGCTGCCGCGAGCGCAAGGAGGCGGAGGCCCTCGTTGCCGTCGGCGATCCGGTGACCTTTGCTGCCGGGATGGAACGGCTGCAGGGGGATCGTGTTACCTCCCGCGCCTTCGACGACAAGATGGGGGCCTTCGTCGTCGCCCAGGTCCTTAAGGCGATGCGGCGGCGGGGCGGGTGTCCGGTCGAACTCTTCGGAGTCTCCACGGTGCAGGAGGAGATCGGTCTGCGCGGCGCGGCGACGAGTGCGTTTGCCCTCCGCCCCGATGTCGGCATCGTCGTTGAAGTCGGTTTCGCCACCGATCTCCCCGACGGCGAGCGCAAGGAGCTCGGGGATATCCGCCTCGGCAAGGGACCGATCATTTCCCGGGGGGCCAATATCAATCCGCACCTCCATGAACTGCTCGTCACCACCGCCCGCGAAGAAGAGATTCCCCTCCAGTTCATGGGCGAACCGCGGGCGACGGGGACCGACGCCAATGTCATGCAGCTCTCCCGCAATGGGGTCGCCACCGCCCTGGTGCGGGTGCCGCTGCGCTACATGCACACCCCGGTCGAAGTCCTCGACCTCGGCGACCTCGATCAGGCGGTGGCCCTCGTCGTCGGGGTGCTGAATCGCCTGCCGGCCGGTCGTGAGGCCCTCCTCCCCCGCTGAGATTTTTTCTCTGTCGGCACCCGGCGCCTGCGGGGATTTCCCTTGACCGCCATTTCCCTGCTGGGATACCCTCTCCGATTAATATTTTGCCCTTTGCCAGCCGATAAGGAGAAAACGATGTACAATCGCGAGATTCGCGAAGGCCTGACCTTCGACGACGTCCTGCTCGTCCCCGCCCACTCCACCATCCTCCCCCGGGAGACCGATCTTTCCACCTGCCTGACTCCCAATATCCGTCTCAATATTCCCCTCCTCTCCGCCGCCATGGATACTGTCACCGAGTCGCGGACCGCCATCTGCATGGCCCGCGAGGGTGGTCTGGGGATCATTCACAAGAACCTCTCCATTCTCGAGCAGGCCATGGAGGTCGACAAGGTCAAGAAGAGCGAGTCGGGGATGATCGTCGATCCGATCACCATGCGCCCGACCCAGAAGATTCGCGATGCCCTGGCGGCGATGGAGAAGTACCGTATTTCCGGCGTCCCCATCACCAATGCCAAGGGAAAACTGGTCGGCATCCTCACCAACCGCGATCTGCGCTTCGAGACCGATTTCGATCTGCCGATCTCGGCGCGCATGACCAAGCGCAATCTGGTGACGGTGGCGGTCGGCACCACCCTGGAAGAAGCGCGCGAGCACCTCAAACATACCCGGGTCGAAAAGCTGCTGGTGGTCGACAAGGACCGCTACCTCAAGGGGCTGATCACCATCAAGGATATCGAGAAGGTCAAAAAATACCCGCAAGCCTGCAAGGACAGCCTCGGTCGCCTGCGGGTCGGGGCGGCCATCGGCCCGACCCCCGACATGGAGGAGCGCACCGAGGCACTGCTGCGGGCCGGGGCCGATGTCATCGTCATCGACACCGCCCACGGCCATTCCCAGGGGGTGATCGAAGCGGTGCAGCGGCTCCGTGCGACCTTCCCCCAGATCGAGCTGATCGCCGGCAATATCGCCACCGCCGGTGCCGCCCAGGCCCTGATCAGGGCCGGCGCCAACGCGGTCAAGGTCGGTATCGGTCCCGGCTCCATCTGCACCACCCGGGTCATTGCCGGGGTCGGTGTCCCGCAGATTTCGGCCATCGCCGACGTCGCGGCAGTGACGCGCAAGGCCGGCATCCCCCTGATCGCCGACGGCGGCATCAAATATTCCGGCGAACTGCCCAAGGCGATCGCCGCCGGGGCCGACGTCATCATGATCGGTTCCCTCTTTGCCGGGACCGACGAATCGCCGGGGGAGACGATCCTCTATCAGGGGCGCACCTACAAGTCGTACCGCGGCATGGGGAGTATCGGCGCGATGAAGCAGGGGAGCAAGGACCGTTACTTCCAAGCCGATGTCGAAAGCGAGATCAAGCTCGTCCCCGAAGGGATCGAAGGGCGCGTGCCGCACCGCGGCAGCCTCTCCGCCAATATCCATCAGCTCCTTGGCGGGCTGCGCTCCGGCATGGGTTACACCGGTTGTCAGACCCTCAAGGAACTGCAGGAGAAGGCGCATTTCATGCGCATCACCAACGCCGGTCTGCGCGAGTCCCATGTCCATGACGTCGCCATCACCCAGGAAGCGCCGAACTACCGGGTGGAGAGGCCGTCCTAGGGCGGGGGAGGGGAAGAACATGAGCGATATCCACAGCGAAAAGATCCTGATTCTCGACTTCGGTTCCCAATACACCCAGCTCATCGCCCGCCGGGTGCGCGAAGCCCACGTCTATTGCGAACTCCACCCCTTCGACATGACGATGGCGGCGCTCCGCGCCTTCCAGCCGACGGGGATCATCCTCTCCGGCGGACCCAAGTCGGTCTACGAGGCCGGGGCTCCCGCCGTCAGCGAAGAACTCTTCGATCTCGGGGTGCCGGTCCTCGGCATCTGCTACGGCATGCAGCTGCTGAGCCGTCACTTCGGCGGCGAGGTCGTGCCGGCCGGCAAACGGGAATTCGGCCATGCCGAACTGGTGGCGCAGGGGATCCCCGGACCGCTTTTCGCCGGCTTCTTCGTCGAAGGGAAGAGCCCGGTCTGGATGAGTCACGGCGATCATGTCGCGATCGTCCCCGCCGGCTTCGAGGTCATCGCCGGCAGCGCCAATGCGCCGGTCTGCGCCATCCAGAACGTATCGCGCAACCTCTATGGCGTCCAGTTTCATCCCGAGGTCAACCACACCCCGCGCGGCGAGCTCCTCATCGAGACCTTTGTCCGCAAGGTCTGCGGCTGTCGCGGGCAGTGGACGCCGGGACAGATCATCGAGGACGCCATTGCCCGCATCCGCCGGCAGGTCGGCAGCGATCGGGTCATTCTCGGTCTCTCCGGCGGGGTCGACTCCTCCGTCGCCGCCGCCCTCATCCATCGCGCCATCGGCGACCAGCTCACCTGTGTCTTTGTCGATAACGGCCTCCTCCGTCTTGGCGAAGGGGACCAGGTCATGGCGACCTTTGCCAGCAATCTCGGGGTCAAGGTCGTGCGGGTCGATGCCGAAGAGCGCTTTCTTTCCGCCCTCGCCGGGGAGGTCGATCCGGAGAAGAAGCGCAAGATCATCGGCGGCCTCTTCGTCGAGATCTTCGAGGCCGAGTCGAACAAGTTGCGCGACGCCCGCTGGCTGGCGCAGGGGACGATCTACCCCGATGTCATCGAGTCGGCCGGGGCGAAAACCGGCAAGGCCCACAACATCAAGAGCCATCACAATGTTGGCGGTCTCCCCGAGCAGATGAAGCTCAAACTCCTCGAACCGCTGCGCGAACTGTTCAAGGACGAAGTCCGCGCCATCGGCGAGGAACTCGGCCTCCCCCATGCCATGGTCTGGCGTCATCCTTTTCCCGGCCCCGGCCTCGGCGTGCGTATTCTCGGGGAAGTCAACAAGTGCTACGCCGATATTCTCCGTCACGCCGACGCCATCTATATCGAAGAACTCTATGCCTCCGGCCACTATCACAAGATCAGCCAGGCCTTTGCCGTGTTCCTGCCGGTGAAGAGTGTCGGGGTCATGGGCGATGGCCGTACCTACGAATATGTCGTCGCCCTGCGCGCCGTCGAGACCCGTGATTTCATGACCGCCGGCTGGTATCCGCTCCCCTATGAGGACCTTGCCCGCATCGGCAATCGCATCATCAACGAGGTCAAGGGGATCAATCGCGTCGTCTACGACATTTCGAGCAAGCCGCCGGCCACCATCGAGTGGGAATAGCTCACGGCGTTGTTGACAAAATCAAATGCTCCCATGGGCAAGGATGGAAACTATGCAAAAAGTTGCGCTGATTACCGGGATTACCGGGCAGGATGGAGCCTACCTCGCCGAGTTCTTGCTCAAGAAGGGCTACATCGTCCACGGTGTCAAGCGCCGCTCGTCCCTCTTCAACACCGATCGCATCGATCATCTCTACCAAGACCCGCACGTCGAGCACCGCAACTTCGTCCTCCACTATGGCGACCTGACCGATTCGACCAACCTCATCCGCATCATCCAGCAGGTGCAGCCGGACGAGATCTATAATCTGGCAGCCATGTCGCATGTGGCGGTCTCTTTCGAGACCCCCGAGTACACCGCCAATGCCGATGGCATCGGCACTCTGCGTATCCTCGAAGCGATCCGTATCCTCGGACTGGAGAAGAAAACCCGCTTCTATCAGGCCTCGACCTCCGAGCTCTACGGGATGGTCCAGGAGATTCCGCAGAAGGAGACGACCCCCTTCTACCCGCGTTCGCCCTACGGCGTCGCCAAGCTCTATGCCTACTGGATTACGGTTAATTACCGTGAGGCCTACGGCCTCTATGCCTGCAACGGCATCCTTTTCAATCATGAATCGCCGGTGCGGGGCGAGACTTTTGTTACCCGTAAGATCACCCGCGCCCTGGCGCGTATCTCCTTGGGACTGCAGGATTGTCTCTTCCTTGGCAACCTCGGCGCTCTGCGCGACTGGGGGCATGCCCGCGACTATGTCGAAATGCAGTGGCTGATGTTGCAGCAGGAGCAGCCGGAGGACTTTGTCATCGCCACCGGCAAGCAGATCAGCGTTCGCCAGTTCGTAGAAATCGCGGCCCGTACCCTCGGCATTGAGCTGAGCTGGAGTGGTGACGGGGTCGATGAAATCGGCACAGTCGTTTCCGTCGACCCCTCCCGCATCACCACCTCCCTCCAACCGGGGACCGTGCTGGTGCGGGTCGATCCGCGTTACTTCCGTCCGACCGAGGTCGAGACCCTCCTCGGCGACCCAAGCAAGGCCAAGGAGAAACTTGGCTGGGTCCCCAAGGTGACGGTCGAGGAACTGGCACAGGAGATGGCGCTGGCCGATCTGGAGCATGCCAAGCGCGATGCGCTGGTGAAAAAGCATGGCTTCAAGGCCTTCGACTACCATGAGTGAAAAGACGATGGACAAGAAGGCAAAAATTTTTGTCGCCGGCTCCAACGGCCTGGTTGGCTCGGCTCTGGTGCGGCGACTCAAAGCCGGGGGCTACAACAACTTGCTGCTGCCGGAAATCGATCAGCTGGATCTGACCGATCCCCTGGCCGTCGCCAATTTTTTTGCCAAAGAACGACCTGAATACGTGCTGCTGGCGGCGGCCAAGGTCGGCGGCATCCATGCCAACAACACCTATCCGGCGGAGTTCATCTATCTCAACCTGACGATCCAGAACAATGTGATCCATCAGGCCTGGCGGCACGACGTCAAGCGCCTCCTCTTCCTCGGTTCCTCCTGCATCTATCCGAAGCTGGCGCCGCAGCCGATGAAGGAAGAGCATCTCCTCACCGGCGTGCTGGAGCCGACCAACGAGCCGTATGCCATCGCCAAGATCGCCGGGATCAAGATGTGCGAGGCCTACAACCGCCAATACGGCACGCAGTTCTTCGCGGTGATGCCGACCAATCTCTACGGCCCGGGGGACAACTTCCATCCCGAGAACTCCCACGTCATGCCGGCGCTGATTCGCCGCTTGCACGAGGCGCGCACGGCGCAGCTGCCGGAAGTAGTCGTCTGGGGGAGCGGCACGCCGATGCGGGAGTTTCTCTATGTCGACGACATGGCCGATGGCTGCTGTTACCTGCTGCACCTGCCGGAAGAGCGGCTGAAGGCGGAACTCCTCAGTTACCCCAAGCCGTGCTTCGTCAACCTCGGCACCGGGGTCGACGTCACCATCCGCGAACTGGCCGAAACGATCCGCGCCGTGGTCGGCTATCAGGGCAAACTCCTCTTCGATCCGACCAAGCCCGACGGCACCCCGCGCAAATTGCAGGATGTCTCGCGCATGACGGCCCTCGGCTGGCAGGCGCAGGTGTCCCTGCGCGAGGGGATCGAGCGGACCTACCAGTGGTTTCTGGCGCATCGCGCCGAGGCCCGTCTTTAAAGCAGGAGTGCCGTCATGATTGTCCCCGTTATCATGTCCGGGGGAGCCGGAACCCGCCTCTGGCCCCTGTCGCGGGAGCTGTATCCGAAGCAGTTTCTCCCTCTGGCCGAAGAGCGGACCATGCTCCAGGCGACGCTAAGCCGTCTCGATGGCCTGCCGGAACAGGCACTCCCTCTCATCGTCTGCAACGAACAGCATCGTTTTCTCGTGGCCGAGCAGTTGCGCCAGATATCCTCATCCGCCGCCGCCATCATCCTTGAACCGGTGGGCCGCAATACCGCTCCGGCAGTGGCGGTGGCGGCCTTACAGGCGGTTGCCGAGGGCGCCGACCCGCTCCTGCTGGTCCTCGCTGCCGATCATGTCATTCCGCGGGCCGATATCTTCCGCGAGACGGTGCAGGCGGCGGTGGCCCATGCCGAGGCCGGACGACTCGTCACCTTCGGCATCGTGCCGACAATGCCGGAAACCGGCTATGGTTACATCCGTGGCGGGGCCAGGGTCGGTGGAGACAAAGACACGGCCCTGGCCGTCGCCGCCTTTGTCGAGAAACCGGATCTGGTCACGGCGCAGTCCTACCTCGCCAGCGGCGACTATTTCTGGAACAGCGGCATGTTCCTCTTCAAAGCCTCGACTTATCTCGAAGCTCTTGCCGGTTTTGCCCCGGATATCCTCGCCGCCTGTCGCCGTTCCTTTACCGGGGCGAGTCGCGATCTCGACTTCGTCCGTCTTGAAGCTGCCGCCTTTTCCACCTGTCGCAGCGATTCTATCGATTATGCCGTCATGGAGAAGGCCGACAACGGCGTCATGCTCCCCCTCGCTGCCGACTGGAGCGACGTCGGTTCGTGGTCGGCCCTGTGGGAGATCGGGAGCAAGGACGCCGCCGGTAACCATGTGGAGGGGGATGTCCTTGCCGTCGCAACCTCTGGCTGTTACCTCAAGGCCTCATCCCGTCTCCTCGCCGCCGTCGGTCTCGAGGATCTGGTCGTCGTCGAGACGGCCGACGCGGTCATGGTCGCCCATCGTGACAAGGTGCAGGAGGTCAAGAAGATCGTCGAAGCGTTGAAGGCTGCCGGTCGTTCCGAGGCCGTCGTCCATCGCCGCGCTTCCCGTCCCTGGGGCTCCTACGAATGCATCGACAAGGAAGGGCGCTTCCAGGTCAAGCGCATCACGGTCAATCCCGGGGCCTCCCTTTCCCTGCAACTCCACCACCATCGCGCCGAGCACTGGATCGTTGTCCACGGCACCGCGCGCATCACCTGCGGGGACGAGATCTTTACCCTGGGGGAAAACCAGTCGACCTATATCCCCCTCGGGGTCGTCCACCGCCTGGAGAATCCGGGGAAGATCCCGCTGGAACTGATCGAGGTGCAATCGGGGAGCTATCTGGGCGAGGATGACATCGTCCGCTTCGACGACCAGTACGGCCGTCAGGGGCAGTGACGGGTGACGGGTGATGAGTGACTGAATGAATCCTCTCAAGTGTTTCAAGGCCTATGATATTCGCGGGCGCATCCCCGATGAACTCAACCCCGAGATCGCCTACCGCATCGGCCGGGCTTATGCCGAACTGCTCAAGCCGGCCAAAGTCGCGGTCGGCCGCGATGTGCGCCTGACCAGCGCCGAATTCTGTGAGGCCCTGGCCGACGGACTCCTCGATGGCGGCAGCGACGTCTGCGACATCGGCCTGTGCGGGACGGAAGAGATCTACTTCGCCACCTTTCACCACGGTTTCGACGGCGGCATCGTCGTCACTGCCAGCCACAATCCCCGCGATTACAACGGCATGAAACTGGTGCGGCAGGGCTCGCGCCCCATCAGCGGCGACAGCGGCCTCTTCGCCATTCGCGACCGGGCGGCGGCGGCGAATTTCGCCGCGCCGGGGCGCCGCGGTACCCGGCGGGCGCTGGAGAGCAAGGCCGACTACGTCAAGCACCTCCTCGGCTATGTCGATGCCGCCAAACTGCCGCGACTCAAGGTCGTGGTCAATGCCGGCAACGGCTGTGCCGGTCCGATCATCGATCTCCTCGAAGAGCATCTCCCCTGCGACTTCATCAAGGTCCATCACCAGCCGGACGGCGCCTTCCCCCATGGCATCCCCAATCCGTTGCTGCCGGAGAATCGCGCCGCCACGGCCGAGGCGGTGCGTACGCACGGGGCCGCGCTCGGCATCGCCTGGGACGGCGATTTCGACCGCTGCTTCTTCTTCGACGAGCGCGGCGAATTCATCGAGGGCTACTACATCGTCGGGCTGCTGGCGACGGCGCTGCTGGCCCATCATCCGGGGAGCAAGATCATCCACGACCCGCGCCTGACCTGGAACACCGTCGCCATGGTGGAAGCGGCCGGCGGGGTGCCGATCCAGAGCAAGACCGGTCACGCTTTCATCAAGGAGCGGATGCGGGCCGAGGACGCCATCTACGGCGGCGAGATGAGCGCCCACCACTACTTCCGCGACTTCGCCTACTGCGACAGCGGCATGATTCCCTGGCTCCTCGTCCTGGAGATCATGGGGCGGACCGGCAAGCCGTTGTCGCAACTGGTGGCCGAGCGCATAGCTGCCTTCCCGGCCAGCGGTGAAATCAATCGCGTCCTCGCCGATCCCCAGGCTGCGCTGCATCTGGTCGAAGCGACCTATGCCGGCCGCGACCCGGAGATCGACCGGACCGACGGCCTCTCCATGGCCTTCCCCGAGTGGCGCTTCAACCTGCGCACCTCCAACACCGAACCGGTGCTGCGGCTCAATGTCGAGGCGCGCGGTAATGCCGCGTTGATGCAAGAGAAGACCTCCGAACTTTTGACCCTCATCGAGAACTCTCAAACCAGGCACCCCTAGAGGACAGCATGCAAACAATTCTGGTTACCGGCGGCTGCGGCTTCATCGGCTCCAACTTCGTCCGCCTCGCCCTCCAGCAGTTGCCCGCCTGCCGCCTGGTCAATCTCGACAAGCTGACCTATGCCGGCAATCCGACGAATTTGACCGACATCGCGGCCGATCCCCGCTACCGCTTCGTCAAAGGGGATATCGGCGATGCCGACCTGGTCGCGGCCCTCTTTGCCGAGGAGTCTTTCGATACCGTGGTGCACTTTGCCGCCGAGTCCCATGTCGATCGCAGCATCCTTGGGCCGGCCGAGTTCATCCAGACCAACATCGTCGGTACCTTCATCCTCCTCGAAGCGGCGCGCGCGGCCTGGGCCAGTCGCAGTGACGTGCGCTTCCTCCACGTCTCCACCGACGAGGTCTATGGTTCCCTCGGCGCGACCGGTTTCTTCACCGAAACCACCCCCTTCGACCCCCGTTCCCCCTATTCGGCGAGCAAGGCGGCCTCCGATCATCTGGTCAGCGCCTACCACCACACCTACGGTCTGCCGACCCTCATCACCAACTGCTCCAACAATTACGGGCCCTACCACTTCCCGGAGAAGCTCATTCCCCTCATCATCCACAATGCCCTCAAAGGGAAGGAACTGCCGGTCTACGGCGACGGCACCAACGTGCGCGACTGGCTCTATGTCGGCGATCACTGCGCCGCCATCCTGCGGGTGCTGCAACAGGGGCGGGTGGGGGAAACCTACAACGTCGGCGGCAACAACGAGAAGCAGAACCTCGAAGTCGTCCACACCATCTGCGACCTCCTCGACGCCAAGGTCGGCCTCCTCCCCGACGGCGCGGGGCGGCGCAGCCTGATCCGCTTCGTCAAGGATCGTCCCGGCCACGACCGCCGCTACGCCATCGATGCCGGCAAGATTCGCCAGGAGCTCGGCTGGGAGCCGTCGCTGACCTTCGAGCAGGGGATCGAGCAGACCATCGCCTGGTACCTGACTCACGGCGACTGGGTCGAGGCCATCGTCAGCGGCGCCTATCGCGACTACTATGAGAAGCAGTATGGGAAATAGGCGATGAAGTTGGCTTTGATCGGCAGTAACGGCATGCTTGCTCGCAAGGTGCGTGAGCTAGCCCCCGTCGGCAGCGAATTGCACGGCTTCGACCTGCCGGAGTTCGACCTGACCGACCGGGCACAGGTGCTGGCCGCAATGGCGCGCCTCAAGCCGACGGTCATCATCAACTGCGCCGCCTTCACCAATGTCGACGGCTGCGAAACCCAGGAAGACCTGGCGACCCGGGTCAATGGCGCCGGCCCCGGTTACCTGGCCGAGGCCGCCCAGGCGGTCGGCGCGGTGCTGGTGCATATTTCCACCGACTACGTCTTTGCCGGCGACCAGACCAGCCCCTATCGCGAGGACGACCCGACCACGCCCCTCTCGGCCTACGGGCGCTCCAAGCTGGCCGGAGAAAAGGCGATCGTGGCGAGCGGGTTGGCGCGTTATTTCATCGTCCGGACGAGCTGGCTCTACGGGCCGGGGGGGAAGAATTTCGTCGAAACGATGCTGCGTCTCGCCGTTGAGCGGGACGAACTGCGCGTCGTCGCCGACCAGTTCGGCTCGCCGACCTACACCGGCGATCTGGCGGCGGCGATCTTCCGCCTCCTCGCGCTGTCGTCTCCCGCGTATGGCATCTATCACCTCGCCGATCTCGGCGAGTGTTCCTGGCATGGCTTTGCCGAGGCGATTGTCGAACTGGCGCGTCTGCACGGCGAACCGGTCAAGGCGCTACGCGTTCTTCCCATCGCCACCAGCGACTATCCGCTGCCGGCCCCGCGTCCGGCCTATTCGGTCTTCAATAAGGAAAAGTATCTGGCCGCCACCGGCGCCGCGCTCCCCCATTGGCGCGACAGCCTGGACAGCTATTTTCGTGAACGCAGCCAGCTCAAAAAAGGAGTCTAGGGCATGATCAAAAAAGGGATCGTTCTCGCCGGCGGCGCCGGCAGCCGCCTCTATCCGTTGACCCTGGTGGCGAGCAAGCAGTTGCAACCGGTCTACGACAAGCCGATGATCTATTACCCCCTCTCGACCCTGATGATGGCCGGGATCAACGATATCCTCATCATCTCGACGCCGCACGACACGCCGCGCTTCGAGGCGTTGCTGGGCGACGGCAGCCGTTTCGGCATCCGCTTAAGCTACGCCGTGCAGGCCGAACCCAAGGGGATCGCCCAGGCCTTCCTGGTCGGCGAGAGTTTCATCGCCGGCGACCCGGTCTGCCTGGTTCTTGGCGACAACATCTTTTACGGCAAGATGGGGCTCGACCGCATCATGACCGAGTTCAATACCGGGGCTATGGTCTTCGGCTACCCGGTGACCGACCCGGAGCGCTACGGCGTGGTCGAGTTCGACAAGGCGGGGAAGGTCCTCTCCATCGAGGAGAAGCCGGCCCGGCCCAAATCCCATTATGCCGTGCCGGGACTCTATCTCTACGACGAGCAGGTGGTGGAGATCACCAAGGCGATGCAGCCGTCGGCGCGGGGCGAACTGGAGATCACCGATGTTAATCTCGAGTATCTGCGCCGCGGCACCCTGCAGGTCGAACGCTTGGGGCGCGGCATCGCCTGGCTCGACACCGGCACCCACCAGAGCTTGCTCGAAGCGAGTCACTTCATCGGCACCCTCGAAGCCCGCCAGGGACTGAAGATCGCCTGCCTGGAGGAGATCGCCCTGCGCAAGGGTTTTGTCGATCGCTCACGTTTTGCCGCCATCATCGCAGCGACGCCGAAATCGAGCTACCGCACCTACCTGGAGGCGGTGCTCAGGGACAGTGACGGGTGACGGGTGACGAGTGATAGCTGATATCCAACAACAGGCGAGAGACAAGATGAAAGTCATCACAACCGACATTCCCGATGTGCTGATTCTCGAACCGAAGGTCTTCGGCGACGCCCGCGGTTTTTTCTTCGAGAGCTTCAACGAACGGGTTTTCGCCGCGGCCACCGGTCTGAGTCTCCACTTTGTCCAGGACAATCACTCGCGTTCGGCCCATGGGGTACTGCGCGGTCTGCATTACCAGCTGCAGCAACCCCAGGGCAAGCTGGTGCGCTGTGTCGCCGGCGAGGTTTACGATGTCGCCGTCGATCTGCGCCGGGCGTCGCCGACCTATGGCCGCTGGGTCGCCGCCGCCCTGTCGGCGGAGAACAAGCGGATGATGTGGGTGCCGGCCGGCTTCGCCCACGGCTTCCTCGTCGTTTCCGACTACGCCGAATTCCTCTACAAGACCACCGACTACTACGCGCCGCAGCACGAGCGCGCCATCCTCTGGAACGACCCCGACCTCGCCATCCCCTGGCCCCTCGACGCGGCGCCGCAACTCTCAGGGAAAGATGCCGTCGCAACCCTCTTCCGGGACGCCGAAGGCTACTGAGGCCACGCGACAACCCTCGACAACATCCGCCTGGTCGCCGGCGCCGGCTTTACCCTCTACGGCGCCATGCCGCAGCGAACATGGGAACGAGCTTCACCGCTGGTGTCTCACCCCCGGATCATCGCCTCGTTTTCATCCTTCCCTTGTCGTCGGAACTGAATTCGCATGACTGCAACCATCCGTCCCATGCAACCTGCCGACATGAACCGGGTCCTGGCCATCGAGCGCCAGTGTCACGGCTATCCGTGGCCGGAGGAGATCTTCAACGACGAACTTGCCGCCGACCACGCCCATATCGACGTGCTGGAGGAGGACGGGGAGATTGCCGGGTACCTGTGCTGGTGGCTCATTGCCGGCGAGATCGAAATCCAGAACGTCGCCACCGCCCTGCGCTATCGTCGGCGGGGTGTCGGCCGACGGCTGATGGAGTATCTCTTGGCCGAGGCCGCCCGACTCGAAGTCTCCCGTATGCTTCTCGAAGTGCGGGTCGGTAACGTCGGCGCCATCGCCCTCTATCGCGCCTTCGGTTTTACCGATTGCGGTTTGCGCCGCACCTACTATCCCGACGGCGAGGACGCGCTGTTGATGGAGAAGTTCCTCGGTGAGTGAAATTCACCCGCGTCGGTAGAGGTTCTGGGTTTGCTCTGCTCCCCTCCCCATAGTGGGAGGGGCTGGGGGAGGGGGCTTCGCAGCGCGACTCTCTGCAGCGCGACTCTCTTGAATCGTCCTCCAAAACCTGCGATAGTGCCTGCCAGTTTCATCAGATCAGCTTGGGAGTTTAATCCATGAAAAATTACGCCACCATCGTCTTGGCCAACCAGGAAATCTCACCAAGCATCTTCCGTATGCGCATCCTTGCCCCCGGTTTCGCCGCTGCGGCGCAGCCGGGGCAGTTCGTCATGCTGCGGCCGGCGCTGGCCCTGCCGACCATGCTGCGCCGCCCTTTCGGCGTCTTCCGTACCGGCTGCTTGCCGCCGGAGTGCGACGGCTTGCCGCCGCGGGAATACATGGAGATCCTCTACAAGGTGGTGGGGCAGGGGACGAAGATCTTGAGCGAACTGCACCAGGGAGATCGCATCGAACTCCTCGGCCCCCTGGGGCGTGGCTTCGACCTCGGCCCGCCGGGGCAGGAGAAGATCCTGGTTGGCGGCGGCATCGGCCTGGTCCCTCTCTTCATGCTCGGCGAGGCGCTGGTCGCGCAAGGGAGCCGGGTGCGCCTCCTCATGGGGGGGCGCACCCGCGACGACATCCTGGCGGTGACCGAGTTCGAGCGCAGCGGGGTCGAGACTTACGTCTCCACCGACGACGGCAGTCTCGGCGAAGCCGGTTTCGTCACCAAGGTGCTGGAGCGGAAATTGAGCAAATATCCGCAGGCCGAGGTCTTTGCCTGCGGGCCGACACCGATGCTCACTGCCGTCGCCGCCATTTGCGCGGCGCGCCAGGTCAACTTGCAGGTGTCGCTGGAGGCGCACATGGCCTGCGGTGTCGGCGCCTGCCTCGGTTGTGTGGTCAAAGGCGCCGGGCACAGCGAGAGTACTCCCCGCTACCTCTGCACCTGCAAGGCCGGGCCGGTTTTTCAGGCCAGTGATCTCGACTGGGGGAAGGCCACAGCTGAGGCAGCAATTAACTGTGGCGGGGGGTGCAAATGAGTCAGGTCCAGGAGGCGCAAACGATGAATAGCATCCGTCCCAGTCTTGCCGTCGAGGTTGCCGGCCTGAAATTGAAGAACCCGGTGATGCCGGCTTCCGGCACTTTCGGCTACGGCGAAGAGTACGCCCCCTACCTCGATCTCAACCGCCTTGGCGCCATCGTCACCAAGGGACTCTCCCGCAATCCCAAGGCCGGCAACCCGACGCCGCGCATCGCCGAGACGACCAGCGGCATGCTCAATGCCATCGGCCTGCAGAATGTCGGCATCGATGCCTTCATTGCGGGGAAGGTCCCTTATTATCGCGGGCTGCAGACCCCGGTCATCGCCAATTTCTTCGGCAACACCCTGGAGGAGTATGGTGAGGTGGCGCGCAAGCTCAACGATGTCCCCGAGGTGACGGCGGTGGAGTTGAACATCTCCTGCCCCAACGTCAAACAGGGGGGGATCGTCTTCGGCACCGAGGCCTCCGCCGCGAGTCAGGTCGTCACCCTGGTGCGCCAGGCGCTGAACAAGCCCCTCATCGTCAAGCTTACCCCCAACGTCACCGATATCACCGTCATTGCCCGCGCGGTGGAGGAGGCCGGGGCCGATGCCATCAGTTGTATCAATACCATCACCGGCATGGCCATCGACGTGCGCACGCGCAAGCCGAAGATCGCCAACCGTACCGGCGGTCTCTCCGGTCCGGCCATCCGTCCGGTAGCGGTGCGCATGACCCATCAGGTGGTGCAGGCGGTGAAGATCCCGGTCATCGGCATCGGCGGCATCACCTGCGCCGAAGACGCCCTCGAGTTTCTCATCGTCGGCGCCAAGGCGGTGCAGGTCGGCACCGCCAACTTCATCGATCCGCAAGCAATGCTCGCCATCATCGCCGGTCTGGAGCAATTCCTGGTCGCCGAGGGGCTTTCCGACATCAATCAGGTGATCGGGAGTCTGAAAATCTAGCGGTCAGCAGTCAGCAATTAGCTGTCAGCTTGAATCAGAAAGCAGACAGCCGGTTTGGTGTAGAATTGCTTCATGGTTCTAGCTGATTGCTGATAGCTGACCGCTGAAAGCTGTTTTATGGATGTTATAACCACCCACATCAACGCCGATTTCGATTGCCTCGGCGCGATGATTGCCGCTCGCCGCCTCTATCCGGAGGCGGTGCTG
>MGTO01000104.1 GCA_001799485.1 Desulfuromonadales bacterium GWC2_61_20 | reverse complement strand
CCAATGGTCAGCACATGGAAGTGCGGGACGAACGAATTGCCCTGACCTCGGCGCCGCCGCTCAATAGCTGCCGCCCGGCGGTCGATGCCCTCTTCTCCTCGCTGGCCCGGCCGGGTGTCGCCGCGCAGGTTGCGGCCGTTCTCCTGACCGGCATGGGCCGTGATGGTGCCGAGGGAATGGCGGCGCTGAAGCAGCATGGGGCCGCAACCATTGCTCAGGACGAAGCGAGTTGCACGGTCTTCGGCATGCCCAAAGCCGCCATCGATCTTGGCGCCGTCGATCAGACGCTGACGGTTGCCGACATTCCGGCGGCGGTGACCCGGCTCTTCCGCCCCTAGTCAGCAAGGGCCTTTTTTTCAGGGATCAACTGTGGTAAAAGGTCTGGCTGGGGGGGAACCTCCCCAGCCTTTTGTTCTTTGCCTTTCTCCTTCGGCTACTATCTATCCAAAAGGGACTTTCCATGTCGCTGCGTCTCTATAACACCCTGTCCGGCCGCAAAGAGGAGTTTGTCCCCCTGGTCCCCGGCAAGGTCGGCATGTATGTCTGCGGCGTGACCGTTTACGACTATTGCCACATCGGCCATGCCCGCGCCAATATCGTTTTCGACGTCATCTACCGCTATCTCGCCTACTGCGGTTATGCCGTCACCTATGTGCGCAATTACACCGACGTCGATGACAAGATCATCAATCGCGCCAATGAACGCGGGATCGATAGTCAAGCCCTGGCCGAAGAGTTCATTCGCGCCTTCGACGAAGACATGGCGATCCTCGGATTGAAAAAGCCGACCTTCGAACCGCGGGCGACGGAGTATATCGCGCAGATTATCGCCATCAACGAGCGCTTGATCGACCGGGGTCTGGCCTATGCCTCGGCCGGGGATGTCTATTACAGCGTCGACCAGTTTCCCGGTTACCTCAAACTCTCCAAGCGGACCATGGAGGAAATGCAGGCCGGGGCTCGCATCGCTCCCGGCGAGCAGAAGCGCAACCCCATGGATTTCGCCCTGTGGAAGGCGGCCAAGTCCGGCGAACCGAGCTGGGCATCCCCCTGGGGCCCGGGGCGCCCCGGCTGGCATATCGAGTGTTCGGCCATGAGCTCGGCCCTCCTCGGTGAGACCTTCGATATCCACGGTGGCGGCCGCGACCTGATCTTCCCCCACCACGAGAACGAGATCGCCCAGAGTGAAGGAGCGAGCGGCAAGCCCTTCGTTAAATACTGGCTGCACAACGGTTTCGTCAACGTCAACCAGGAGAAGATGAGCAAGTCCCTGGGGAATTTTTTTACGATTCGTGACATCCTCAAGAAATATGATCCCGAAGTGGTGCGCTTCTTTATACTCACCGCCCACTACCGCTCCCCCATCGATTTTTCCGACCAGCATCTCGAGGACGCACGCTTGGGGCTGTCGCGCTTCTACGAGGCGCTGAACGGCGCCGACGAGGTCTTGTCCCGCTTTCCCGTGCCGAAACAGGTCCCCTGTCCGACCCTCAAGGGGGATGAGCGGGAGGTCTTTGACCGCATCGAAATGCTGGACGAACGCTTTGCCGAAGCCATGAACGATGACTTCAACACCGCTTTGGCCATCGGCCACCTCTTCGACGCCGTGCGGGGCGTCAACCGGATCGTGGCCGAGAACCGATTCGAGGAGTGTCCCCTCGCCCTGGCGGTGCTGAACGATGCTCGCCGCAAACTTGTCACCCTCGGCGAAGTCCTCGGGCTCTTCGCCTCCGAGCCGGCAGCGTGGCTGGAACGGCAGAAGGGGGCGGGACTTAGTTCCATGGGGATTGTTGCGGCCGAGATTGAAAGTCTTATTGCCCAGCGCCTGCAGGCGCGCAAGGGCCGCGATTTTGCCCGGGCCGATGCGATTCGCAACGATCTCGCCAGCCGTGGGATTGAACTCCTTGACGACAAGGAGGGGACGAGCTGGAAGGTCAAGTAGGGGGGGGAGGACAACCTGACCGAATCCGGGTAAAGAAACGAGGGAGCGCTATCACCCGGGATGCGCTCCCTTTTTCATTGTCCCGGAACCGTCGGTTAATGGATCAGGCGGCGGCGCATGGCGATAAGGGCCAGGGGAAAGAGGATAAGACACCAGAGCGTGAGGTAAGCGAGGGCCGGGGCTGTCGCCGGCAAGGGGTGCCCGAGGCCGGCGGCGCGGCATAATTCGACGACATGGGTGAGAGGCAGGAGCTGGGCCACGAACTGCGCCCAGGCGGGAAGATTGTCCAGGGGAAAGAAGGTGCCGGAAAAGAGGAACATCGGTGTGATAAAGAGAAAGACCGGCAGGTTGAAGGTTTCGATGGCCGGGACGATGGCAGTAAAGACCATGCCGGCACAGGCGAAGGCGAGGCCGCCAAGGAGGGCTGCCGGCAGCAGGAGCAGGGCAGAAGGGAAGTGGAATAGACCGAAACAGGAGATGACGATAAGCATCAGGGCGCTGCCGATGACGGCTTTTGTGGCCCCCCAGAGGATTTCGCCGGTGATGATTTCCTCCAGGGTCAGGGGGGTGGCGAGCATGGCAGCAAAGGTCTTCTGGTAGTACATGCGCACGAAGGAGGCATAGGTGGTTTCGAAAAAGGCGCTCTGCATGATATTGATGGCAACCAGGGCCGGGGCGATGAAGGCGGTATAGGAAATCGTCCCGGCAGAAGATATGACCGGGCCGACCATCTGGGCCAGGCCGATGCCGAAGGCGAGGAGATAGAAACAGGGTTCCAACAGCGGTGGGAGAAAGCTGATCAGCCAGGTCTGCCGGTAGACCAGCCAGTTACGCTGCCAGACACGCAGCAACCTCCGGGTCGGTAGCCTGGGAGAGACCGGCCGCCGGTTCATTCGCGCAACTCCCTTCCGGTCAGGCGCAGGAAAACATCTTCGAGGGTCGCCGGGCGGAGCATGCACCCGCTTTGACAGAATTCGCGACTCAGGGTGTGATAATACTCGGCGCCGCCACTGGCGTAGATGATCAGGCGATGACCCAGGTCTTCATAGGGGGTGCCACTGCGATCGACAAAGGCCCGCAGATCGGCATTGGGGGATGCGACCTCGATGATCTCGGCGCCGACATGGTCGTGGATCAGTTGCAACGGGGTCCCCTCCACCAGAATTTTTCCCTGGTCGACGATCATCAGGCGGTCACAGAGTCGGGCCGCTTCATCCATGTAGTGGGTTGTCAACAAGACGGTGAGCCCGCGCGCTTTGAGTGCTTCGACGCGGTTCCAGAGCTGATGTCGCGATTGGGGGTCGAGGCCGGTGGTCGGCTCGTCAAGGATCAGCAGCTCGGGTTCGTTGATCAGGGCGCGGGCCAGCACCAGGCGGCGCAGCATCCCCCCCGAGAGTTCGCCGATCCGGGCGTTTTGCCGATGTTCGAGGGCGATGAAGGACAGGAGCTGGTCGGCTCGACGCCGTGCCAGCGGCGGCGGAATGTCGAAATAGCGGGCGTACATTTCGAGATTCTGGCGCACGCTGAGATCGGGATCGAGATTGTTTTCCTGGGGACAGACACCGATGCGCGCTTTCACTTGACGCAGATGCTGGTCGATATCGAGTCCGAAGAGCTGGAGACGGCCGGCACTCTTCGGGGTGAAGCCGAACAACATGCGGATGGTGGTGGTCTTCCCGGCACCATTCGGGCCAAGAATGCCGAAACACTCGCCCGGGCTGACGGAAAAGGTGATGTCGTCAACGGCCCGGAGTTTGCCGAAAGCCTTGCGCAAGCTGGTTGCGACGATCATAAAGGCACACCATCGTCCGGAAGGGGCGAAGTCAGGGGGGGCGTTTTGGAGTGACAGGCCATGACGCACGGGTATATATAGAGAAGCACGGAGAGAAAAGTTCGCATCAGGATTGGCTGGTGTGGCCATGCAGCAGTTGCTGCCCAACCCAATGTTTGGCGAATTGCAAGGCGGTGCGGCCGCAACTTTTGCTTTTGTCGTGGGACCAGGCCAGGGCGGCCACTTCGGTTTCGCGGTTCCAGGGGACATTGGTGCCACTCTCCCCGGCCAGAACAGCGATGCAATGACGCACAACATTGAGGTAATGTTCCTGACTGAAGGGGGAGAACGCGACCCAGAGGCCGAAACGATCGGATAGAGAAATCTTCTCCTCGACCGTTTCGCCGTGGTGAATCTCACCGCCCTTCAAGTAGGAACCGAAGTTGTCGCTCTTGTATTCCGGAAGGAGATGGCGGCGGTTGGAGGTGACGTAAATCAGGGTGTTGGCGGGGGAGGCGTAGACCGAACCGTCAAGGGCGCTCTTGAGAACCTTGTAGCTCTTTTCCCCCTCTTCGAAGGAGAGGTCGTCGCAAAAGATGATAAACTTGTAAGGGCGTGGAGCAATCTGGGTAAAGATGTCGGGCAGGTGGACCAGATCCTCCTTGTCGACCTGCACGACCCGCAGCCCCTGCCGGATGTATTGGTTGAGGAGTGCCCGCACCAGGGAGGATTTGCCGGTGCCCCGGGAGCCCCAGAGGAGAATGTTGTTGGCCGGATGGCCGGCGAGAAACTGGCGGGTATTTTCTTCGACGACCCGTTTCTGTTCGTCGATGCCGAGGAGGCCATCCAGCGTCACGCCGTCGTTTTCCAGCATCGGTTCGAGATAGCCGGAGAGGGAGTGTCGCCGCCAGTTGGCGGCGGGGCAGGAGGTCCAGTCGATGGCCGGGACGGCTTTGGGCAGAAGTTGTTCGAGGGAAGCGAGAACCCGGCCGAGTTGGGCCACAACATGTGAGTCGAGCGGCATCTTTTCCTCCGGCAGTTTGCTGATTTTTCTTCGAGGGTCCATCATACAGGGCGGGTTCGGGCAAGACAAGCATACGGTGCGCCGGTGTGGTTCGCATGGGGCGAATCCTCACGATCGATTGCGGGGAAAGGCAAGGGAGGTCAGCCATGGGGATGGAAAAGCGTGATACGGACAGGTTGAATACGAAAAACCTCCTTGACTATGTCGTCGTCAGCGCTGGGGGGCAAACCCTTGATCACGGTCTGGGGCGAACGCTCGACGTCAGTGAGGGGGGGTTGCTGATGGAGACACCCGTCGCCATTGCCGCCGGCCAGACTTTGCTGGTAACCCTCGGCCTCGGCAATGACATGGTCGAGGTCTCCGGTCGCGTCGTCCGTTCTGCTCCTTCGACCGGCGATTTTTTCGCGACAGGAGTCGAATTCGCGGCTATGGACGGGCGACGGCGGGATGTGCTGCTGCGCTACCTCGCGGCCTTCAACGGGGCAATCCCGAAAAGCTGAGACCGGTGGCGGAGCCCGCAGACGCTAGTGCGGCAGGGGCGTTTGGATGGGTCAATGATCGAATCTTTCGGCAAGACGTTTTCCCAATTAAGGGTTATGTTCCTCAAATGGGGATTGCATTAAAATCGTGATTGTAGTAAATACAAAGAGTTAATCATTGGCACCGAACTTGCTGAATGGTGGAGTGCTTCCCCGCGGGTGGGGAAAAATTCCAACATTTTCCAGGAGGAAAAGAACGATGAAAAAGTTTTCTGCTGTACTCGTAGGTCTGGCGATGGTCACTGCTCTGGCCGCTTGCGGCAAGCAGCCGGTCGAGGACATCACCGCCACCAAGGCCGCGGTTGAAGCCGCAGCCGGTGAAGGCGCCGCCAAGTATGTCGCTGCCGACTACAAGAAGGTCAATGACGAGCTGGCCGCTGCTCTGGCCGAAGTCAAAGTGCAGGACGAGAAGTGGTTCAAAAACTACGACAAGGCCAAGCAGCTTCTCGCCACCGCCAAGACCGATGCCGAAGCCCTCAAGGTCAAGACCATCGCCGAGAAAGAGCGCCTGAAACAGCAGTCCATTGCTGACCTCGCCGCTGCCCAGGCTGGTGTTGCTGCCGCCAAGGCCGAGCTCGCCACTGCCCCCAAAGGCAAAGGCACCGCCGCCGACATCGCCGCCATGGGCGCTGACGTTGCCGGTCTCGAGGCCGCCCTGGCCGAAATCCAGCCCCTCATCGACAGCGGCGAGTTCATGGCTGCTTCCGAGAAGGCCGTTGCCATCAACGACAAAGCTGCCGCCATCGCCGCTGAAGTCGCTGCCGTTAAAGCGAAAAAGAAGAAGTAAGGAGCTGGCCCGTTGATGATCCTGCAACGCATCAAAACGGGCCTTCTCTTCGCGGCTTTGGCCGCACTCTTCGGATGTAGCGAACCGCCGGTTCCTCCGGAAGTCCAACTGGCCACAAGCCAGGAACAGGACCTCTGGGGAGCCGGCGCTTCCATTTATGCGCCGGACGAGTATCAGCAGTATCTTTCTTCGCTTAATGCCGCCAAGGATATCCTGGCTCGTGAGCAGGCCTGCATGGCGGTTTTACGCAATTATTCGGCGGTCGCCGCCCTCTGTCAGGATGTTCTGAAGCAGGGAGAGCTCATCGACATCAAGATTGCGACGGCGCGGTCGGTCGAAGCGACCGAGATCGCCCGGGCGCAGTTAAGTGTGCAGAAAAAGATTCGCATGGTCCGCGAACTGGTCGAAAATGCTCAGGACAAGCGCCTGGCTGTGCGTAAGCTGGTACAAGCGGAAGTTCGAGCCGCGGAAGCGAAGAAGATGGCCAGCCTCGGGCGGGGGGCGGATGCCCGCAAGCGTCTGGACGAAGCGGAAAAAGATTTGGCAGCGGTGGTCAAGGTCATCCGGCCGTTGATTCAGCGTTATGCCGACCGCGGCCAGGTCTCCTCCTGGCGGCGACTGGCCGACGACGCCATCGCCGAATCGCGCCGCAATGGCAGCGAAGTCATTCTGGTCAACAAGGTCGATCGCCAGCTGACCCTCTTTCGCAATGGCACGGCGGTTCGCAGCTTTTCGGCTGGTCTCGGCTTCAACTATCTGGCCGACAAGCTCTATTCCGGCGATCGGGCGACCCCGGAGGGGCGTTATCAGATCGTTAGAAAGATCGACCGCAGCCGCTATTATCGCGCACTGGAACTCGATTACCCCAATCAGGAGGACCAGCGCCGCTTTGCCCAGGCCAAGCGGGCCGGACTGGTGCCGAAAAACAGCGATATCGGCAATAAAATCCAGATCCATGGCGGCGGCAGGAGCGGCATGACCTATGGTTGTGTCTCCCTCGATAACCCCGCAATGGAATACCTCTTTGCCGAAGTTGCCATCGGTACCCCCGTCATCATTGTTGGAACAGTGGATCATGACAATTTCCTATCATCGGCTGTCCGAAACCTCAACTGATCTCCCCCCGCGCCGGAGAATTCACAAGGTTTTCATCGTGGCCGGGGCAATGCTGTGGCTGACCTTTTTTCTCCTGCAGGGTCTCGGCTGGCTGGTCGCCTCACGGGCGGAATCGATCACGGATATTGCCGAGGGCAAGCCGCCTTCCACCGATCCGGTAAAATTGCGCAGCGCCAACGAATCTCTGCAGCGCAAAATCAGGGGCTTGGCCCCGAAAGGTCCCTACATCGTCATCGATACCGCCGGCAACCGCGTATTTCTGCGCCAAGGCGAGGCGACGCTACGCGAGATGGTCGCTTCCTGTGGCAGCGGCAACGTCCTTGAGGACCCCGTCGGCGGGCGACGTTGGGTCTTCGAGACCCCGCGGGGAGAATTCCAGGTGCGTTCGAAGGTGATCGACCCGATCTGGATCAAGCCCGACTGGGCCTTTATCGAAGAAGGCGAGCCGATCCCGGCAAAATCGTCCGAACGGGCCGAACCGGGGATGATGGGGGATTATGCCCTCGGGCTCGGCCGCGGTTACTTCATCCACGGGACCATGTACAAGCGTCTGCTGGGCCGCAATGTCTCCCATGGCTGTGTCCGCCTCGGCGACGACGACCTCAAGCACCTCTTTGAAAAATCCCCCATCGGTACCCGGGTTATGATCTTCTGATGCGCTTCCTGTGCGTACTCTTACTGATCCTTGGTGTTGTCGGCAGCAGCCGTGCCGATGAGGTGCAGCAGCTGCAGGCAGCCAATCGCCTGTTGCGGGCCGAACTCGAGTTGGCCAAAAAGGGGCAGTTGTACATGGTCTTCGACCTCGGCGAGCGCCAGGTGCAATTCAAGCTGAGCGGCGTTGTTGCCACGCGTCTGACCCTCAGCGACGTGCGCTTCTGGGGGCCGGAGCCATCCGAGAAGGTGCGCATACTGCAAAAGAAGGAGGAAGTGAAGTCGGCGGAGCGTGAAAAAATTCAGGTGACCAGTACCACGGAAACGCCGCCTGTTGTCGCAACGCCATCGCCAGAAACAAAGCCGGCGGCAGAAGAGGCACCCAAGGCTTTCGCTTTGCAGGCCTTGGAAATTGACGATATGCCGGCGCAATATCATATGATCCTTGACGATGGCATTCGCATCAGCGTGCGCAGCGCCCGCCAGGAGGGAATGATTTCATTCCTGCGGGAAAAGGCCGAAAGCCTCTGGTGGTATCTTTCCCGCCCCCTGATTTCCCTCTGGCAATACGTCAAGGGAAAAACCTATACTGAGGTTGTTCTGACTCTGCCGCAACGCGAAGCCCAGCTGCTTTACTGGTCTTTTTCCGAAGGTGCTCCCTGCCTGCTTCGACGCGCTGCCGCAGCCAATTGATCTCACGCACAGTCGATTTTCACCCCTCGTGAGGTAAGCCGGTTGCCACAAAATCGCCGCAAACGCACCTGGCGTCCCCTCTTTGCTCCCTCCCTGCGAACCAAGCTGATTCTGATCATGCTCTCGGTGAGCATGAGTCTGGTCACCCTCCTCGTCTTCTTTTATTATCAGACCGAAAAAGATCTCTTCAACGAATTCCAGCGCCAGACATCCGAGCTCTCCAAGGCGGTGCAGATTGGCCTGGAAGGCGCCGCCGTCAAGAATATCAACGATGCCAAGAGTCTCGAAAAGTACCTGACCAGTCTCAATGCCAAAGGGATCAAGGAAATCTCGGTCATCAGCAGTTCGGACCGGATTCTCGCCTCGACCAGCCGGGAAAATGTCGGCAAATGGATTTCGCAGCGGCGCAAGGAGATGATCTTCAAGGCCGAACTCGGCGAGCCGGTGACCGGCGAGGGGATGACCTACAATGTCGTCATTCCGGTCGTCTCGGGGCAGAATACCGTCGGCTATATCCACTTGACCCTCAGCGCCGAGGATTTTTCTGCGTTCCTGCGCCTGAGCGTGTTACGCCGCATGGCCGCGGCAGTCGTCATCTTGGCGGTGGGGACCGTTCTCACCGTCCTTCTCGCCGGTCGTTACATCCGCCCCATCGATCAGATGGTCAAGGTGGCCGGCAAGGTAGCTGCGGGCGATCTCGATCAGAAGTTGCCGACCGATCGGCGGGACGAAATCGGCGCCCTGGCGCGCAGTTTCAACCACATGGTCTCGCGTCTGCGGCTGGACCGCGACCTGCGCGAACGCCTGCGCACCGCCGAGCATCTGGCGGGGATTGGCCAGGTGGCCCACAGCGTCGCCCACGAGATCAAGAATCCCCTCAATTTCATCAGCCTCTCCATCGACCACATGGGAGAGGTCTATCGTCCGAGTGATCCCGAGCAGGCGGCCCGTTTCGAATCGATGGTCCGCAACATCAAGGGGGAGATCGAACGGATCGGACGTTTTGCCGAAAGTTATCTGGAATACGGCCGCCCCCTGGAGCTGAAGCGACAGCGCACCTCCCTGACGGAGATTGTCGATAGTGTGTTGGAGATGGTGGCGGCGCGTGCCACCCTCGATCGCTTCAGCATTCGCAAGGAGTATGCGATCCTGCCTGAGCTGAACGTCGATCCGGAGTTTATTCGCACCTGCCTCTACAACCTCGTCATCAACGCCTTCGATGCCATGCCCGCCGGGGGTGAGCTGGTGGTCAGCGGGGAAGCGAAACCACAGTGGGTTGCCCTCTCCTTTGCGGACAACGGCAGCGGGGTCGATGCCGAACTGGCGGAGAAACTTTTCGAGCCTTATGTGACGGCCAAGAGCAAAGGGCTCGGCCTCGGTCTTGCCTTGACCCGCAAGATTATCGAGGCGCATGGCGGACGGATCGATTATCGTCCGGCTGCACAGGGAGGGAGTATCTTTACCCTGCATCTGCCCGTGAGCGAGGAGGGGATCGCATGAAGCCGATGGTGCTGGTAGTCGACGACGAACCGTTGCAGCGGGAAATCATGAAGACGATCCTCGACGGCGCGGGGTATGAGACCCATACGGCCGGTTCCGGGCGCGAGGCGCTGGTCCTGGCCGCCAAGTTCAAGCCCGAGGTGATCCTGACGGACCTGAAAATGGCCGGCATGGACGGCATTGAGCTGCTGGAGTCGTTGCCGGCGACGGAGGTCGCACCGGCCGTCATCATCGTCACCGCCCATGGCACCATCGCTTCGGCGGTCGACGCGCTCAAACGTGGTGCCCTCGATTATCTGACCAAACCGCTGGATAAGGACAAGGTCCTCTTCACCGTCCGCAAGGCCTGTGAACGGGGAGAAATCCTCAAGGAGAACGTCCGCCTCAAAAAAGAACTTTTCGATCGCTTCAGCCTCGAGGGGATTGTCGGGCAATCGCCGCGCATGACCGAAATCGTCAATCTCCTGCGCAAGGTCGCCGGCGCCTCGGCAACCGTCATGTTGCGCGGGGAAAGCGGCACCGGCAAGGAACTGGCGGCGCGGGCCATTCATTACAACAGCCCCCGTCGCGCCCGGCCCTTTACCGCCATCAACTGTGCCGCCATCCCCGAAAGTCTCTTCGAAAGCGAACTCTTCGGACACGAACCGGGGGCGTTTACCGGCGCCGTCGGACGGCGCGAAGGGTTGATTGAAATGACCCAAGGGGGGACTTTGCTCCTCGACGAGGTCGGCGATCTGCCGATGGCGATGCAGTCGAAGCTGCTGCGGGTGTTGCAGGACCGGGAGATTCGCCGCGTCGGCGGCAAGGAAGCGGTCAAGGTCGATGTCCGCATCATTTCCGCGACCAACAAAAACCTTGAAATCGAACTGGAAAAAGGGACGTTTCGCGAGGACCTCTACTATCGCCTGAACGTCGTCCTCATCGAGTTGCCGCCGTTGCGCGAACGCCCCGACGATATTGTCCCGCTGGTCGACTTTTTCCTGCGCAAGTACAACAACGAATTCGGTCGTCGTGTGCGCGCGGTCAGCCCCGAAGCGCTGCGGGCCTTGCGCGACTACCGCTGGCCCGGCAACGTGCGGCAGCTGGAGTCGGTCATCGAACGGGCGGTATTGTTAAGCGAGGCGGAGGTGCTGAGTCTCGAGGATATTTCCAGTATTCTTTTTGCCCGCCGTTTTGACGGCCGCCTGCAGTTTGAGCTGCCCGACGAGGGGCTCGATTATGAGGCGCTGGAGCGGACGGTGCTGCAACAGGCATTGCAACGCAGCGGCGGGGTGGCCAGCAAGGCGGCACGACTGCTGCGGATGAACTACAAGGCGTTTCTCTACCGGCTGGAAAAATTTGGCATCAAGGATGGCGGGAACGAACGCGAGGGGGAGGAATCAAAATAAAAAGGGTTGGCTTTTGCAAGCCAACCCTTTTTCCCGTAAGTGGTGCCCAGGGACGGAATCGAACCGCCGACACGAGGATTTTCAGTCCTCTGCTCTACCGACTGAGCTACCTGGGCGAAACGAGCCTCGTTATAGCCAAATCACTCTGGGCTGTCAAGAGAAAAGAGCGCCGCCGCCGGGCCGGAGTCTGGGATGCACGCGGTGGAAATGTCCGTGAAATTTTGTTGGGCGAGGTGAAATCATGATGAGGCTGGTGGCTCTGAACTGGTTGCTGCTGGTACCACTACTGACGGGTTGCGGCGGGGGAAGCCCGGCGAGGGAAAATCCTCTGCGGGACAGTGCCGGGACAACCGGGATAGACGGTACGGTTGTCGATCAGCAGGGGCGCCCGGCCGCTGGTGCTTTCGTCTATGCTTACCGCAGCCCGCGGGGGGGGATGCGCGGACCGGCCGATTTTGAAGCAGTCGTTGCCGTGGATGGCCGCTACTTTCTCGATCTGGTCGAGGGGGCTTACCATCTGGTCGCACGCATGCGGCACGGGGGGGGGGATGCCGGGCCACCACGACCCGGCGATGCCTGGTCGATCTTTTCCGGGAACCCGGTCACAGTGAATGCCGGGCGCACAAGCCGGGCCGACTTTCGTCTGCAGGGGGTGGCGCAGCCGATGCTGCTCAAGCAGGGGAGTCTGGCCTCGGGCGATACCGGTTTCAGCGGACGCATCGTCGACAGAGCGGGGAAGCCGGTCGCCGGGGCTTTTGCCCTGGCCTATGCCGATACCGATTTTCGCCGGATGCCGGACCATACTTCCCCCGCGGTCGGCGAAGATGGGCTTTTCACGCTCTTTGTCCCCGGCGGCGGACGTTTCTGTCTGGCGGTGCGGACCAAGACGCGGGGGCAGCCGATGGCCGGAGAGCTCTTCGGGTTGCTCGGCGCCGGGGAAAGCGGCTGTCGGGAAATCAAGGGCGGGGAGATCCTCGATGTAGGCGTCATTACGGTGACCCCCTACAGCAAATAGCCCTGGTCATATTTCATTGAACAAAAAAATAGCGGGCCCAGTGGCCCGCTTCAATTGGGGTGGAGAGACCCCGCACCGCATATGGGATTTGGCAAGATAACCCTGTATCACCCTAGCGCAAACAGGCTAGCACGGCTGGACTCACATTTTTCTGACAGCAGAGATTAAAACGAAAAAATGCCGGGGTGCCCCGGCATTTTTTCTGGCATCAGCGTGTCAACTGCCGGTATTTGATCCGGTGCGGCCGGTCGGCTTCGGCGCCGAGGCGCTTCTTCTTGTCCTCCTCGTACTCCGAGAAGTTCCCCTCGAACCAGACGACCTTGGAATCGCCCTCGAAGGCGAGGATGTGGGTGGCGATGCGGTCGAGGAACCAGCGGTCATGGCTGATGACGACGGCGCAGCCGGCGAAGTTCTCCAGCGCCTCTTCCAGGGCGCGCATGGTGTTGACGTCGAGGTCGTTGGTCGGTTCGTCGAGGAGGATGACGTTGGCCCCTTCTTTCAGCATCTTGGCGAGATGGACGCGGTTGCGCTGGCCGCCGGAGAGGGTGCCGACCTTTTTCTGCTGGTCACTGCCGGAGAAGTTGAAGCGCGAGACGTAGGCGCGGGAGTTGACCAGGCTTTTGCCGAGTTCGAGTTGCTCCTGGCCGCCGGTGATCTCCTCCCAGATGGTCTTGTTGGGATCGAGTTCGCGGCTCTGGTCGACGTAGGCGAGCTTGACCGTCTCGCCGACGCGGATGGTGCCGGCATCGGCCTGCTCCTGGCCGGTGACCATGCGGAAGAGGGTGGTCTTGCCGGCGCCGTTGGGGCCGATGATGCCGACGATGCCGCCGGGAGGGAGACGGAAGGTCATCCCCTCGACCAGCAGGCGATCGCCGTAAGCCTTGCCGACATTGTCGGCCTCGATGACGATGCCGCCAAGGCGCGGCCCGGGCGGGATGTAGAGTTCGAGTTCCTTCTCCTGTTTCGAGACCTCCTGGCCGAGGAGCTTTTCATAGGCGGAGATACGCGCCTGGCTCTTGGCGTGGCGTCCCTTGGGCGACATGCGAATCCACTCCAGTTCGCGCTCCAGGGTCTTCTGCCGTTGTCCTTCCGACTTCTCCTCCTGGCGCAGGCGGTCCTGCTTCTGCTCCAGCCACGACGAGTAGTTCCCCTTCCAGGGAATCCCCTCGCCGCGGTCGAGCTCGAGAATCCAGCCGGCGACATTGTCGAGGAAGTAGCGGTCATGGGTGACGGCGATGATGGTGCCGGCGTACTGCTGCAGGTGATGCTCCAGCCAGGCGACCGACTCGGCATCGAGATGGTTGGTCGGCTCGTCGAGGAGGAGGATGTCCGGTTTCTGCAACAGGAGGCGGCAGAGGGCGACGCGGCGTTTCTCGCCGCCGGAGAGGACTGCCACCTTGGCTTCGCCCGGCGGACAGCGCAGGGCGTCCATGGCCATCTCCAGGCGGGCGTCGAGGTCCCAGGCTTCGAGGTGGTCGAGCTTCTCCTGGACCAGCGCCTGGCGGTCGCAGAGCTTTTCCATGTCGGCGTCGGGGTCGGCGAAGGCGGCGTTGATCGCCTCGAACTCCTTCAAGAGGTCGACGGTCTCCTGCACCCCCTCCTCGACGACTTCGCGCACCGTCTTGGCGCAGTCGACCAGCGGCTCCTGCTCAAGGTAGCCGACGGTATAGCCGGGGGAGAGGATGGCCTGGCCGTTGAACTCCTTGTCGACGCCGGCGAGGATGCGCAGCAGTGAGCTCTTGCCGCTGCCGTTGAGACCGAGGACGCCGATCTTGGCGCCGTAGA
The DNA here is from genome assembly GCA_001799485.1 of Desulfuromonadales bacterium GWC2_61_20. Lineage (GTDB taxonomy): Bacteria > Desulfobacterota > Desulfuromonadia > Desulfuromonadales > UBA2197 > UBA12091. Next base: position 1,422 of record MGTO01000104.1, on the reverse strand, counting down.
AGTAAGAGAGGGAGATGTCCTTGAGGACCGGTTTTTTGTCGTAGAACTTGCTCACCTTCATCATCGTGTAGATGATCTTGTTGCTGTCGTTGCTCATGGTCGCTTCCTGAAAAGGGTTAGTGCGGTTCGGCCGCGGAGGCGGATGATAGCATTAATGCGGGAGACGATTCCAGCGGAATTGGCTGAATCCGGAAAAGGAAGGGGAGCCTTGCGCTTTTGCCGGAATAATCGTATAAGCTGCATGTCTTATTGAATGCCCTTTGCAAAAGGGGCGTCGGCTCGACCTCAGGGAGATCGTTACATGTTGCAAGTTGACCAACGCAAGGCGCTTTACGCGCTTTTGGCCCAGCTCTTCAGTTATCCCGACCAACAGCTGGCAGAGACGCTGGCGGCGGAAAAGACCCGGACCTTGTTCGCCCTCCTCGGAACAGCGCCTCCGCAACTGACGGCGGCGGCCGTGGCGGCGGAGCTGCCGGCGGCCTATACCGCCCTCTTCATCAACCGCCTCGGCGGGGTCGCGGCCCCCCCCTATGGTTCGGTCTATCTCGAAAGCGGCGGCCAACTCATGGGGGAGACCACGACGCGGGTCGCCGCCTGGTACGCGCGCATGGGACTGCGCCCGGAGAACGTCGGTGAACCGGTCGATTTTCTGGCCACCGAACTCGAATTCCTCTATTTTCTCGTCGTTCGGGAAGAAACGGCTCTCCAGGCGGGCGACGCTGCCGCCGCCGACAACGCCACCCGCGATCAGTCCCGCTTCGCCAATGAGCTCCTTTTCCCCTGGATCGACACCTTCTGCCACAGGGTGTCAAGCGACGCATCCGCCCACCCCGTTTATCGTCAGGCGGCCGAACTGCTCGCACGCTTTTGTGCCCGTGAGCAGGAGAGACTGCAGCGATTGCCTCCGGTGCCACGGTCGAACAGCCGTCATAAAGAATCAGACCTTTAGCGCGTTATCGCGAAAATGCCTGCGGGCTTACGGCATTTCGCGGCATCCCACCGAACATCAAGCCGGGGAAAGCGGCAGCGCTTCCCGCGGCCCGCGGCAAAGCAGATGGCGCAAAAAAATCTTTTCAGCGCAGTATTGTCCCGCAATAATATGAAATCACTTATATATTCTTTGTAACTCTGGGTGGCGAATAATTCTGCTGCTGCGTTCACGCGGCCCGGCCCATCTTTACAGAGGTCCAGTTTGGCATAAATCGTGTAAGTCGAATATATAGAAAAATGAGTCAACACAACCGCACCCACCACGGAGGAATCGATGAAACACACCGGCAAGCTGCTCACCCTGCTCATCCTGCTCGTCTTTGCTGCGACGGTCGCCATGGCCGCGAGCGGCGGCAACCAGAAAAAAGGGAAATACCTCTACAAGAAAAACTGCAAGGTCTGCCATGTCGAAGGGGCGGAAGGGGGCAAGCT
>MGTO01000103.1 GCA_001799485.1 Desulfuromonadales bacterium GWC2_61_20 | reverse complement strand
ATTGTCGAAACCAAAGACCTCACTGGTGATGGCCAGCAGCCGATGCAACAATGCGTCAAGATCGATCGTCGAAGCCAATTCCTTGCCAACGGCGATCAACGCTTCCAGCTTCTTTTCTGTGGAATTCTTCGTCATCTCCCCCGCGCTCCCGGCTGTCAGGGAAGATCATGGCACAATGCATGCCAGTGCATCGGAGAAAAAGGTTTAGTAAATACAGAGAGATATCGTTCTGACACAAACGCTCCCCCTTGTCGTTTGCCTGCATTTTACCCAGCCTTGCCCAATTATCAAGCAAACGTAACCCTTCGCTCGCGGCTCAGCCGAAGCTGCCGAGACTGGCCAGGGCGACCAGTCGCCGCAATCCGGCAGGGTCAACCGGACCGCGCGCCATAAGCAGATTGTGACCGACCGGGGTAAATCCTTGCTCCCGGGGGAGATCCGCCAGGGTCGAGCCATCCAGGATATCGATGAGCAACTCGGCGCCGGGGCCAACGTGACGGCAAGCCTGTTCGAGGATCAGTCCCGCCTCGCCGCGCCAGCCGGAGAGGGAAACCCACGGTCCGAGAATTTGCAGCGTCTCCCCGTGCTGCAAGAGCGCCGCGGTCGTCCCGGTGGACAACCAGCTCCCGCGCGCCCCGAGAAAATCAAGGAGCCGCCGCCGGGGTTCCCCCCAGACGAGGGCATCGGCCCAGTCCGCCGAGCCGCTGTCCGATACGCGCACCGCCCCGCACTCCCCACCCCCCTGACGCTGCCAGCGAGTCACGCCGCCGACGGTAAGAAACCCCCGCTTCAGATAAAGCGGCCGCCCCGACTCCGAAGCGGTCAACCAGAGGGTTTTCACACCCTGGCCTTGGAGATGGGCAACGGCGTGATCAAAGAGTTGCCCGCCCCAGCCGGCATGACGCCGCTCGGGCGGGACGAGCAGATTGCCGATCCAGCCACTGGCGCCATGACTCGCCGCCGTGACAAAACCGCACCACGCGTTATCACATTCAAGGACAAAGACTCCGTCCGCCATTGGTCCCTGAAAGAATTCGATCTCCTGCGCCGGCACCCGCCACCCCTCGGCCGCGGCAAGGTGCAAGAAGATCGTCCAGTCGGCGGCCGAAGCTGAACGAATCCGCCCCGTCGGCTTCATGCGACCAGCTTCCTGGCGCCATAAAGGGTGACCAGTTCGCGGTCGGAAAGGGGGCGTTTGTTGCGTTGCGCCAGGGCGCGGACCTCATCCAGCAATACCGTGGCGGCCCCCCCCTCCAGAGTCAGACCGAGGGATTCCAGCCGTTGCATCAAGCCGTGCCGCCCCGAATGCTTGCCGAGGACGAGATGCCGATGCAAGCCGACCTCGGCCGGATCGAATCCTTCGTAGTTGGCGGCGTCCTTGAGCACCCCGTCGGTATGCAGTCCCGCTTCATGGGAGAAGACGCGCTCGCCGACCACGGCTTTCCAGTCGGGGACGGGACGGGCGCTGGCCTTGCCGACATAGCGCGAGAGTTCGACGAAACGGCTGGTATCAATGCCCGTTTCGATGGCGCAGGCGTGCTTGAGGGCCATGACCACCTCCTCCAGCGCGGCGTTGCCGGCACGTTCGCCGAGACCGTTGACCGTGGTATTGACGAAGCGTGCGCCGGCCCGGAGTCCGGCCAGGGCGTTGGCTGTCGCCAGGCCGAGGTCGTTGTGGGTATGCACTTCCAGGTCGATCTCGACTCGCTCGCAGAGATAGCGCACATGTTCATAGAGGGTGAAGGGATCGAGAATGCCGAGGGTGTCGCAATAACGGAAGCGGTCGGCACCGTGGCCGCGGGCGATCTCCAGCAGTTCGACGAGAAAATCGCGATCGGCGCGACTGGCATCCTCGCCGCCGACGGAGACATAGAGGCCGTGCGCCTTGGCAAAACCGAGGGCGACCTTGAGCTGCTCCTTGACCCACTCCCGGCTCTTGCCGAGCTTGTGAACGATGTGCTGGTCCGACACCGACAAAGAGATATCGACGGCGCCGACGCCGGCATCAAGGGAGGCCTGGATGTCCTGAATCACCGCCCGGTTCCAGGTGATGAGACGGGCCTTGAGACCGAGGTCGACCAGGGCGCGAACACTGGCCTGCTCCTCCTTGCCCATGGCCGGAATGCCGCACTCGATTTCACCGACGCCGATCTCGTCGAGCATGCGGGCGATTTCAATCTTTTCCTGCAGAGAGAAGACGACACCGGCGGTCTGTTCACCGTCGCGCAAAGTGGTATCATCGATAACAATGGCAGCAGGAGTATAATCGTTCATCGCGTGGCCTCCTTGAAACGAAAAACCCCAAGGTCACTATCGGACCCTGGGGCGGCGTTGCCGGCACTCCGGCTTCCTTGCCGGATATTCCTGATGCAAGGAACTAGCAGCATACGTGCCATGACGACCAGGCAGCTTCCAGGCGGCTTTTTGCGCGGCACAACTGCATTTGTTGCGGAATCGTTCAGCACGGCTGCCACAAAAAGAGGCGATTCACCTTGAACCATGGAGAAATGCGTCATAAAAACAGGGCGATAGCTTTTGGCATCGGCTCTGCACTGTTAAATTACAAACAAACGAAGGAATCCCCAAAGGAGCCCTGCCATGAAGACCGCCCTGATCGCCGACGACGAACCATTGCTCCGTCGTCAGGTGAGCGAAGTCCTTGAGCGCTATGGTTTCGACCGCATCGTCGAAGCCGCCAACGGGCGCGAAGCGGTCAGCCTCGCCCTCAAACTCGAACCGCTCCTCATCGTCATCGACCTGACCATGCCCGAGCTCGACGGTCTCGCCGCCTGCGACCAGATCAACAAGAAACAGCAGACCCCCATCGTCATGATGACCGGCGCCGCCGACCTCGAGACCATCGAACGGGCGCGGCTCTCCGGGGTCATGAGCTATGTGGTCAAACCCTTTCGCGACGAGCAGATGTTCGCCGCCGTCGATCTCGCCATCCACCAGTTCGTCGAGATCCACTCCCTGCGCGAGGAGGTCTCCACTCTGCGCGAAACGCTGGAGACACGCAAACTCATCGACAAAGCCAAGGGGATCCTGATCAAGCAGGGGATGACGGAACCCGAGGCCTATCGCAAGATGCAGAAACTCTCCATGGACAAGCGCAAAACCCTGAAAGAAGTCGCCGAAGCCATTTTATTGATGGAATAGAAGCGGGCTCGGGGCTAAAGGTAAACGGCAACCGACCGGTTTTCTCCCTTAGCCCTTGGCCCAGCGCCAAAAGCCGGATTTTATGGATTCGTCCCCCTTCAACCGCTGCAATCTCCCCCCCTGGGCCATCGGCTCGCACCATTTCAATCGCCACCCCCAGCCCATCGAGATTCAGGGGGTGCGCACCGCCAATCCCATTCTCTTTCAGCGCCTCGATCTTCTCGATGAGCCCCAGGCGCGGGCCGCCCTCTTCAACGACTATCTCGACGTCACCTTTCAGCTCCACCAATGGCGCCAGGAGACCTCGGAACGCGGGCGCAAGAGTCTCAAGAACAGCTATCTGCGCTTTCTGCGCGGCTGGATGTTCGACGCCAACTCCCTCGAGGGGGCGGTGCTCAAAGGCTGGGTCGAGAGCCGCATCGGCCTCTTGCCGACCTTCCACCGCCAGCCCCTAAGCGGCCAGGACGACCCGGCCCAGGCGGGCTATGTCCTCGACCGCATGCGCGGCGTCGCCCGTACCAGCGCCCTCTATGCCCAGCTCGACCTCCTCTACGAATACGTCCAGTACGAACTCGCGCGCCGCCATCCGCCGGAGACCCGCCTGACCCTCTTCCGCGGTATCAACGACTTTGCCGAGCACCGTATCATCAAGCAGTACGACAAGCGCCGCTATCTGCTGCGCCTCAACAACCTCAACTCCTTCACCACCGACTTCGAACGCGCCTGGGAATTCGGCAGTCGCGTCCTGCAGACTGAGGTCCCCCTGCCCAAGATCTTCTTCAGCGGCGATATCTTTCCTTCCTCCTTGCTGAAGGGCGAAGGCGAGGTGCTGGTCATCGGCGGGGAGTTCGAAGTGCAAGTCCTGAGCGGGGGGTGATGGAAACCAACGCCCTTGCAGAGATTGAATCGCGCGCCCGCGCCGCTTTTCTCGGCCTCGCCGTCGGCGATGCCCTCGGCGCCACCACCGAGTTCCTGACGCCGGCGGAGATTGCCCGTCAGTACAAGGTCCATCGCACCATGATCGGCGGCGGCTGGCTCCATCTCAAGGCCGGGGCTGTCACCGACGACACCGAGATGTCCCTTTGCGTCGCCCGGGCCATCGTCGCCCAGGGGGGGTGGCAGCTGCCGGCCATCGCCGACAACTTTGTCGCCTGGATGCGGAGCAAACCGGTCGACATCGGCAGCACCTGCCGCAAGGGGATTCGCGATTACATGCTCTTTAACCTGCTGGAACAGCCGTACAGCGACAATGCCGCCGGCAACGGCGCGTTGATGCGCCTGCTGCCGACGGCCCTCTACACTCTCGGCGATGACGCACTGCTGACCCGTTGCGCCATCGAGCAGGCGCGTCTCACCCACCACCATCCCCTCTCCGATGCCGCCTGCATCGCCTTCGGCCGCATCCTTCACGCCGCCCTGCGCGGCGCCGATCGCTTCGCCCTGCACGCCCTTGCCCGCCAACTGATCGCCGAATATCCCGTCTTCCGCTTCAACGACTATCGCGGCCACGCCGGTGGCTATATCGTCGAAACGGTGCAAACGGTCCTGCACTATTTCTTCACCACCGACAGTTTCGAGGCCTGTCTGGTCGGCATCGTCAATCAGGGGGGCGACGCCGACACCACCGGCGCCATCGGCGGCGCCCTGGCCGGCGCTTTTTACGGCCCGGAGCAGATTCCGAAGAGCTGGAGCCGCAAACTCAACCCCAGCGTAGCAGGTGAAGTCCAACACCTTGCCACCGCCCTTGCCCGAATGGTTCCAGCGGCAAAAGCAAAAGCGGTTTCAGCCGTGCCACTGCACGACTGAAACCGCATCATTATCCCCTCCCCGCCCCGCGCAGGACCGCATAACGACCTGTTCAGTCGCCACTGTGCCGACCCCGCCGCCAATCTGACCGACCATGCAGCGCCCCACAATCCGGAGCCGGTTTGAATAGCGTCAGCACATGGTTGAAGGGCTTGCTGCTGCGTTACTGCGAGGCTGCAAGCGCATCATCGATCAGTCAGGATGTCGAACGAAGTAAGCTTGGCAAGCCGTTTAGCGGATAGCCAGGCAGTTTCTTGAGGCGTTTTGCCAGCGCCTGACGGGTAATTCCCAGCATCGAGGCGGCAACGGTCTGATTCCCCCCGGTGCGATGAATCGCTTCCATTACGACACGTTTGCCGATCTCATCAATCGTGGGAAGTCGGTCCGGAAAGGGGATGAGTGCGATCCCCTCAGGCGCTGCCCCCGGTGTCGGCATCGTCGCGAATCCTTCCGCGCCGTATTCCATCTTCTCCTTGAAGCTTTCAAGGGAGAGGACTTGGGACCCGGTCAGACTGACTGCGTGAAATACCATCGCCCTGAGTTCGCGGATGTTTCCGGGGAAGGGATAAGTGGAGAGCAGCGCCACTAGGTCCTTTGGCACCATCGACGTTTTCTTTTCCAGGGTTCGCGCTGCCTCGTCCAGGAAATGGTGCAGGAGCAAAGGCAGATCCTCCAACCGCTCGCGCAAAGACGGCAGCTGAATTTGATGCGTATTCAGACGATAGTAGAGATCCTTGCGGAATTCACCCCTGGATACTTTGGCGACGAGGTTATGATTGGTCGCGAGCAGGACGCGCGCCTTCAGTTTCTTGGGACGATCCGCGCCAATGGGGAAGAATTCGCCTTCCTGAAGAATTCTGAGGAGCTTGATCTGTGACGGGGGGGAGAGATCCCCAATTTCGTCAAGGAACAGTGTCCCTCCTGCCGCCTCCTCGATCATCCCCTTGCGATCCCGGTCGGCTCCGGTAAAAGCACCTGCCACATGGCCGAAGAGCGTATCGGAAAAGACATTGTCATCCAGGCCCGCCACGTTGACGGCGACAAAGGGGGCCTTCGGCGAGCGGAGCTTCCACAGGGCACGTGCGATCAACTCTTTACCCGAGCCGCTTTCGCCGGTGATCAGAATCGGTTCGCTGCTCCTGGAAATGGCCTCACAGTAGCGATACACTGCCTGCATCTTTTTGCTGGTGCTGATGATCTGTTCAAACGCTTCAGGGTTTTCCAGTTCGTCATTCAGGATGACTTTCTTCAATCGAGCATTCTCCCTGCGGAGCTCATGCGTGGTGATTGCCCGCTGGATTCCGGCAATCAGCCGCTCCTTTTCATGCGTTTTGACATGGTAGTCCAGGGCGCCGAGGTGCAGGCACTCCACCGCGGTTTCAACCTGATTGAGGCCGCTGAGGATAATCACCGGCACCGAAGGATGCCTGCTGACGATCATCCGAAGGATGTCCTGTCCGGAAAAGTAAGGCATGGTCAGGTCGAGCAGAACCAGGCAGATATCCCTGTTGGCGAGTATTTCCATGACATTCCGGCTGTCCGTGCATTTGATGAAATTGTTCATCCCGGTGGCTTCCCGCAGGAAGATCGAGAGGCTTCTGAGCCACGCCTCTTCGTCATCGACGAGGAGAATGGGCATCTGCGGATAGAGTTCCTGATTCATGCGCTCATGGCCTCCTTGTAAACCGGGATGGTCAGCGTCACCGTGGTCCCCTCTCCAACTTTCGAGTTGAACGACAGAGCCCCTTTTAAATCGCGGACGATCCGCATCGAAATGGAAAGGCCCAGTCCCGTTCCGCCCTGGGTGCGCTTGGTGGTAAAGAACGGATCCGTAATCTTGGCAAGGTATTCGCCAGGTATGCCGACACCTTCATCCGCAATCGTCACGAAACACTCCCCGGCACCCGGGTGATAGACTGTTGCGATCCGAATGCCCCGATCCTTGGCTGGCAGGGCCTGACAGGAGTTAAGAATCAGATTGACCATGACTTGTTCGATACGCTGCAAACTGCCGCGAATCAAGGGCATCTCGGCACAGAGGTCAAGCTGGAAATGATCGGTTGCGTTTTTGATCGCATTGCCGACCAGCCGGGCCGAAGTACAGATCGCATCATTGATATTGATGATCCCCTCAGCCTCCGGCTCGTCTTCCCGCGCAAAGTTCTTCAGATCATCGACAATCCGCTTGATTCTCCCCGCACTGTCGACAATTTCACTGAAGAGAAACGGCAGGTCATGCTTGATCTCGTTATAGCGCACCCCCCCCAGCAGGAATTCGCCGTTGGCGGCGAAATGCTGATGCAGAATGGGTGTCAGGCTGACGGATACCTTCTTGAGGATTTCCGAATTCAACATGATGACGGCGTTGGGATTGTTGATCTCGTGCGCGACTCCTGCTGCCAGTTCACCAATCGATGCCAGCTTGCCAGTACGTATAGAGTCTTCCAGAAGTTGGTTTTTTTCGGTGATGTCGCTGGCTAGCATGATCACATGAGTGACCATGCCTGTTGCACCGACAACCGGAAAGGCCTTGACTTCCAGCGTCCTTTCATCCGGGGTGGTAATGATCGATTCCACCCGCTCGCCGGTGGCGAAGGACTTGATGGCAGGACAATCCTCGCAGACGGATGAGCGGTTGTAGAGAAGTTTGCAGCAGTTTTCTCCTGGAATTGCGCCCAGAGTCCCGTTGAAAAATGTCTCGGTACTCTTGTTCGACCAGACAACCTTCATATCGGGGGAGATCAGGGACAATCCATCGGATATCCCGTCCAAAATGATGCCGAATTGCTGAGACAGGTCGCGAAACTTACGCTCGCTCTCCCTCAGTCTGGCTTCTGCTATTTTGCGGTTCATGATATTTCGAGACAGGATTAAAGATATCGCTATCGAAGAGACCAGTATCGACAAGGCAAACCAGAACTGCCCTTTGCTGATTTGAAAGTTATTGGGAGGGAGATTGATGACGTCGCTTCCGCCAGGAATACTTCCCGGGAAAATGCCAAATCGGCGCAGCTGGTTGTAATCGAACATGAAATGCGGGGCAAGCGAAGTCGACTTGGTTGGCACCTCATCCCCCTTGAGAATGGCCAGAGCCAGGTGCGCCGCGGCCTTCCCCTGCGCCCGGGGAGATGTCAACGGTCCACCGATAATCCCTTCCCCGAGGTAAATATCCCAGAAACTGTAGAGGGGAAGATTGGTCGTGGTACGAAAGAGGGTGTTTTGCTCATTGAAAGAGAGGAGATTGCCTGCTCTGTCGTTAAGATAGCCATTAATGACCACGACAGAATCTTTTGGTAATTCAGTAAGTTTCTGCTTGATCGTTTCGCTCGAAAGATCGTTCCAGTAATCAAAATCGATCTCACCGGCAAACGATTTGGCGACATCGATGAAATTTAAATAGTTGTTATAGTCATACGAGTCGGTGGTATCGCCGATAACGACGACATTTCGACTGTTGGGGTGGAATTTCCTGATCTGTCGTAAAACCCCGGCAATATCGGGCTTCGAGCGAATCCCATAGACCCCCGACAGAGATGTGGCCTTTTCCAGATTGGCATTGGCCGCACAGTAAATAACCGGAATACCCTTCAAAATCGACGATCGATGATCGAGAGCAAAGGAAAGCGCTTCATTTCCCGAAACGATGACAATGTCGTAAGTGCGGCTTTCCAGTTTGTAATGCAGCATGCCGTCTACGATTTTTGAAATATAAATCGGGTCCTTATGTCGCTTGCTGTCTATGTATTCGATGTCGATATGAATATCGGGGAGTTGGCCACTCAAAATCGACTGGATCCCCTCGGTAATGGTTTCGGTACAAGGGAAGCCGGGATGATAGGAATGCAGGACGAGGATATGGTAAATGTCGGTCCGGGATTTCTGGTAAGCAGCGGGAGCGCTGCCGTTAAGCAGCAGAAGAAAAGACAGGACCAGTAAGCACATGATTGTTATCCTGCCGAGTCTGGCAGAACTGGCGCAGGGATTGTTCCGTCTGTTCTGAATTGCCATAAGAGGAGTCATTCGAGCTTGATGGGAATGTTAGCTTCTATTAACTTTTGCAATGGTTGTGCCATAGAGCCTCAATTTTACTAATGTTTTTGAGATATCAGAACAATATTAAGCATTTATATGAATACGCAAATTAGCATATTTAAAATAATGGGCGACATCTTCGGGAAAACAAAAAATGCGAGGGACCGATGTGCGATATAACCGTATGGATTTTCGTCATTTCAAGTGAATTGAGCGAACGGCTTCATGCAGCTATGGTTGCAGGGGAACCCTGGTTGCGGGTGATCGTTGCGCCCCGATAAAACCGAGCGGGTGCGCTGACGTCCAAGATCCGAGCCACCCCAATTTTATCATTGCAATATCTGCTTCTTAGCGAATCCTCGATTCTGCCCACCCCCGCAAACGCACCTTCTGCAGTAAAAAATCCCCAACGGCAACAACGCTAATTCAGTCTGAATCATGGCAACCATGGTTGCCATGCCCCTGGCCTGAACTTTCTTTGCATCATAAATAAATGAACAATATTAGTCTGTTATGCGAAATTCACGACTTGGCATGCCCGTTGCTAACATTAGAACGAACAAATTAATTCACAGGGTGACAAAAACCGGAGGCAAAGGAAGCAGTCAGGATTTGAAAAACGGTTACGGGCCAGAAAGGAGAATGGTCGAGAAGGAAGTCTCTTGGGTTGAAAGGTGGCAGAGATGGTCTCGGCTACCTGATGTAGGGTGCTGTAGCAATTTACCCCAAACCAAAGTACAAAAGGAGAATGTCATGTCAAGAACAACCGTTGCCAGGAAGTTGTACGCTTTACTGGGGGCATCATTGTTTTTTGCTGCTGCTACTGCCAATGCCGGGACCATCACCGGCTGGGACATGAGTAACGTGACGGTAGCGGCTCCCCCCTACACAGAATTCGTAAAATATAGAAGCACCCTCTACACCAGTACGGCCAAGACTGCCACCAACGGTTATATTGGCTGGGAAGAGTCGGATGTCACGGCGCCTGCGATGAAAGTTGTCAATAAAGATGATATCACCGGCTTGAAGTGCATCATGACAACCGGCATCAACCCCTATGACTTCTCCGACAAAATGTGCTCCGACCCGCTGCAGTCGAGCAAACGCTGGAAGGTCGGTGGGATCAATGGCCAACCGATCGACGTGTACTTCTCCGTTGCAACCGACACGCTTACCACTGTCTACAACTCGATGCAGAAGCTGACTGACAATGATGCAAGGAAGTGGAAAGGCTTTAAGGCAGAACTGGGCTTCATGGTCAACGGTGTGTTCACCAAGTCCACCTCCCTTGACGGCCTCGGTTTTTCCGCCAGAACGGGTAAGTACTTCACCACCACCACCTCTGCACTGCAGTCCGCAGAGACGCTGTCAGCTGTGTGGGCGCAAGGTCTGGCCGGACCAGCTGATGCAAATCATCCGGCCACCGGCTACTTTGATCCGATCTACCGCTTCAGCTACTTCCTTAATGCAACCGAAGACATGATCGACTCCGGCTTGATCACCTCAAACTACTATGCCCTGTTCGGCGACTGGAATAACCTGTCCGGCGTGCCCTATGCCTACTATTATGACGACGATGCCAATCCCAACACCGACAACACCCTGATGGCCAACTGTGACGGCACCTTTGTTGTGACCGACCCGGTTACGAGCGCGGGCACCTGCAGCGGCACCTGGGTAACCTACCGCAGTCAGGCCGGCCTGGATGCCAGCGGCATTGCCTATCCTTCCGACGGGGTCAAGAAGCCGGTTCCGGCCGACATTCTGGCTGCCTGGCAGGCCAACTATCTCTACACAAATGCCCCGCTTGAAGATCTGGCCAACCTTGGATTGAACTACTACATCACGGTTAACAAATTGAACGCCAATTGGAAGACCCCGAACCAGTTCGTGCTGCGCTTTACGCCGAAATATTGACAATGGTCTGAACGGCAGGATCGACTGCTGTGACAACGCGTTTGCGTCAAGAGCAAGTCCTGCCGGCAGTTTTTTCAACCTACAGTACTCACATAATAACGGGAGGGCCTTGCCCCTCCCGTTATTATGTGAGCTCTCAACACTCAACAGGAGCAGCCTGAGCCGCTCCTGCCTGAATCCTTCCTCATCTTGAACTCGACTCAATACAGCCGGCGAAAGGCCGAGGCCTTGATCACGGCGATAATTTCACTCCCTGTTGTCAGTTCCAGATCGCGCACCGCCTCGCCAACCACCTGCGACACCAGCTTCTGCCCGCCGCAATCGAGTTCGACCCCGACCCGCGACCCGACGGAAAAGATTGCCGTGACGCGACAGCTGAGCATGTTGCGGGCGCTGGTCGCCTCGGGATGGCGCTTGAAGAGGGTGATTTCCTTCGAGGAGAGCTCGAACATGCCGACGGCCTCCTCCCCCCCGGCCGAGGTAAAGATCTCCTGCGTTCCCCAGCGATAGACGTAGAGGCCGTCGTGCAGGCGCGGCTCGCGCAGTTCCAGCAGGTTGATGTAGCCGGACTGGCTGCTCCCCATGCGGCGGCGGGCGAGTTCCTCGAGGGTTCCCGGACCAGATACCATTCCCTCGGCGCATTCGAGGACCGCATCGGTCATCAAGCGCATTTCATTCAACGAATGGGAGATGAAAAGATAAGGAATGCCGAACTCTTCGCTGACGCTGCGCAGATAGGGGATGATCTGAAAGCGCAGGGTGTCATCGAGGGCGGAGAGAGGTTCGTCCATGAGGAGGAGGCGGGGGTTGGCGAGGATCGCCCGGCCGAGGGCAACGCGCTGTTTTTGCCCGCCGGAGAGCGTCTCGACCCCGCGCTCAAGCAACCCGTCGAGTTGCAACGTCGCGACCAGACGGGTAAAATCGATCCCCGTTTCCCCTTTTTTGACACAGCGCTTGAAGCCATAGAGGAGATTGTCGCGTACACTCAGATGCGGGAAGAGGCGGGCATCCTGAAAGACGATGGCGATGCGCCGCTGTTGCGGCGGGAGATTGATCTTACGGCGACGGCTGAAGAGGATTTCGCCATCAAGGGAGATCTCGCCGCTCTCCGGGGTTTCGAGTCCGGCGATCAGCCGCACCAGGGTCGATTTGCCGCCGCCGGAGGGGCCGAAGACACCGATCCGCTCGCCGCTCAGGGAACAGTCGGCATTGAGGGTAAAACTGCCAAAGGACTTATTCGCCTGAATTGTCAGTTCCATCTCAATCCCTCCTTCCGCCGGGCCGTTTGGCATAGAGCGCCAGGAGGACGAGGAAGGAAAAGATCAGCATGATTGCCGATAAACGATGGGCCGAGGTGTATTCCATCGCCTCGACATGATCGTAAATCTGCACCGAAGCGACGCGGGTGATGCCGGGGATATTGCCGCCGATCATCAGCACAACGCCGAATTCGCCGACGGTGTGGGCAAAGGTGAGGATACTCGCCGTAAGAAAACCGGGGCGCGCCAGGGGGACGGCGACGGAAAAGAAGGCGTCGAGGGGTGACGCCCCCAGGGTGGCGGCGACTTCCAACGGGCGGTCACCGATTGCTTCAAAAGCATTCTGCAGCGGCTGGACCATGAAGGGGAGGGAATAGAAGACCGACGCCAGCACCAGCCCCCAGAAGGTAAAGGGAAGCGCGCCGAGCCCCAAGGTGCGGGTGAGCTGGCCGACCGGCCCCTGCGGCCCCATCGCCAAAAGGAGATAAAAACCGAGGACCGATGGCGGCAGAACCAAAGGCAAGGCGACGACCGCGCCGATCACCCCTTGGCAGCGGGAGCGGGTCCGGGCCAGCCACCAGGCGATGGGGGTACCGATCAGCAGCAGAATCAGGGTGACGATGGACGCCAGCCGGATGGTGAGCCAGATCGCTTGCAGGTCGCTGCCGTTTAACCACATCTCTATTTCTCCGTCGTCTCATTCGGCAGGACGAAGCCGTAGCGAACCATGATCGTCCGGGCGCTGGCGCTCTGCATATAACCGGCAAAACTCTTTGCCAGCGGCTTCTCGGCTCCCAGCCTGGTAATCACGTATCCCTGTTCCAACGGTTTGTGGAACTTGTCAGGAATCAGGCAATATCCCCCATCTTTTGAAATCTGCGGATTGAGAGCCAGCGATAAGGCAACGATCCCGACCTGGGCATTGCCGGTCTGCACAAACTGGGCGGTTTGGGCGATATTCTCGCCAAAGACCAGCTTCTCCTCCACCTTCTCCCACAACCCCGTCGCTCTCAGCGCCTCTTCCGCCCGTTTACCGTAGGGGGCATGTTTCGGATTGGCCATGGCGATGCGGGTGATTTTGGGATCGGCCAGACTCTCCAGAGTCAACTTCGTGGCATCCAGGCTGTTGCTCCACAGGACGATCCGACCAACGGCATAGGGGGTGACCTCCGAACCGGCCAGGCCGAGTTTAGCCAGCTCGCGGGGATAATCGATGTCGGCAGAGAAATAGAGGTCGTAGGGTCCGCCCTGCTGTATCTGGGTGTGAAACTTGCCGGACGAGCCGTAGACCACCTGAACTTCCCCGTGGGAGTGCGTTTGGTTGAAACTGGCGACAATTTCGTCCATGGCGAACTTGAGATCGGCGGCGGCGGCGACCATGATCTTTTCCGCCTGGGCGGTTGTGGTGAGCAACAAAAAAGAGCAGGCGAGGGGAAGAAGCTTGTAGTGTTTCATTGTCGTTTCCTTTCGCGCGATTCCTTGACAGACCTCCGAGGTTTTGAAAACCTCGGAGGTCTTGTCCGGAATTAACGTCATCATGATTGCAAAGGCGAATGAGGCTTCAACCGACACCGATGATGACGCTCGACGCCTTGAAGAGAGTACAGGCATGCCCCCCGGCCTTGAGACCGAGTTTCTTTGAACTCTCATGGGTAATCACGGCACTGACGGTATTACCGCCGCCGATCTCGACATCGACCTCGGTATTGACCGGGCCTTCGACGATCCGGGCGATGGTGCCGCAGAAGATGTTGCGCGCACTGATCTTGGCATCATGCAGATCGCTGCCGATGATCACCGAACTGGCCTTGACGATGGCGAAAGCCTCCATGTCGACCTTGAGATCGAGGTTGGCGACGGCGCCGTTGGTAACGACGGCGACCAGGGGTACCCCGCCCTTGAGGGCCAGGACGATTTCGGCGTTGACCGCCCCTTGGGTGATGGATTTGACGGTCCCGGTAAAGGTGTTGCGGGCGCTGACTTTCATGGCGATCCTCCGCAAGAATTGATAGAGACTGTCGGCATCGCCGAGGCGCTGCTCCAGATTGCCGAGGAATCGGCGGTGCTCCTCCTGAATGGTTTTAAATTGGGCGACGACTTCCTTCCCGGCGGCGGTGAGGCTGGTGCCGCCGCCCCCCTTGCCACCGGTCAGGCGATCGACCAGCGGGCGCTCCGCCAGATTATTGATCAGGTTGATATTGTCCCAAGCCGTTTTGTAACTGATACCGACGGCCTTGGCCGCCTGGGTGATCGAACCGAGTTCATCGATCTTTTCAAGGAGATAAATCCGGTCGCCGCCGAGAAATTTATGCTCGGCGCGGTTCAGCCAAAGATTGCCGTCCAGAGCGAGCGTATTTTTACATTTCATGGGGACCTCCATTTTTTAACGTTATATCATTGCCTATATAACGCCTGCCAGGAAAATGCGCCTGGCACACGACACCAAGCGCATTTTTCCTAAACCGCCCGCGCTTCCAGCAGTGTCAGGTCGAGATCCTCCCCGACGACGCCGGCGGCATCGGCGCGGCACTGTTTGCAGTGACGGGCCTGGGAGAGGATGAGCTCGGCCTGGTTGCGCACCATCTCCATCGTCGCGCTTGATGGCATGGTGCAGGCGGCGAAACGGCCGATGGGGATGACCGGGATGATGTTCATCATGTTCGCCCCGAGACCGCGCACCTTGACCGCGAGATCGAGGGTTTCGTGGTCGTTGACGCCGGGGATATAGACATGGTTGATCTTGACCAGCAGTCCGGCCGCCGCCGCCAGCCTTAAGCCCTCGAACTGCCGTTCGATGAGGATGGCCGCCGCTTCGGGTCCGGTCAGACGCCGGCCCTCATGGTGAATCCACTCGTAAACGTGAGCCCCGGTTTCGGGGGTGAGGGCGTTGATGGTCACGGTCAGGCTGTGCACGCCAAAGTCGAGAATCTGCGGCAGCGCCTGCGGCAGGAGGAGGCCGTT
>MGTO01000102.1:41136-41603 GCA_001799485.1 Desulfuromonadales bacterium GWC2_61_20 | reverse complement strand
TCGAAGGCTTCACGGGTATCTCCGAGAAGATGCCGCCCGAGAAGCTCGTTGCCTTTCTCAATCGATACCTTGGCGCCATGACCGATATCATTCTCGAATCGGGCGGCACGCTCGACAAGTACGAAGGTGATGCCATCATTGCATTCTGGGGGGCGCCGCTTCCGCTCGAGAATCATGCCCGCTCGGCGTGCCTTGCGGCAATTGATAATCAAAAGAAACTTGCCGAGCTGTGCAAGGTTTTCGCCGATGAGGGCCTTCCTCAAATCAACTGTCGCATCGGGATATCGAGCGGCGAGATGGTTGTCGGGAATATGGGCTCTCTCCAGAGGTTTGACTATACCGTGATGGGAGACGCTGTCAATCTCGGACAGCGCCTCGAGGTCTCGAATAAGCTCTATGGCACGCACATATTGATCAGCGAGCGAACCTGTGAGCTGGCGCGCGAGTCTATCGAGGTACGTGAGCTG
>MGTO01000102.1:13425-41102 GCA_001799485.1 Desulfuromonadales bacterium GWC2_61_20 | reverse complement strand
TGAGATGAGATGATAGCAAGGCGAGAGAGTGTCTGGGGTCAAATCTTTACAGGTTGTCCGAGAATTGTTTTGCAGATCAAAAGCTATACTATAATATTGAATGCTAATTACAATTTAATCAATATGTAGTATACGTTAAAAGCTGTAATTACATTCTCGGACAGCCTGTTTACAATTAATTTTGCTGAAAGAATTAAAAAAAGCTTGTAATCTTCTTCGTTTTTGTTATATTGACTTTCCGATGGGAAAAAGCAATTCCCTATCATCCATCCTATCATCTATCATCCTATCATCGGGATTAGAGGGGTGTGTTAATCGAATATACCGGTAAACCTGAAATGGCTAAACAGTTACCATTTATTTCATTTAGGCACGAAAGATGATTGACGGAATAACGGTAAAGATACACGGCGATTTCGGTCCATTTTCCCGTATGGGCAAGAGTATCGGATATCAGATAATCATTGGAAATTCCGGTTACCTGATAGACTGCGGCGCACCCTTATTTCAGACGATTGGAGGCCACGGATTAAAGGAGATAGATGGCCTTATCGTCACCCACTGTCATGATGACCATAAGAGGTGGTTTACTGACCTCATCCTCTTTCATATATATGCGCCAGATATACGCAAAAAGTTATCCCTCTTCACCTCCGAGGCCCTTTACGAAGAGCTTATTAGGGCATCAGGGCCGTCTCTGGATAGAAGCCTCTCAAAGGATTCCAGGAATATAATAGACATACCCTATGAGGACTATATTGAGTTCCATATCTTGGGTCCCCGCGCAAGATACAAGGTATCACAAAAGGATGAAGGTAGAGGGAAGACTGGTCTTTATGTAATCGATAGTAATGGCAACGGCCGCTCCCTTTCGGGCGGCCGTTGTGCGTTTCAGAGACGGTGATTGACAGGTTGGAGATTGTATGGCATAAAAAGCCATAGAAAGGAGGGGGCGTGGGGGACGCACATCCGGTTTTGCATTATCGGCGGGATCTGGCCAACGGCGATATTATCCAGGTGGTTGTCTGGTTGTTGCCTCAGCCCCTCCCCGGCTCGACGCATGATTACAAGTATCGCCTGCACTACCAGCAGGCCAACGGAGCCGAGGTTATTCGCTTCGATAACGAGCGCGGCAAGGGCGACCACCAGCACATCGGTAACACGGAAACGCTCTACCATTTCAGCACGGTCCGGCAGTTGGTGTTCGATTTTTACGCGGCCATCCGAGCGGCACGCCGGCAGGGAGGTCTTCCATGACCGACAAGGATTTTCAGGTCAAAATCGAGAGTGAGGAGGAGTTCTTCGATGACCTGCTGGAGCAGGCCGAGCGGCTTGATCGCGGCGAGGTTCCAGCGCGCACCATCGAGCGGGTCTCCTTCCCCGATCTCTCAACCTTCTATCACTACTGCACCCCCAAGCGTCTCGAACTGATTCAGGCTCTGCACAAGCTTGGAGCCGTCAGCATCCACGCCCTGGCCAAGCATCTGCATCGGCACTACAAAAATGTCTTCAGTGACGTCAAGGCGCTGGAGCAGGCGGGGTTGCTGCAGAAGAATGAGCAGGGGCTCTATTGCGTACCGTGGGACGAATTCACCGCGACAATCCGGCTGGCCTCGTAACGCGGGCGCTTGACAAGGGCGGCGCGGGAAGCTAGTTTGAGAGCGCTTTCTGGGGATGGTTACTTTGCCGGAGGTGGGGATGGTGGCCGGGAACAGGAGAGAGTGAAGAAAGTTGAGCCGCCGTGGTCGGATCTATTCCGGTCGGGCGGCTTTCGTGTTTTGCGGAGGCGCAGCGTGGCTTGGCTGAGGTTCGAGCGAGTGGCACGATGAAGATATTGTTTAGTTTGTAAAGAATTTATATATATTGAGGTGAAGAGATGACAAATATTATTATCACATGTCCAAGTTGTGGGTTAACAAAGCCTATATCAAAAGATCAACTGCCAACAAAGACAGTAGTTGCCACATGCCAATCATGCAAACTGTTCTTTGGAGAAAAATTGGACTTAGTGTTTCAGAGGCAAAGAAAGATAAAGTGGGGAAATTTATCACTGGTCTATCAATTTTAAGTTTTTCAAATATTTGTTTAATTTTGTACGCCAGTGCCCCCTTGTTCATGAAATATGCATTGGGAGAAAATAATGCGCTTCTGCTTTGGTGGGGAGCTGTTTTTGTAATTCCATTATATGCCATCTTGTGTTTCGTTGGTTTAATCATGGTTTACACAGCAAAGCATAACAAGTAACTCATCGCGAACAGAAATCGCGTCTGTAATTTGAATATCCCAGTAGGTCACGCAAGTTTGCCTTGCCTCCGCTCAGCATGAATCGACATGCCATCAGATTTACTGCCTGCTTCCCTCGCTGAAAGGAGTTGCGCCATGAAAGATAGCTTGCGCCCCGGCCTGACCTTCACCCATCGTTACGTGGTGCCGGAGAACAAGACCGTCCCCTACGTCTTCGAAACCTCCGACAAGTTTCAGGCCATGCCCAAGGTCTTTGCCACCGCCTTCATGGTCGGCCTGATGGAATGGGCCTGCATGGAGGCCCTCGGGCCATACCTGGAGGAGGGAGAGCGCACCGTCGGTACCATGATCAACACCAACCACTGCGCGGCGACGCCGCCGGGGATGGCGGTGACGGTTGAGGTCACCTTGGTCGCGGTCGAGGGACAGCGCACCGAGTGGAAGATCGTCGCCCGTGACGAGGTGGAGATCATCGGCGAAGCGACGCATCAGCGCTTCACGGTGAACAAGGAGCGTTTCGAGCGTTCGTTGCAGAAGAAGCTCGACAAGCAACGCGGGATTTGAGCTGGGAAGCGCCACCGGGGGGTGGCAACGGTATTGTTGGCAGAACCAGGGAGTTCAACGCACCACAAACAAGGAGGGGGAGATGAAAGTACCGCAGGTTACCATTTACGCCAAGCAGGCCGGGGTCGAGATCGCCCCATACGTCAAGCGTAGCGACGGCCGTCCCGACGAGGGGCGTATCGCCCTGCGCTTTTTTCGTCTCGAGGGCGGCGCGTCGGGGCTGCGTTTCGTCGTCGAGCCGGCCGAGGCCTTCGAACTCTACTGTCGTATGCGCAAGGTCCACAAAGACGGCGGCAAGGAGAGCCTCAGCCACAGTTTCACCGGCCCGGAGGGGGAGGTGCAGAGCCGTTTGACCCTGGAGAGCTACAGTCGTGCCGGCAAGAGCGGCTACGCCCTGACGCTGCAGCGCGGTAGCGAGTCGATCAATGTCCCCATCGCCGGCGAACGCTTCCTCTACGCCGCCGAGTTTTTGCGCCATCTGGCGTTGAGCGAAGCCTGGATTGCCGCGCCGCCTTCGGTGCCACCGAGCGGGCGACCGGCTTGACAATGCCCGGGGGGAGACTAGCATTGCCACATCACGCCCACTGACGGGCTTAGGGGAGGTCATCATGAGATCATCGTTACGGACATTGTTTCTGGTTGCCGTGTTCCTTCTGCTCCTGGTTTCCGGGGCGGCGGCGGGGGTCGCTATCGGCCCGTATGTCGACCTCGCCGGCGGGGGCGGTGAAATGGAGTGGGATACGAATGGCAACAGTTGGGATAACGGCGGATTCAGCACCAATGAGTGGGATGTCGATGCCGGAAGCGGCGCCATCGGTTTTGTCCTCGATACCGCGCCGACCGGGCCGGCGCCCTTCAACTATCGCCTCAATGTCGGCCTCGAAGCGCAAACCCTCGAAGATGACTTCGGCATCGAGATGAATCTGGGGGGGTTGGTGGTGGAGAATGTCTTCGGCTTTGCCATCATGCGCAAACCGAATCTGCGCTGGTGGGCCGGTCCGTTGCTCCGTTTCGGTTTCTACAGCGGCGAGACCGATACCTTTTACTTTCTTGGCGACCGAACCAGAACCGAGGCCGACCTCTTCGAACTCGGCGTCGGGGCCGTCACCGGTGTCAACATTCCTATTGGCAAGAACAAAAAGGTCATCCTCGCCCCTTCCGCCGGGGTGCGTTTCATCGGCATCGGCGGCGAAGCGACGGTCAAAAACCTCGATACGGGGGTAGAGTTTACCGACGATATCTCCGGCGGGATCTCGATGGCATTCGTGAATTTTGCCCTGCTCTTCGACTGATCTTTCTCCCGGCAGGAGGCTCGCACAGAAAAAGGTCGCCTTGACAGGCGGCCTTTTTTCGTGGTGGCGCGAGCAGGTGGCACTATGGAGATGAAAAAGGGCAAGGGATGCACTATACTGGCGCCGGTCGCGAAGAAGGTCCCTTAGCGCATGAGGAGGCAATGCCCGTGTCAGACCCCGTCAACAGCCCGCCGTCCGCCCCTGCCTCCGCGCCGGACGGGCACCTCGGCGAGACCATCCTCGCGCTGATCCAGGCTTTTCTCAAGACCGGTTACTATACCTCCGGGCATCCGGAAACGCAGCGCGCCCGCGCCGGGCTTTACGATGAAGTGCGGGTCTATCTCGATGGCCACAGCGAGATCACTTTCATCATCGTCGCCGATGGCGAGCGGCGCGAAATCTACCTGGCCGGCCTGCGCAACGATCCGATCCCCTTGAGCAGCCTGATGCTCAAGAGCATGGCCGAACTCTTCATTCCCAAGTTTGCCGAATATTTCGAGCGCAAGAGTCTCGCCTCCTTCTCCCTCAAGTCCGCCATCAGCCAACGTGAATTCGAAGCCTTCGTCGATCTCATGACCGAACCGCCGCTGGCGGCGGATTCCCCGGAGGCCGCGCGCGACCGGCTGACGGCCGATCTCGTCCGCCTCGACATCGTCATGGTCTCGACGGTCTTCAATGTCGATCTCGTCGGCATGGGGCGCAAGCTGCCGTGGCGGATCAAAAACATCCTGTCGCGGCTCAAACGCGACCTCAATCTCCTCCCCCTCTACCACAACCTCGGCGCCACCCGCCTTGCCGAGATCCACCGCATGGTTCTCGGCGATATCATCCGGCCGTTGCGCAACGTCAAGCTGCTGAGTGAGCTCTTCCTCAACCTCGACCTCATCGGTTTCGATCTCGCCGGGTTCGAGCCCGACCAGCTCGAAGGGATGCTCCTCGAACTCCTCCCGGCCGAACTCAAGGCTCCCGTCGCCGCCGAACTGGCCCGGAGCATGGGGGATTTGCAGCAGAGCTTCGAGCAATTGCAGGATGTCGAATTGCTGGTGCGCAAGGAATATCTGCGGGGCACCCTCCAGCGCATGGGGCGCGAACTGCTCGCGGCGGGACGCTTCGATGCCGACCTCTTTGGCCAATTGGTCAGTGACGGCATCCTGCGGGTCGACGATCTGCCGCCTGAGCTGCAGGAACGTCTGGCGGAAGGGCGGCTGCGCGAGCAATTTGCGGCCGATCCGCAGCAATACCTGGCGAGGCTGGCCGCCCTGCCGCCCGAACCGGCGCGGCAACGGCTGCTGGCGGTGCGGGAAGAACTCCCCGAACTGGTTCGCAGCGGGCGTTTGCCCGAGGTGGCGGCGCTCTGTGCGGCGGCGGCCACCCTGCAACCGGTGGTCGACTTTGCCGAGGATGAAGCGCTGGTCAGTGCGACCCTGGCGGCGGCGCGGCAGCGTTTCGCCGGGAACAAGGATGAGCAGACCGCCCTCCTCGACCTCTTGGCCGGCCTCGGCCCCTTCGGTTGTGCCCTCCTCGCCGAACTCCTCGACATCGACAATCGCTATGTGCGGCGCGGGGTCCTCGAACGGTTGCAGCGCCTGGGGCCGGTCGTCCTGGCGCCGGTGCTGGCGGTCCTGCCGCGACGCGGCGGCTGGTTCTATCTGCGCAATACCCTCCTCGTCCTGACCCGGGTCGCCCCGACCGCCGGCGAGACCATGCAGCTGCTGCGCCGCTCCCTTTCGCATGCGGAGGCCAACGTCCGCCGCGAGGCGGTGCAGGGCTTCTCCGCTCTCCCCGCCGCCGAGGCCATCCCTTTGCTGCTGCCGCTGCTCAAGGACCCGAGCGCCGAGGTGCGGCAGCGGACCCTCGCCGTCCTCGGCAGGCATGGTTGCGTCCACAGCACAATGCTGACCACGTTGCAGCGCATCGTCAGCGGCGGGAGTGCCGAACCGTTGCTCCTCGAACAGGCCCTCAAGACCCTTGCCCTCCTGCCGCTGCCGGCGGCGCAGCGACCGGTCTTTGCCGGGTTGCTCGGGGACCTGCTGATCGAGCGGGAACTCTTCGGGTTGCGGCATAAGGCTACCGACTTGCGCCCGGAGCTGAAAGTTGCGGCCCTGGCCGCCCTCGGCCTTATCGGCGGCGACAAGGTCCCCGGTCTGCTGCGCCGCTTCTGCAGCGACGCCCAGCCGCCGGTGGCCGCCGCGGCCCGGGAAGCCCTCCGCCGTTCGGGTGCCGGGTGAACGCCCTGCTGGCACCTGGCGTGTGCCTTTTTGTGAACCCTTTTTGGCGGATTGTCGCGAGGCTTGAGTGATGGAGAAACAGGACAGGCAGATTCCGGACAGCTGCGATGTCGTCGTCATCGGCGCCGGCGGCGGCGGCCTGACGGCGGCGGCCCTGCTGGCCCAGGCCGGGCTCAAGGCCGTCGTTTTCGAGGCCGATGCCCAAGTCGGCGGCTACCTCGCCGGCTTCGATCGTCGCGGCTTCCATTTCAACACCTCCGTCGAGTGGCTCAACCAGTGTGCCCCCGGCGGTTTTGTCCACAACATCTTCCGCCATCTCGGCGGCGATTTTCCCGTCTGCCCGCCGATGCGGCGCATCCGTCGTTTCAAGAGCGAAGCCTTCGACTATCTCCTCACCGATCATCCCGAGGAACTGCGCGACGCCCTCATCCGCGATTTTCCCGAGGATGCCGTCGGGATCCGCGCCTTCTTCCGCGACGCCGAACGTCTCGGCGAGCGTCTGCGCCTCCTCGACAAGAAGACCATGGCGCGGGTGACCATGTCCTGGCACGAAAAACTGGTGCGGGGTCTGGAGATGCTCTGCTGGTCGTTGCCGATCATCCGCTATGTGCGCACCCCCATCGACAAGGGCTTGCGCCGTTACTTCCGCAGCGCCGGTCCCCGGGCCATCTTCAACAGTCATGAATCGCTGATGGCGGTCATGGTTTCCCTTGCCTGGGCCTCCTCCGGCAATGTCCAGGCCTGCCCGGCGGGGGGGAGCGCGGCCCTCGCCAACTGGCTGGCGGAGTATATCGGCGCCAACCGTTCGCAGGTCCTGGTCAACCGGCGGGTCGAGCAAGTCCTCCTCGACGATCGCGGTCGCGCCTGCGGCGTGGCCCTGGCCGACGGCTCCCGGGTCGGCGCCACCTACGTCATCGCCGCTTGCGACTTGCAGACCCTCTACGAAAAGATGCTGCCGGCGGGGGTCATCCCGCAAAAGCTGCTGCAATCGTTGCGCGCCGCCGATCTCTACTCTTCCTATTTCAGCGTCTATCTCGGTCTTGACTGTTCTCCGGCCGAGCTCGGTTTCGGCGAGGAGGCCATCCATCTCACGCGTGCCGACGTGCCCCGCGCGGAGCAGAGCGGGGGCGATCCAGCGCGCACCATGATCGCCATCAATGCCCCGTCCCTGCGCGATTCGAGTCTCGCCCCCCCGGGCAAGGGGACCCTGACCATCCATTGCCCCGCCTGTTTCGAGGCGGCCGAACGTTGGCGCACCGGCGAGGGTCTGACCCGCGGCGCGGCCTACCAGCGCCACAAGGACGCCTTTGCCGAGGCCCTTATCGATCGGGTCGTGGCCGCCATCGCCCCCCGCCTGCGCGAGCATATCGAGGTCAAGGAAATCGCCACTCCGATCACCTACTGGCGTTATACCGGCAATACCAAGGGTTCCATGTCCGGGGCCAAACCGACGGCGAAGAATATTCGCGCAAAAATCGCCCATTACCAGACGCCGGTGCCGCATCTCCTCGTCGGCGGCCACTACGGCGAATACGGCGGCGGCGTGCCGATGGCGATCAAGGCCGGGACCAACGCCAGCCTCATCGTCCTGCAAGCGTTGAAGCCGGAGGCCTACCGTCAGTTGCGGGATGTCCTCAACGGCAATGGCAAATAGAGCCAGGGTCGTCGTCCCGCCCTGGCGGAGGGGCGGGTTTACTTTCCCGGACACCGGTGCTAGTATCCGCTCCTGCCGGCATCACTGCCGGCTGCTTGCGTTTAACCGGGCAACACGGCTGGAGATGACCATTGATCAGACGGATCAAGCTGCTGCTGCGGCTGCAACGCCGGGCGACGAAAGCCCTCGGCAATATCCAGATCAGCGAAAATACCTTCATGGCCATCCTCGCGGTGGTCATCGGGCTCATCTCCGGTCTGGGTAACTACGCTTTCCGTCGGCTCATCGAATTCTTTCATTGGCTGGTGGTTGAGCAGGGGGGCGCGCTGCTGGCGATCCATAACGTCGACCCGGGGATGGCGCGGGTCATCGCCGTCATCTTTCCGGTGATCGGCGGCCTGCTCATGATCCCCTTCTGGATCTGGTTCGGCAAGGATCTGAAATTCGGTTTCTCGCGTTTTCTGGCCCAGGTCAATCTGCGCGGCGGCCGCGTGCCGACGCGGACCATTTTTACCCGGGGCTTTGCCAGCGCCATTACCCTCGGTACCGGCGGCAGTGCCGGGCAGGAGGGGCCGATTGCCCAGATCGGCGGCGCCATCGGCAGTCAGGCCGGGCAGCTCTTCGGCATGAGTGGCGACCGTCTCAAAACCCTGGTTGCCTGCGGCGTCTCGGGCGGGGTGGCGGCGACCTTCAACGCCCCCATCGCCGGAGTCTTCTTCGCCCAGGAGATCGTCCTCCTCTCCTCCTTTGAAATCTCCAGTTTCACCTCCATCGTCATCGCCAGCGGCATGAGTACCGTCGTCTCCCGTGCCCTCCTCGGCAATGCCCCGGCCTTTGTCATCCCCCCCTATGTGGTGAACTCGTCCTGGGATTTTCTCCTTTACGTGGTATTGGGAGTCATCATCGGCTTCCTCGCCGCGGGCTTCATCAATCTGCACTTTCACATCAAGGATCGCTTTGCCGCCCTGCGCCTCCACCCCCTGGCCAAGCCGGTCTTCGGCGGTTTGTTGGTCGGACTCATTGGCCTTGGTCTGCCGCAGGTCTTCGGCAACGGTTACGAATTTCTCGAAACGGTCCTGCACGGCGACGCACCCTGGATGCTCTTGGCCGGCTTGATCCTGGCCAAGGCGGTAGCGACCTCCATCACCCTCGGTTCGGGTTTGCCCGGCGGCCTCTTTGCTCCCGCCCTCTTCATCGGGGCCGTGACCGGCGGCGCCTTCGGCCATTTCGC
The DNA here is from genome assembly GCA_001799485.1 of Desulfuromonadales bacterium GWC2_61_20. Taxonomy (GTDB): domain Bacteria; phylum Desulfobacterota; class Desulfuromonadia; order Desulfuromonadales; family UBA2197; genus UBA12091. The sequence continues at coordinate 31,889 of MGTO01000102.1, read as the reverse complement.
CCGGGAGTTCTTTCCGGCCCTGGCCTCCTCCCCCGGCACCTACGCCCTCATCGGCATGGGGGCCTTTCTCTCCGCCGCCACCCATGCGCCGATGACGGCGATCTTTCTCCTTTTCGAGATCACCGCCTCCTACCATGTCATCATCCCGATCATGATTACCTGCGTCATCGGCACGACCATGAGCCGCCATTTCCACAAGGAAAGTCTCGAAACCGAGGAGCTGGTTCGCGCCGGCATCGATCTGCAAGCCGGCAAGGAACGCAACATCATGAAATCGTTGCGCGTCGGTGAGGTCATGACCCGTGACCCCGAAGCGATCCCCGAGCAGATGACTCTGCGTCAGTTCACCAAGACCCTCGCCGGCAGCCGCCAGTCCAACTTCCCCCTGGTCAACGAGGCGGGCGAACTGACCGGCATTCTGTCGAGCCAGGACTTCATGGGGGCGGTCTTCGAACGCGATCTCATGGATCTGGTCGTGGTCAAGGAGCTGGCGACGGTCGATGTCATCACCGTCACCGAGGACGAGGATCTCGATACGGTCATGAAGAAGATCGGCCTGCGCAACATCGAGCAGTTGCCGGTGGTCGACGGCGACAACAGGCGCAAACTCGTCGGCATCATTTCCCGCCGCGACATGGTGTCGGCCTACAACCGGGCGCTCATGTCCCGTTCCATGGAGGAGAAGGACGGGGATGACTTCTGACCTGCTCGCCCCTTTGAACCCCTGCCAGCGCGACGCCGTGCGTCAGGTCGACGGCCCCCTGCTGATCCTCGCCGGCGCCGGTTCGGGGAAGACCCGCACGGTGACCCACCGGGTCGCCTGGCTCATCCGCGAGCGCGGGGTGGCGCCGTGGCAGATCCTCGCCGTCACCTTCACCAACAAGGCCGCGGCCGAGATGCGCCACCGCCTGGAGCGTCTCCTCGACGACCCTGGCGGCCTCTGGGTGGCGACCTTCCACGCCACCTGCGTCCGTATCCTCCGGCGCGAGATCGCCGCCCTCGGTTTCACCGCCGCCTTCACCATCTACGACGACAGCGACCAGGAGCGTCTGCTCAAGGAGATTCTGGCCGAACTCGCCGTCCCCGAAAAGACCATGAAGGCCCGGGCCGCTGCCGCTGCCATCGACGGGGCCAAGAACCGCGGCCTCCTTCCCGACGAACTCCCCGCCGACGACAGCATGGGGGCGCTGACGGTGCGCGTCTACCGCCGCTACCAGGAACGGCTGAAGCAGGCCAACGCCCTCGACTTCGGCGACCTGCTGCTACAGACGGTGCGTCTTTTCGAGACTGTTCCTGAGGTGCTGCAACGCTGGCAGGAACGCTTCCGCTACATCCACGTCGACGAATTCCAGGACACCAACGACATCCAGTATCGCCTCATCCGCCTCCTCGCCTGCGGTCACCGTAATCTCTGCGTTGTCGGTGACGACGACCAGTCGATCTACCGCTGGCGCGGCGCCGAGATCGGCAACATCCTCGGCTTCGAGCGCGATTTTCCCGGCTGCGTCACCATCCGCCTGGAGCAGAACTACCGCTCGACCCGCACCATTCTCGATGCCGCCGGCGGCGTGGTGGCGCGCAATGTCGGGCGCAAGGGGAAGAGCCTGTGGACCGACAATCCGCCGGGGGAGCCGATCACCCTCGAAACCCTCCCCGACGATCTCGAAGAGGCACGTTTCATCGCCGCCGAGATCGGCCGGTTGCGCCGGGGGAGTCGCCATCTGCGTGATGTCGCCGTCTTCTACCGGACCAATGCCCAGTCACGCTCCCTTGAGGAAGCCCTGGTGCGCGAACGCCTCCCCTACGTCATGGTCGGCGGGGTCAAGTTCTTTTCGCGCCTGGAGGTCAAGGACGTCCTCGCCTACCTGCGCACCCTGGTCAACCCGGCCGATTCCCTTTCCGCCCGGCGCATCGTCAACGTCCCCGCCCGCGGCATCGGCATGGCGACGGTGGAGCGCATCGCCCAGTTGTCCGACGAGGCCGGCGGCTTCTATCCCGCTTGCGCCCTGGCGCTGCAGCGGGGGGAACTGAAAGGGGCGGCCGCCGCCAGGGTCGCAGCCTTTGTCGCCCTCATCGACGACTTTCGTCAGCGCCTCCTCCATCTCCCCTATCCCCAGCTCACCGCCGAACTCATCGAGGCGAGCGGCTACGGCCCCCTGCTGCGCGAAGAGCGGACCGAGGAAGCCAAGGAGCGGTTGCAGAACCTCGACGAACTCCTCAAGGGGATGGAGGAACACCGCGGCAGCGAAGGGACCCTCCTCGAATATCTGGAGCAGGTCGCCCTCGTCACCGACCTCGACAGCTACGACGGCAGCCTCGACCGGGTGACGCTGATGACCCTGCATGCCGCCAAGGGGCTGGAGTTTCCCGTCGTCTTCATGACCGGCATGGAAGAGGGACTCTTTCCCCACTCGCGCGCCAGCGCCGGTGGTGACGGCGACGACCTCGAAGAGGAGCGTCGCCTCTGCTACGTCGGCATGACCCGGGCGATGGAGAAGCTCTACCTGACCCACGCCCGCCGCCGCCGCATCTACGGCGATTTCCAGTTCAATCCGCCGAGCCGCTTCCTCGCCGAGATCCCGCCGCAGCTTCTCGATGGGGCGGGGAGCGCCGCCGCGCCGGCCCTGCACAAAAGTGCGGGTCACAACCTCGCTTCCCTCTTCGAGCAGCTGGCGCCGTCGCCCTTTGACGATGAGGGTGACGACGACGGCTTCGTCGATTCGGTGCGGGCCGTCCCCGAAGCCGAAGAGGGGCTGCGCAGCGGCAGCCGGGTCCGCCACATCAAGTTCGGCGTCGGCACGGTGCGGCGCATCGAGGGGGCGGGGGACAACTGCAAGGTGACGGTCTATTTCAATACCGTCGGGGTGAAAAAACTCCTCCTCAAGTTCGCCGGGCTGGAGCCGGCATAGGGGGATTATGCGGCGTTTAAGCAATCCGTCTGAAAATGACTCCTTGCCTTTTTGCGTTAAAAAATCAGATAATAATCATGTTAAAATCTGATTTTGGAGGTAGCTATGAGAGCCCTGCTCGAACGTTCGGAACAGGCGGTTTCGGTCACCGAAGTGTCGCGTTCCGCCAAGACCATCTTCGACCGGCTGAGCAGCGGTCGGCAGGATAAATACGTGGTCATGCGCAACAACGCCCCGGCGGCGGTCATGGTGCCGGTTGGGGTCTACGAGGCGCTGATGGACGAACTCGACGATCTGCGCGTCGAAATGACCGCGCGGGACCGGTTGGCGAGCTTCGATAGGAGCAAGGCGGTCAGTCACGAGGAGATGCTGAAACGATTCGGCGACGACGGTGACGCATGACCTGGCGGGTGATCTACCACCACGAGGTGGCGGATGACCTGGAGGCGCTGGGTCGCTACGCCGCCAGAGCCGTGCTCAAGGCGATCGAGGAGCGCATCCGCGACGGCGAGCCGGAGAAAAGCGGCAAGCCTCTTTCCGGGGAGCTGGCCGGTTGCCGCCGCATCCGCAGCGGCGATGTGCGCATTGTCTACCGGGTCGATGGCGGGATTGTCGAAGTGCTGATTATCGCGGTGGGGCCGCGCCGCAACGACGAAGTTTATCGAACCGCCCGCAAGCGGGTCTGATTCCAGGTTGCAGCGTAGGGGCGGTTCACGAACCGCCCTGCTGATGCACAATTCACTGCCGGACAAATCTTTTTCCTGCCGTCAGGAAAATGATCCCGCTGCCTAAAGACGCAATAAAATTTGCCATAATCTTCACCAGGTCCTTCGACCTTGACAGGGGGCGGAGGTATTGCTAACGTACACCGTTTCTTGCGTCCGGCGCCGATTTCCCGGCGCCCTTGTCATGTGTTCTTCTGTCTGAGAGATTCATGAAAGTCCTGATCTCCGATACATTTTCGCCGGAAGGCTTGCAGGTCTTCGAGGAAGCCGCGGGGATTACCCTCGCCTACTTCCCCGGGCTGTCGCCGGCAGAGCTGCTGCGCGAAGTCGCCGACGCCGACGCGCTGGTGGTGCGCGGCGGCACCCTGGTCGGGGCCGATGTCTTTGCCGCCGCCCGCCGCCTCAAAGTTGTCGGCCGGGCCGGTATCGGCATCGAGAATATCGACCTGGCCGAGGCCAACCGTCTCGGTGTCGCCGTCATGAATACCCCCTTCGGCAGCACCACCACCAGTGCCGAACATACTATCGCCATGCTCATGGCCCTGGCCCGGCAGATCCCCGAGGCGAGTGCCTCGACCAAGGCCGGGCGCTGGGAAAAAAACCGTTTTCTCGGCGTCGAAATTGCCGGCAAGACCCTCGGCGTCATCGGCGCCGGCAAGATCGGCCGCCTGGTGGTCGAGCGCGCCATCGGCCTGAAGCTGCGGGTGGTCGTTTATGACCCGCACCTTTCCGAGGAGGTCATTCGCCAGGTCGGGGCCGAGCCGGTGACTTTCGACGAGCTTCTCAGTCGGGCCGATTTCATTACCATGCACGTGCCCCTCAACGCCGAGACCGAAAAGCTGTTCAATGCCGAGACCCTGGCGCGGGTCAAGCCGGGGTGCCGCATCATCAACTGCGCCATCGGCGGTCTCATCGACGAAGAAGCCCTGGCCCAGGCGGTCATCGACGGACGGGTGGCCGGAGCGGCGGTCGATGTCTTTACCAAAGAGCCGCCGGCGGCCGACAATCCGCTGCTGGCGCTGCCCCAGGTCATCTGCACCCCGCATCTGCGCGCCTCCACCGTCGATGCCCAGATCAACGTGACGGTGCAGGTGGCCCACCAGATCGTCGCCTTCCTCCAGCGCGGCGAGGTCTCTAACGCCGTCAACGTGCCGGCGGTCAGCGCCGACCTGCTCAAGCAGCTCTTCCCCTATATCCAGTTGGCCGAGCGTCTCGGCCTTTTCCAGGCCCAGCGTTGTTCGGCCGGATTGCAGGGGGTGGAGATCGAATATTCCGGCGCCCTCAGCGACAATCCGACGGAGCCGTTGACCCTGGCCCTGCTCAAGGGGCTGCTGACGCCGGCCGTCGGTGCCACCGTCAACTACGTCAACGCTCCCCATCTCGCCCGGGTTCGCGGCATTCGCGTCAGCGAGACGCGCAGCTGCGCCAGCGAGGGCTTCTCCAACATGATCCGGCTGACCGTGACCGGCAGCGACGGCCAGCATTCGGTGAGCGGCGCCGTTTTCGCCGAGAACGACTATCGTATCGTCCGCGTCGACGATTACCCGGTCGAGGCCGATCCCCATGGTCATCTTCTGGTTCTGCGCAACGCCGACCGTCCCGGCGTCGTCGGTTTCATCGGCCAGACCCTGAGCGAGGCCGGGGTCAATATCGCCATGATGAACCTGTCGCGGCGCAAGATTCAGGGCAAGGCCATCTCCCTGATCAATGTCGACAGCCGCATCCCCGATGCCGTGCTCGAAACCCTGCGCGCCAACGAACATATTCTCGACGCCATCCAGGTCGAGCTCTAAACGCCCCGCGCAAGGACAGCCCGTGAATCTGCACAGCGAAGCCGCCGGCGAATCCCTCCTCCCTCGCGGGGTCAAGGATTTTCTCCCCTTGAAGGCGGCCAAGATCGAATACCTCAGCCGCACGGCGAGCGCGGTCTTTGCCCGCTGGGGTTTCCGCCCGGTCATTCCGCCGGGGCTGGAGTATCTCGACACCCTCGAACGGGGACTGGGGGAGGGCCTGCGCGAGCGGACCTTCCGCTTCGACGACCGCCAGAGCGGCAAGCTGGTGGCCTTTCCCCCCGACATCACGCCGCAGGTGGCGCGCATCGTCGCCACCCGCATGCGCGAGCTGCCGTTGCCGTTGCGCCTCTGTTACACTGGCCGCGTGCTGCGCCACGCCGAGCAACAGAGCGGCAAGGATCGCGAGATTTTCCAGGCCGGAGTCGAACTCATCGGCCTGGACAGCCCCGAGGCCGACGCCGAGATGGTGGCGATGGCGGTGGAGTGTCTGACCGCCTGCGGCGCCGACGAATTCACCATCGATATCGGCCAGGTCGAGTTTTTCCGCGGCGTCATGGATGGTCTCCCCATCAGCGGCGGCGCGGCCCGGCGCATCGAGGCGGCGATTGCCCGCAAGGATTCCGCGGAGCTGAACCAGCTGCTGGCGGCGGCGCCCCTCTCCGACCGCGCCCGCGAAGAGATTCTCGCCCTCCCCCGCCTCTTCGGCGGCAGAGAGGTTCTCGCCCGGGCCGAGCAGGTGGTGAGCAACGACCGCTCCCGGCGGGCCCTCGACAACCTTGCCCGTGTCCTCGACATCCTCGAGGTTTACGGGGTTGAGCGCCACGTCACCGTCGATCTTGGTGAACTGCGTGGCCTCGATTATCACAGCGGCGTCACCTTCCAGGGCTTCCTCCCCGGTCTGGGACGGGCGGTCTGTCTCGGCGGGCGCTACGATCAGTTGACCGCCCGCTATGGCTATCCGGCGCCGGCGACCGGCTTCGCCTTCGACCTGCTCAACCTCCTCTTTGCCCTCGACCACCGCCTCGACGCGGTCGCCGCCGCCAGCACCGACGTCCTCCTCTTCCAGCGCGGCGCCGACAAGGGGCCGGCCCAACGCCTCGCCCAGGCCCTGCGCGCCCGCGGCTTGTCCGTCGCCCGGGACATCATCGGTCGGGGGCTGGAGGAAAGCCTCGACTATGCCCGGCGGATGAATTACCGTTATCTCATGATTGTCGACGAGGGCGCCGCCGGGGTCCGGCTGCTGCGTCTCACCGACGGCGCCGAGCGTGCGCTGGCCTTTGCCGACGTCCTCGCCGCCGATTTCACGCTGTCATTTCGCCCAGGAGAATAAGAGACATGGCCAATGTAGTCATCGTAGGCGCCCAGTGGGGCGATGAAGGTAAGGGTAAGGTTGTCGATATCTATACCGAACATGCCGACGAGGTGGTGCGCTACCAGGGCGGCAACAACGCCGGCCACACCCTGGTTGTCGGCAACGAGAAGACCGTTCTCCATCTCATCCCCTCGGGAATTCTCCATGCCGGCAAGCGCTGCATCATCGGCAACGGCGTCGTCCTCGACCCCAAGGTCTTCTTGACCGAGATCGAAAACCTCAAGAAGAAGGGGTACATGAAGGACGACCGTCAGCTCGTTCTCGACGGCAATGTCCACGTCATCATGCCCTATCACAAGGCCATCGACATCGCCCGCGAGAAGAAGTCGGGCGACAAGAAGATCGGCACCACCGGCCGTGGCATCGGCCCGACCTACGAAGACAAGATCGGCCGCCGCGGCATCCGCCTCAACGATCTGGTCAAGCCCGAGGTCTTCGCCCGCAAGCTGCGGGAAGTCCTGCCGGAGAAGAACTTCCTCCTGGAGAAATTCCTCGGCGAACCGGTCCTCTCCGAGGCGGCGATTCTCGAAGAGTACAGCGGCTATGCCCGCCAGCTCGAAAAGTACCTCGGCTGCTCCAGTTCTCTGCTCAACAAGGCCATCGCCGACAAGCGCAACATCCTCTTCGAAGGGGCCCAAGGGAGCCTCCTCGACGTCGATCACGGCACCTACCCCTATGTCACCTCCTCCTCGACCATCGCCGCCGGCGCCTGCACCGGTTCGGGCATCGGCCCGCGCTTCATCGACGCCGTCATCGGCATCTCCAAGGCCTACTGCACCCGCGTCGGCGAAGGACCCTTCCCGACCGAGCTCAACGACGCCATGGGCGAGAAGCTGCGCCAGATCGGCCAGGAGTTCGGCGCCACCACCGGCCGGCCCCGCCGCACCGGCTGGTTCGACGCCGTCGCCCTGCGCGAAGCAGTGCGCACCAACGGCATGACCGGCGTCGCCATCACCAAGCTCGACGTCCTCAACGACCTCGATGCGATCAAGGTCTGTACTGCCTATTCCTACCGCGGCCAGATGCTCGACGAGTTCCCCCGCGATTTCGAGGTACTCAAGGAGTGCAAGCCGGTCTATGAGGAACTCGACGGCTGGCGCAGCGACATCTGCGGCGCCAAGACCCTGGCCGATCTCCCCGCCGCCGCCCGCACCTATCTGCAGAAACTGGAGGCGATCACCGGCTGCCCCATCGTGCTGGTCTCCGTCGGCCCGCGCCGCGACCAGACGATTCAGCTGATGAATCCCTTCGCCTGAGAAAAAAGCGGGGTGAGTAAAAAATGCGGTTGACTTGACGAAGGATTTTCGCTATAAACTGCTTCCTTGTGAGCCGGTAGCTCAGTTGGTAGAGCATCTGACTTTTAATCAGATGGTCGTGGGTTCGATTCCCCCCCGGCTCACCATTTTAAAGATGCAGGTCCCCATCGTCTAGCCGGCCCAGGACACCGGCCTTTCACGTCGGTAACAGGGGTTCGAATCCCCTTGGGGACGCCAAATAGAAAGCCCTCCCGCTCTTGCAGCGGGGGGGCTTTTTCGTTGATTGTCAGGTGAATTGTCATGCAAGGGACTTGATGCGCCCTTGCGGATGTCTGCGTTCATTCGTCCTTGTAATCCTCGCGATTTTACTCAATAATCGCCAGCGGTGGACAGCGTTGGACGCGACAGAACGTGCCGAGGTGCTTCGTGGATTGGATTCGAGTTGGGCGCAAGTCCCTGGGCTGGTCGCAGTCGGTGCTGGGGGAAAAACTTGGAGTCAGTCAGGTGCAGGTGTCGTTGTGGGAGTCCGGCAAAGCGGAACCATCGGCCGGGCAGGAACAGAGTCTGCGCCGCCTGCTCTCCGTGGCAAAGACTCCAACTTCCCCGCCAGAACCAGTGATCGTGCGTAAACGCGCCACGCCTGCGCCGCCACCGCCCCCGCCATTCCGTCCCACCGCTCCCCGCATTACCACACCAACCGCGAAAGAGTCACCAGCCCCGATGTCGACGCCCCGCTCCACCTCTTCTTCCGCCGATTTCTCGGCCATGGAAGACCAGCTCTGGGAGGCCGCCGATCAGCTGCGCGCCAACTCCAAGCTGAGTTCCAGCGAATACTGTATGCCGGTCCTCGGCGTCATCTTTTTGCGTCACGCCAGCAACCGTTATCAGGCGGTCTTGAAGCAGATTCAGGGCGAGGTGGCCGCCGGCAAGATGCCGTCGCGTCCTCTGGTCAAGAGCGATTTCATCAAGCGCCGGGCGTTGATGCTTCCCGAGAAGGCCCAGTACGAGGCGTTGCTGCGCCTGCCGACCGGGGGTAGTTTTGGCTCAGCACTGGTCGAGGCGATGAACGCCATCGAGGAAGATTTCGAGCCGCTGCGCGGCCAGTTGCCGAAGGACTATGATCGCTTCGACAACGACCTGCTCGAAGATTTATTGCGCTGCTTCGACAGCGAGGCGTTGCGCAACGCCAGCGGCGATATTTTCGGGCGCATCTACGAATACTTCCTGATGAAATTCGCCATGCAGGGAGCGCAGGATAACGGCGAGTTCTTCACGCCGCCCTCGCTGGTGCAGACCATCGTCAACGTCATCGAGCCCGACCATGGCATTGTCTTCGATCCGGCCTGCGGCTCCGGCGGCATGTTCGTCCAGTCGAGCCACTTCATCGAGCGGCATGGTCAGGAGATTGGTCACAAGGCCACTTTCTATGGCCAGGAGAAAACCTCAACCACCATCCGCCTGGCCAAGATGAATCTCGCCGTTCATGGTCTTGAGGGGAAGATTCGCGAGGCCAACACCTTCTACGAGGACGTCCACCCGATCTTCGGCGAGTGCGACTTCGTCATGGCCAATCCTCCCTTCAACGTCGATATGGTCGACGCCGAGAAGGTCAAGGACGACCGCCGTCTCCCCTTCGGCCTGCCGGGGGTGAACAAGGCGAAGAAGGTCAGCAACGGCAACTATCTGTGGATCTCCTACTTCCACAGCTACCTCGGACCGAAGGGGCGGGCCGGTTTCGTCATGTCGTCGCAGGCCTCCAGCGCCGGGCACGGCGAGGCCGAGGTGCGGCGCAAGCTGGTCGAGACCGGCGATGTCGACGTGATGATCGCCATCCGTTCCAACTTCTTCTACACCCGCACCGTGCCGTGCGAGCTCTGGCACTTTGATAAAGGCAAGCCGGACGACCGCCGCGATCAGGTGCTGATGCTCGATGCCCGTAACGTCTACCGCAAGGTCACCCGCAAGATCTACGACTTCAGCCCCGAGCAACTCGCCAACCTGACCGCCATCGTCTGGCTTTACCGGGGAGAGCAAAAACGCTTCCTGGAGTTGGTGCGGGGGTACTTTGCGGCGCTGTGCGAAGAGGGCGCCGGTATTGCGGGCGCTTTAGCAGCTTTTGAGGCTCTTTTAAATGATCAGACCGATCAGGCGTATCGGACCGATCGGTCTGATTTGATTGTCAAGCTTGAAGCCTTTGTGGCGCAGCACGCTGCGCCGTCGAGCAATGCGGCGCAGCATGCTGCGCCGCGTGCCTTTGACCCGCTGGCCGAGGCTGCCAGGGGGCTGGTAAAGCAGGTTGACCTGCTTTACAAACTTGCCTCAGCCGATGCTGAACCCGCTGACCGCAAGCGCTTGAAGCAGCTTGATGAACTGCGCAAGCAGGCGGTAGAACAACTCAAGCAAGCGGTCTACTTCCACCGGCAGATTCACTGGCTGCAGGAGCGTTTTCCCGAGGCCTTGGTGCGGGCGGTGCCGGGTCTGTGCAAGGTGGTCAGCCGCGCCGAGATTGAGGCTGCCGACTGGAGTCTGACTCCCGGTCGTTATGTCGGCGTGGCTCCGCCTGAGGTCGATGAGGATTTCGACTTTGAGCAGACCCTCAAAGATATCCATGTCGAGCTGGCGGATCTGAACCGGGAGGCGGTGGAGTTGGCGGGGAGGATTCAGGAAAACTTCGAGGAGCTGCTGTGAAGGGAGACGCAATCACAACGCTTTCCGATGTTTGCGAGTCAGTTCGCTATGGCTACACAGCCTCGTCAAGTACGGATGTGTGCGGTCCTCGATTCCTCAGAATTACGGATATCGTGCCAGATTCGGTTGATTGGGAGACTGTGCCGTACTGTGAAATCGACGAAGCGGATAAAGACCGTTTCGCCCTAAGCGTGGGAGATATTGTCGTAGCCAGAACGGGTGCGACGGTAGGGTATGCAAAATTCATCAGGGAGTCCGTTGACGCTGTATTCGCCTCTTACTTGGTTCGCTTTCGTGTCGATGCTACGAAAGCGGATCCAACATTTATTGGCAAGCTCGTTGAGTCGCAAGCCTATAAATCCTTTGTACAGTCAAGGATCGGCGGAGCGGCCCAACCTAACGCTAGTGCGCCAGTTTTAGGGAGTTTTCAGTTTCGACTGCCTGCAAGATACGCTCAGCAACGCATTGCCGACATCCTCTCCGCCTACGACGACCTGATCGAAAACAACCGACGGCGGATGGCGCTGCTGGAAGAGGCGGCGCGGCAGGTGTATCAGGAGTGGTTTGTGCGCCTGCGTTTCCCCGGCTATGAGCACACGCGGATTGTGGATGGGGTGCCGGAGGGGTGGGAGAAAACACCGCTTGAGAGTGCGCTTGTCTTGCAGCGTGGGTTCGACCTTCCCAGCCAGGACAGATCGGACGGATCGGTGCAGATTTATGCTTCAACCGGCGTGAACGGTTACCACAATGTGGCAAAAGTGCAGGCACCGGGCATAGTCACCGGGCGAAGCGGTTCGCTTGGCAAAGTGCATTACGTTTACGAAGATTATTGGCCACTGAACACGACGCTCTGGATTAAGGAATTCCGGCGGGTATCGCCGCTGTTCGCCTATTTCCTGCTTTCCTCGCTGAATCTCGAACAGTATAACGGTGGTGTTTCAGTGCCGACGCTGGACAGGAAGGTAGTTCACAGGATCGAGGTCGTCGTGCCACCGGCCAAAATACAATCGCTCTTTGGGGAGTACGTTATGCCGATGTTCTCCCAAGTTCGTCAACTCGGGCTTTACAACGACAAACTCCGCACCGCCCGCGATCTGCTACTGCCGAAGCTGATGAGTGGGGAGATCGCGGTATGAGCGGGAATACCCCCAACAAAAAACTCCGCCCAAGCGGCGGCTACCGCACTCTGCGCTCTTTTCAGACAACCACGGTCATCTACGATGCCACGGTGTCGTTCTGCGCACGCTTCATTGACAAGCGTTCCCGCCTGGTTGACCAGATGGTGCAGGCGGCGCGTAGCGGCAGACAGAACATCGCCGAAGGGAGCCGGGCAGCGGCGACCTCCAGCCAGACCGAGCTGCGTCTGGTGAACGTTGCCCGCGCCAGTCTGGATGAACTTTTGCTGGACTACGAAGATTTTCTGCGGCAACGGAGCAAGCGGCAGTGGACAAAAGATGATGCAGAGGCAAAAGCGGTGCGGGAGGTCGGGAAAAAGCTGGGAAAAGATCCGACGGATCGGTCGGATCGGGCCGAGCCGTCGGATGATGCAGCTTACGCCGCATGGTTGCAGCACCCTGACCCGGCGGTGGTCGCCAACACGCTCATCTGCCTGATTCACCAGGCCAATTATCTGCTGGACCAGCAGATTGCCGGGCTGGAGCGTGCTTTTGTCAACGATGGTGGCTACAGCGAACAGTTGGCTGCGGCACGGGTCAAAAGGCGCAGGGTTTTTCATCCGTCAGATCGGGCTGATCCGACCGATGAAAAACAAGCACTGCCCCTTTGCCAGCTCTGCAGCAAGCCGATGGTGCTGCGCACGGCAAAGCAGGGGGAAAATGCGGGGTCTCAATTTCTGGGCTGTTCGGGGTATCCGGAATGTAAAAACACCAGACCCATTGATGAATCAGCTTGATTAGCTGTGACGGTAAGTGGAGCACGTGTATGAGCCTTGAATGTCAAAACCGCGACAAAAAATCACTCCGGACTGTGACCGGCAAAACCGCCGACTTCCCCGAGCTGGCCAAGGACTGCGTCGCCTTCGCCAACGCGCAGGGTGGCAGTCTGCTCATCGGTATTGAGGACAAAGAAGTCCTGCCGCCCGCCGGCCAGAAAATCAAGCCGGAACTCCTCGACACCATCCGCAAGCGCATCACCGAGCTGACCGTCAATGTCGTCGCCCTGCCGAGCATCATCCCTGCCGAGAACGGCGGCGAATATATCGACCTGCTGGTAAAGCGCAGCCAGAGCGTCGCCTCAACCTCGGATGGCCGCTACTTTCTCCGTGTCGGCGATCGCAGCCAGCCGATTGTGGGCGACGATGTCCTGCGCCTTGCCGACGAGCGACCGGGCCGGCCCTGGGAAACGATGGACAGCCGCGTGCCGCGAAGCGATGCAGACGCGGCCAAGCTGGCGGCCTTCGTTACCTCGATTCGCAACTCTGACCGGGTGAAAGCCTCGGTCAAGGAGAAGAGCCCCGACGAGCTCCTCTCCCACTACGGACTGGCCGAGGGGACGACCCTGACCCACCTGGGCGTGCTGCTTCTCGGCACCGCCAGCCAGCGGCGCAATCTCGGCACCGCTCCGCTGGTACAGGCGATCAAGTACGACGAGATGGGTCAGAAGATCAACAAGTGGCTCTGGGACGACTACGCCCTCTCGCCGATCGAACTGGTCGATGCCGTCTGGCGCGAGGTGCCGGACTTTCGCGAGAGCTACGAAGTCGCCGAAGGACTCTTCCGTCGGCAAGTCCCGGCCTTCGACGAAAAGGTCATCCGCGAGCTGTTGGTCAATGCCTTGGTCCATCGTCCCTACACGCAACGCGGGGACATCTTCCTCAACCTGACCCCGGATCGTCTGGCCATCGTCAATCCCGGTCGCCTGCCGTTGGGTGTGACGCCGCAGAACATCCTCCACGCCAGCCGCCGCCGCAATGACGGCCTCGCTACTGTCTTTCACGACATCGGCCTGATGGAGAAGGAGGGAAGCGGTTACGACATGCTCTATGACCGGCTGCTGTCGTCGGGCCGCCCGGCCCCCGTCCCCGAGGAAGGGCCGGACTCGGTCAAGGTGACGATCCGGCGGCGCATCCTCAAGCCGGAGGTCATCAAGCTGGTTACCGAGGCAGATGCTCGCTATCAGATGACCCAGCGGGAGAGAATTACCCTGGGGGCACTGGCTCAACATGAAGGGCTGACGGCGCGGGAGTTGGCGACGATTCTGGAAGTGAACAGTACCGAAGAGCTTGTGCCCTGGTTCGGCAGACTGCTCACTCTGGAGTTGGTTCAAAGTACCGGTCGGACACAGGCAACCCGCTACTTCGTTGATCCCGGACTGCTCCGCAATTCCGGCATCAAGCTGCCGACGACACTCAAACGGATTGAACCGCATCGACTTAAAGAACTGGTGCGTGAGGATCTGCGGCGGTACCCCAGATCCAAAATAGGTGACATAAGTGAGCGAATTGGAGCTGAAGTGAACCGGTCACAATTGAAGAGGGCACTGGCAGAATTGGCGAAAGGCGGAGAAGTTTTGATGACAGGGGAGCGTAATAAGGCTCGCTACAGCATGATGCCAGAATGAGTGGGATTTATTGGCTCAAAAATCGTCGAATATTTGCTGTTGTCCTTTAGGAATGAGCCAAGACGGCCTGTAACACACTGTAAATACTGTCTATACGCATCGACGAATGAGCCAACAGTGAACCAATATTGAACCAATAATGGACTAACGCATGAAAAACGAAGGGCCACCGGGTAGTCCCAGAAGCCCAACGCCGATCGGGTAGTCCCGGTCCGGAAACAGGGGCAGCCCCTGCACAAAACATCCAATGCGGGCTCAAAGTATAGTTCTGAATTCCGATGCATTCAACGATATTTTTGGCTGCAAGTCTGTCCTACAGGGGGCGGCATGATCACGGATATCAACAGCGAAGACCGATTGGTGCAGGCCACCTTCGCCGAGCATCTGGAACAGGAGCTCGGCTGGGAGAATGTCTACGCCTGGAATCAGGAGACCTTCGGTCCGGGAGGCACGCTCGGTCGGGCTGATACCCGCGAAGCGGTGCTCAAACGTGACTTGCGAAGCGCCCTGGAAAAGCTCAACCCGCAACTTCCGGAGAAGGCGCTCGACGAAGCCCTCGGCAAGCTGACCCACCACGACTTCACCCGCTCACTCCTGCAGCACAACCAAACTTTTTATACCTATCTCCGCGACGGAGTGCCGGTCAGTTTTCGCGACAGCCAAGGGGCATTGCGCCACGCTCAGGCCCGGGCCATCGACTTCAGCAACCCCGACAACAACCGCTTCCTCGCCGTGCGCGAACTCAAGCTGACCGGGCTGCGTACGCCGGGGTACAACCGGCGTGCCGATCTGGTCTGCTTCGTCAATGGACTGCCGCTGGTCTTCATCGAACTCAAGGCGGTCTACAAAAACATCCGCGCCGGCTTCGATGGCAATCTCGCCGACTACATGGACGAGAACGTCATCGCCCAAGCCTTCCACCACAACGCCTTTCTCATTGTCAGCAATGGCCATCGTGCGCGTTATGGCTCGATTACCAGCGGTTGGGAACATTTTGCGGAGTGGAAGCGTCTCACCGAGCGCGAGGTCGGCGGGGTCGAGGCCGAGGTGCTGCTTAACGGCATGTTGGCCAAGGAGCGCCTGCTCGACCTCGTCGAGAACTTCATCCTTTTCGATGCCAGCAAGCCCGGCGCCATGCGCAAGGTTGTCGCCCGCAACCATCAGGTGCTCGGAGTCAACAACGCTGTGGCCTCGGTGGTGCGGCAGGAAGAGCTGAAGCGCGAGTTCCCCCCGGAGCAGCGCTTGCACTCCCGGGTCATCGAATTGCCGGTGGAGCAAGCGACAGACGCCGATCAACGCGCATTGCTCGCAGCACAGGAGAAGCAGACGTTGACGGTGGTGGAAGCGGCGCATCCGGAACTCGGTAAACTCGGGGTTTTCTGGCACACGCAGGGGAGTGGTAAATCCTATTCCATGGCCTTCTTTGCCGAGAAGGTGCGCCGTCAGGTGCCGGGAACTTCACCTTCGTGCTGATGACCGATCGTAATGATCTCGACAGCCAGATTTACGGCACCTTTGTCGGCTGTGGTGTGGCGGACGGGCAGACGCCGCGGGCCAGCTCGGGGAAAGAGCTGGAGCAATTACTGGGGCAGAACCACCGCTTCATTTTCAGTCTGATCCATAAATTCAATCAGGACGTCGATCCGGAAAAACCCTACAGCCGGCGCGACGACATCATCGTCATCTCAGACGAAGCGCACCGGACCCAAGCCGGAAAACTCGCCCGCAACATGCGCCTGTCCCTGCCCAACGCGGCGTTTATCGGCTTCACCGGCACACCGCTCTTCAAGCACGACCACCTGACCAAGCGAATTTTCGGCAGCTACGTCTCCTGCTACGACTTCAAACGCTCTGAGGAAGACGGCGCTACGGTCAAACTGGTCTACGAGAACCGCGGGGAAAAACTCGGTCTCGCTCGAACCGACCTCAACGCGCGCATCGCCGAGGCGATTAACCAAGCCGATCTCGATCCGGATCAGGAAGCGCTGCTGGAAAGGCTGCTCGGCAAGGACTACGAGATCATTACCGCCGACGACCGATTGGAGAAGATTGCCGATGATTTTGTCGAGCACTGTGCCACTCGCTGGGAAGCCGGTAAGTCGATGCTGGTTTGCATCGACAAAATTACCTGTGCCCGCATGCATCAACTGATTCTGCCGCGCTGGCAAAAAAAGCTCGCCGCGGTGCGCGTGGCGGCAGAACTCCTTGACGCCAAGTTGTCAAAGGAAGTTGATAAGGAACGGCGCGAGCAACTGGATGATCAGCTTGCGCAGCGGCAGGCGCAAGCGCAGTGGCTGGAAGAAACCATCATCGAAATCATTATCAGCGAAGCTCAGAACGAAGTCGCCCATTTCAAGAAATGGGAGTACGACATCATCCCGCATCGGGCCACGATGAAGCTGGGGTTTGAGACCGCCGATGGCAAACGTGTCGGTGTCGAGTCAGCCTTCAAGAATCCGGAGCACCCTTTTCGCGTAGCCATCGTCTGTGCCATGTGGCTCACCGGTTTTGATGTCGAGTGCCTCTCGACCCTCTATATCGACAAGCCGATGAAAGCGCACACGCTGATGCAGGCCATCGCCCGGGCCAATCGCTGCTATCCCGGCAAGGATTTTGGGTTGATTGTCGACTACAACGGCATGCTCAGGAGTTTGCGCGAGGCACTGGCGCAGTACGCCCTTGGCGATGACGGTGGGGATGAGGAAATCGTTGCACCGATCGAAGAACGCGTGCAGGCACTACAGCAGGCCATCGAGGCAATCGAGGCGCATCTGCTTGCGCTGGGATTCCACATGTCACAGCTGACGGGTTCAAGCGGGTGGGTGAGAATCAGCGCATTGGCCGATGCCGTCGAGGCCGTCTACACCACGGATGAAGCCAAGCGCCGTTTCGAGATCATGGCCCGGCAGGTTTTTATCCGTTTCAAGGCGCTGTTGATGGAGCCTTCGGCCTACGCTTTCGCCGAGCGCCATGACAATATCGAAGCGATTTACAAAAAGCTGATGGAGCGGCGCGATACCGCTGACGTCACCGAGCTGCTCAAGGTGTTGCACCGCATCGTCAACGAGGCGATACGCGCCCAGCAACCCGAGGTTGCCGAACCGGTTGAGGCGAATACTTGGGATTTGAGCAAACTCGACTTGGAAAAGTTGCGCGAGGAGTTTGCCAAAAAGCTCAAACGCAAAGCCACCGCGCTGCAGGATATTCGCGAGATCGTCGAGCAAAAGCTGGCCGAAATGCTCAGGCGCAATCCGGAGCGGATGGACTACAACAAACGTTACCAAGAAATTATTGCCGACTACAACCGCGAGAAGGACCGGGTGACGATCGAGGAAACCTTCACCCGACTGGTGGATTTCGTCAACAGTCTCGACGAGGAGCAACGACGGGCCGCTGAAGAAGGTTTGAGCGAAGATGAACTGGCCCTGTTTGACCTGCTCAAGACGGAGAGCCTGAGCAAGAAGGACCGCGAAGCTCTGAAACAAGCGAGCAGGGAATTGCTGGCGGCGCTGACTCGGCTGATTCTTCCCCTGGAGCAGTGGACGCAGAAGGAGCAAACGCAGGCGGAAGTCGAGGTCTTTATTCTCGACAACCTCTACCAGTTACTTCCTGAGCCGCCATTCACCCCGCAGCAGAAATCCGAAACCGCCCAGAGGGTTTATCGGCATATCTGGCAACAGAGCGCGAGTGGACTTTTCCCGGCCCATTCGCAGGCGGCATAGGGGACGCAAAGGGCCAGGCTAGTTTCCCCAAAAAGTCGGCTACAGATTTAGTCCGCACCAGGCTGGAGGAGTGAGGAGACAACCGCGCTATGAGTTTCAGCCCCCGGTTCAATTACAGCCACACCATGGTCCGCCATCTTGCCGCCATTGAAGCGGCCCGCGCGGTGGTCGACGTCCTCCCCCTGCCGCCGGATCAGGTGCTCAGGCTGCGCCATGCTGCGCGACAGCGGGCGACGCGCAACTCTACACGAATCGAAGGAAACACCCTCAATAGCAGGGAAATCGAACAGGCCGTGGTTGCCGTCGGCAAAAGTCAGAACGAAATGCAGCAGGAGGTGCGCAACTACTGGCGGGCGCTGGAATGGATCGAAGAACAGATCGAGGCGCATCGTCACCCCTCTGAAGAATTCATTCGCGAAC
>MGTO01000102.1:12828-13322 GCA_001799485.1 Desulfuromonadales bacterium GWC2_61_20 | reverse complement strand
AGGATGTTCCACAATTAATGTTCGAATTAGGCAAATGGTGGCAGAGCCCGCAGTTTGGCGCGCTGCCTGGTCCCGTGCGCGCCGGGCTGCTGGCGCATCGCTTTGTGAGCATCCATCCCTTTGGCGACGGCAACGGACGAACCGCCAGGGCTCTGGCGACCACGGAATTGTGGCGCAGTGGTTACGACATGCGCGGGTTCCTCTCTCTGGAAGAGCATTACACCGCCGACCTGCACGCCTATTACAACAACTTGCAGATGGGACTCCCGGTCAATTTTTACGATGGACGACACGACCCTGACCACACCCCGTGGCTGGAATATTTTCTGGAAACGATGGCCGCCGCCGCCGACAGCCTGCGCAAGCTGGCGATTGCCCTGTATAGCCCACAGGATCGGCCGATCCCCCCCTGGGAGCAACTCTCCCGGATTCAGCAACAATTGCTGACCCGTCTGGTGATGCGCGGCCTCTCCGAAGGTATCCCCGCCTTGGCC
>MGTO01000102.1:0-12806 GCA_001799485.1 Desulfuromonadales bacterium GWC2_61_20 | reverse complement strand
CCGTGAATGGCTGGAAAAATGGCGGAAGGATGGGTTTGTGCAGCCAGCGCGGGAAAATGTCCAGCGCATCAGAAGCTATTTGCTCGCATCGCCCTGGACGGACATGCTCGCTGAGGTCTTACATAGCACTACCGATAAGCCAAGCTAGATTGTGGTGTAATTCAATATTTTAGATGATCGCCACAATATATTGTGGATTGTCGGTGATTTAGCACAGCCGTTGACCTGTATTTAAGGGGCATTTCCCTCGGGACAATTCACCGGGTCATCCCAACGAAAAAAACAACGATGGCGCAGCCGCAAGATGACCGCGTCGTGCCGCTTCAAAAATAAAAGCCCTCCCGCTCTTGCAGCGGGGGGGCTTTTTCGTGGTGGTGTGCGGTATTTTGAGAAGCAGGGGTTGACCGGCAGCGTTGACCTGAGGGGACTAGGTTGGAGTGCCGCCGTCCGGCAGGTAGATCAGCATGACTTCGACCGTGCTCCCGGCGGCCAGGTCGGGACTGGCGCTGGCGACGGGGAGGAGGGCCTGGGTTCCCGCCATGCCGCGATTCTGTCCCGAGCCCTGGGCGCGGGAAGGGGTGAAGACATACTCCTGCCCCTGCCGGGAGAGACGCCCCCAGAGGAAGGTTTGACGTGACGATCCGCCCTTGACCTTGGCGGCGAGGACGGCCTTGAGGAGTACCGGCCAGGGGTCGGCGTGGCCGGCCAGGCGTTGCAGGGCGGGGCGGACGAAGAGCTGAAAGGTGGCGGCGGCGGCGGCGGGATTGCCGGGGAGACCGAAGACCGGGACCCCGCCCAGGGTGCCGAACAGGACCGGCTTGCCCGGTTTGATGGCGACCTTCCAGAAGGCGAGGTCGAGGCCGAGGCCAAGGAGGGTTTTGCGCACCAGATCGTAGTCGCCGGCCGAGATGCCGCCGGTGGTAATGAGGAGATCGGCCTGGAGCCCGCGGCGCAACAGCGGTTCGAGGGCTCCCTCCGCATCGGAGGCGACGCCGAGGGCTTCGACCGTGACCCCCTCTTCGCGCAGGCGCGCCGCGAGGAGGTAGCGGTTGGAATTGACAATCTGCCCGGGGCCCGGCCGGGTGCCGAGTTCGACCAGCTCATCGCCGGTGGAAAGGAGGGCGACGACCGGTTTGCGATGGACCCTGACCCGTTCGATCCCCGCCGCCGCCAGCATGCCGATCTCCCCGGCGCGCAGCCGGCAACCGGGGGAGAGTAAGTGCTCGTCCTGGCGGAATTCCTCACCGCGCCGGCGGACATGTGCGCCCTGGCTGGCCGGCTCTTTCAAGCGAATGCCCCCGGCCGTCTCCGCGATATCTTCCACTGGGACGACGGTATCGCAGCCGACGGGAAGGGGGGCGCCGGTCATGATCTTGACACACTCACCAGCGGTTACGGCCGCAATTGCGGTCCCCCCGGCCCGTTGCAGGCCGGCGACGGCCAGCTCGCTTCCCGCACCCTGCCCGGCAAAGGCGAAGGCGAAACCATCCATGGCCGAATTGTCGAGGAGGGGCAGATCCCAACGCGCATGAATCTTTTGCGCCAGGACGTGACCGAGGGCGTCCATGAGGGGTAACTCGACGACCGGCAACGGTTTGACGGTGGCGGTGATCATCTGCAAGGCATCGCTATAGGAAATCATGAACTTTCTTTCTCCTCCCGGAGGGGTATCGCCAAAGAGAAGCGTTGGACGATGAAGGTGGCCAGTCCTTGCGCATCATCGAGGTCAAAGACCGGCACATCGAGGTGCAGTGCGACATCCGAGGCGACGGCGATCAGCTGCGGATCGTTTTCGGCGCCGCGACAGAGGAGTTCCCGGCCGCAGGCCTGGCGGTGGACTTCGATCTTCGGCAGGGTGCTGCGCTTGAAGCCTTCGGTCAGGACGATATCCATATCCCGGCAATAGAGCGCGATCGTCTCGGCCACGGGTGGTTCTTCGTTCTCCCGGTTCAGCTTGACCAGGGCGATCTTGGCCGGGGAGGTGATGACCATGGTCTCGGCTCCCGCCGCGGTCAGCCGCCAGGAATCCTTGCCGGGGTGATCGATGTCGAAATGGTGGGCATCGTGCTTGATGGCGCCGACGCGATAGCCGCGCCCTTTCAGCGCGGCGATCAGCTTGACCAGCAGGGTGGTCTTGCCGGTGCCACTCTTGGCGACCAGGGAAACGACGGGCGGTTTCAATCCGGATCCTCCTTGAGACGCGATAGATCGTGCGGGGTGTTGAGGTTGAGCAAGGCCCGTTGCCATTGCCGGGAGGTGACGTCAAGGTCGAGATAACAGGTCGGCAGGCGCGGGAAGAGATCGAGAATGCGGTATTCCCCACGCTGCAGCATCTCTGCCATGAGCGGCAGGGAGTTCTTGTGGTAGAGGGCAAAGACCGGCTCCAGACCCTGCGCGGTGCGGGGGATGACGACCTCGAAGCCGGGGCGACAGTCGAGCATGCGGCGGATCAAGGTCACATCGGGGAAGGGGAGGTCGCAGGGGAAGACGAAGATCCAGGGGGTTTCTGCCGCCGCCAGACCGCCATGGATGCCGCCGAGGGCGCTCCCCGGATAACGGTCGGGGAAGGCCGGAACCGTGGCCGACGCCAGATCCGGGCGGTCGCCGGCAATGAGGATGCGGGAGAAGAGCGGGCGGATGACCCGCAGCGTACGGTCGAACATCCGTTCACCCTCGACCACGAGCGTCGCCTTGTCCCGCCCCATTCTCTGGCTGCGACCGCCGGCCAGAATGACGCCGGTGACATCGGCACAGGCCCCGGCGACGGAGGTGGTTTTGTTGTGCGAAGAGGGCATAACGGCTGTCCGGATGAAGGGGGAACCTGCTCTTACCAGCCCTTCCCCTTCGGGGAGAGCTTGACCAGAACGTAGCCGCGGTGGCCGAGGCCGATCTTTTCGGCATGTTCGAGCTGCACCTCCCAGGGGATTTCCGGGTAGACCCCGCGGAACTTGTCACCGCCGGGGGCATGCCCGTCCTGCAGGGCGGTCTCGACGAGCCCTTGGGCGGCAATGACGAGATCGGCGCAGGCCTGGTCGAGGGCGACGGGGTCGAGGGAAACGGCGATGCCGAGATCGGCGACGATGGGGGCGTCGGAGTGGCCGTAACAGTCGCAGGCCGGGGAGACCTGGGTGACAAAATTGACGTAAAGGGTCTTCCCCTCTTTGCCGTGGACGGCGCCGAGGGCGTATTCGGCCATCTTTTTCATGATCAAGGCCGGCGCTTCGTTCCACTGGATTTTGATCGCCGTCTCCTCACAGACGGCGATGCAGCGGCCGCAACCGACGCACTTCTCGTCGTCGATCCGGGCTTTGCCGCCGGAGAAGGTGATGGCGTCGTGGGCGCAGGCCTTGAGACAGGCGCCACAGGCGCTACAGTGCTCGGCGATGACGACGGGGGCGACATTGGAGTGCTGCTCCATCTTCCCCTCCCGGCTGGAGCAGCCCATGCCGAGATTCTTGAGGGCGCCGCCGAAGCCGGTCAGTTCATGGCACTTGAAGTGGGAGACGCAGAGGAGGGTGTCGGCGTCGAGGATGCCGAGGGCGATATCGACCTCTTGCAGCACTTCCCCCGGAACCGTAACCCGGCGCGCCGAGTGGCCGCGCAGCCCGTCGCACATGACCAAGGGCGCTCCAGCGACGGCGTAGGCGAAACCGTTCTCGATGCCGCAGGTCAGGGCCGAGACCGCTTCCTTGCGCTGCCCCGGATAGAGGGTGCAGGAGTCGGTGAGGAAGGGCTTGCCGCCGAGGGCCTTGACCCCCTCGACGATGCGGCGAAGGAAGGTCGGGCGGATAAAGGCATGGCCGCCCCGTTCGCCGAAGTGGATCTTGATCGCCGTCAGATCCCCTTTGGTCACGACCTGGGGCAGACCGGCAGCGGCGAGGAGTCGTTCGAGCTTGTCGTGAAGGTTTTCACGGTGTCCGGTGCGGATATCGGCGAAGAAAACCTTGCTGGTCATGGAGTTTCTCCTCGGGCGGAACGGGTGGCTGGCCTTTTCGGAGAGAAACTAGCACAGAGCCGAATGAAGATCAATTATGCGAAACGCGGTTGCACGCGGCTGGCGCCAGTGGCAGAATGACCAGGCATGACAAAAGTGGGGAGGCGACGATGACGCTGGTGCGGAGTGAACCGCTGCAGGAACTCAAATCCATGCAGGACAAGATGACACGGCGCCTGGCGGCGGAAGGAGAGCCCATGCCGACGGCGGAGTCGCTCCCGGAGCCCTGGCAACCGCCTGCCGATATCTATGAAAACGATGAGTCTTATGTCATCCGTCTGGAGCTCCCCGGCCTCGATCAGAGCCAGATCGAGGTCTGCATCGAGGAGAAAACCCTGATCGTGCGCGGGGACCGGCCCCTGCTGCCGGCCGCAGGGGTCATCTTTCGTCGTCTCGAAAGCAGTCACGGCCCCTTCGCCCGAACCTTTCTCCTCCCCGAAGAGATTGACCAGGCCGGTATCCGCGCCACCTGTGAACGCGGACTGCTGCAGGTTGTCCTCCCCAAACGTCAGGCGTCAGGCGTTCGGCATATCGAAGTCGAGGTGCGCCGATCATAGCTGCCAGCGATGGCAGCAACGACAAAAAAGGGCGACCAAACGGTCGCCCTTTTTTGCAAACAGACTTATTTGCTGCCAGGGATTACTGCCATCTCCATTTTACGTCCTTCGCGGAAGACCTCAAGGGTGACGGGAGTACCGACCTGGGCGGTAGAAACAGCAGTTTTAAGCGTGTCGTCGCTGGTAATGGATTGGCCGTTGAATTTAAGGACCACGTCATTCTGTTTAAGCCCACTGATGGCCCCAGGACCGCCTGGTTTCAGGGCCGTAACCATAGCGCCGCTTGGGGTAGAGAGACCGTAGGCCCGGGCGATTTCCGGGGTGACGTCCTGCGAGCGAACACCCAGAAAAGGCTCCTGCTTCGGTCCGGCCCGATGAACAATTTTCTCAACAATCCGTACTTCCTCGTTTTTCAGGTCGGGTCGCGGGTTGAAGACGAAGGCCCCTTGCAAAGATGATGAGGACCAGGGGGTCTGGCGGCCCTCGGTGGTGCTGTAAACCTCGCTGCGGACTTTGCGCAGCATCAGTTCGACGTCGATGTTTGGTGTTGCCATGTTCGCCAGCAACTGTTCGGTAAAGGTGCCATTGCGGCCGGTTCCATCCGATGCCACCGAGCCTGGCGCCGTGCTGTAGACAATCAGCGAGCCGGTGGGCGCATCCATTTGGACCAGACCACGCGAGGCGGAACGGAAGCTGCGTGCGAACGGGTTGTTGCGACAGGCGTCGAGAATGATGATATTCATCGGATTGCCGGCGCTCTCCATCTTGCTCAGGACCATGCCGACGTCAATCCCCCGGTAGGGAACCTCGTCTTCGGCCTCGATGCTGCTCGCAACCGGGATCAGGTAGTTGCGGCCGTTAACCTGCATGCCGTGGCCGGCATAGAAGAAGAGGCCGGTCCCGCCCTTCTCCTTGAGCACACTACCAAAGGCCGTGATCGCCTTGCCCATCTCCAACTGATCGCCATCCGTCACCAGCTTGACCTTGAAACCAAGCTCGCGCAAGGCAGCGGCAACATCGGTGGCATCGTTGGCGGGGTTTTTCAGCGGCGAGGTTTCATAGGCCGCATTGCCGATAATCAAGGCCGTACGCTCTTCAGATATGGCAGGTTTTTTTATCGAGGCGCTGATTCCGCGGGCCGCATTGTCGCCTGCAAGAGTGGGCGATGCGCCGAGACCGCAGACGAGGATGGCGAAAAGAGCAAGATGTCGAGACATATAAACCCTCACGTGGGGTGTTTTTGGTTAATAAAACTGCGAAGAGGATGGAGCGCTCGGAATCGCTTTCTGGCTGACTTTGTAGAGAGCGGAGCGCGTGAGATCGTAGGCGATTTCATTGGCCAGAGCAGGTTTCGCTGTGCTTCTGATAAGCGGTTTGAAGAGCGAAACTCCCCACGTCCGGCTTTCTTCATGTTCGCTTGCGACGGAAAAAATATCTCCAGATCCACTTGCGTATACGAGCTTGAGATCGAACGTTCCAGACTGAACCACAGCGGGAATGAGGCCAAGAGAGAGCCCACTTACCAAGAACCACAAGGACTCCTGATCGATTGCTTCCAGAGTCACGGTGGCTTTTAGATCCGTCTGTTCCGACCGTTCCCCGAGAACAACCTTGGAAAACATCCCAGAATCCTGAAATGCACGGACGATGGAATTTTCAAAAATTCGTCTAACGGACTGTGTGATTTCTGCTTTGTTGACTGCGCCAGTATTATAGACATTGGAGCCAACAAGCAAAACGTCTCCTGGACTTGCATCAGCTATTGTTGATGTTTCGCCCCAGGAGCCAATGTTATTGTCATAAGTACTGCTGGGGAGATCAAGTTTGACGATGACGCTGATCGATTTTTCCCCCAGGGTTGGGAGCGGCCAGGTTGGCGGTTGTGCCACCAGATCTTCGCGAAAAGTAGCGCATCCGGTGCTCAGGAGTAAGAGGAGCACAACCAGAAAAAACCGCAGCGGCTTCAAAGACGATAAATTTTGCATCGAACTCCCCTTGATTGTTTTAACTCCCGTTTTGATAAGTCGATACGTCTGGCACCATCGATACATGGTGGGATCATGCGCTACGTTATTTCTTCGTGGGTTAATTAAACTGTGACGATTGAGTACTCGCGGGGGTTTTCTGGCTGGTTTTGTAGAGGGCTGAGCGAGTGAGATCGTATGCAATTTCAGCGGCCAAAATTGGCTGCTTTTTGCTGGGGATAAACGGCTTGGTGTACGAGAGTATCCACGTCCGGGTCTCTTCATGTTCGTTCTCGACGGAGATGATATCCCCAGCCTCTTTTGCGAAAACGAGCTTGAGATCAAAGGTGCCACGTTGAAACAGCGAGGGGATGAGTCCCAGCGAGGCCGCGTTTACCATTGACCACTGCGACTCTTTATTGATTGCTGCCAGAGTTATCGTGGCATTCAGATCGGTACGCTCATACTGCTGTTGCTGTCCAAGGACAACCTTGGAAAACATCCCCGAATCCTGGATCGCACGTACGATAGACGTTTCAAAAATGCGCTTGACCGCTCGTATGTCTCTATTGCCACCCCATGAGCCGATGTCATTCTCGGCACCACTGCCGGGCAAGATAAAGTTGACACTAACACTGACCGATTGTTTTTCCGCGGTTGGGATCGGCCAGGATGGTGATTGTGCAACCAGGTCGTTGCGAAAGGTGGCGCACCCGGTACTCAGGAGAAGGAGAAGAACGACGGGAAAAATACGCAGCGTTTTCAAGGTTGCTACCGATGAATGTCGCATCAAAAAAATTCCCCTTGTTTGTTTCTATCTCCCGACTTGAAAAATCCGCTCGTCCTGGCGTCATCGATGGATGACTGGATCATGCGGTACGCCATTTCTTCGTGGGTTTTATAGCTTTTATCAATAAAAGGGATGGCAAACCAACCGAAATAAAAATACTTTTCCTCTTGCTTGGTGATGGTCACGGTCTTGCCATTGCTTCGGTCGTGAAACGTCGCATTCAATTCCAAATCCCAAGAGTTCACCGATGGAATTAGACCGAGGGACAGAGCACCCCAGAGCTTACTGACCTCCGAAAGGCTTAGCATCCCCGGTGTTATATAGCTTTCTGCAAAGGCAAATTCTGCATAATAAGGGGTCTGCTCAGAGTGGACAGGCACGACGGCAGAGAATTGACGGCAATCGCCGAGGGCGCGTTCCGCCGCGGTGATTTGCAGAGGCTCATAGCGCTTTTTAAGCTCATGCATTTTGAGAGCGTCTGGACCTTTTTCTCCGTCAATCAGGTACCAGAAGTTAGTTTCAAAGCTGATGCCCTGGGGGGTGTCTGCCGTTGGCCAGCTGTCGACGGGACGGATGTTGTCGCCAGAGACGATACATCCGGAGAGACATGAGGCAAGGATACACAGAAAAACGAGACGCCGAAAACGCATGATGCCCTCCCGGGAGAAAGGAATTCGTTGCTGGCTCGTTATGAATTGTTGGGGGTGAGCCAAGGATTAAATTGCAAGCTAATTCTGTATAAGGGATTTTCGAAAATTTGGCAACGCGATAGTTGCGAGTAGGTTGTCTTGGCCTGCTGTCAAATGACTTCTGCCGCGAGCGGTGATGGATGTTGCAGGGAAAGTGCGACGGTGGTGAACGAAAAAGGGCGACCAAGCGGTCGCCCTTTTTCGTTGCCGATTCCTTATTTTCCGCCCGCTGCGGCGGTTGTCTCGCCGTCGCCGCCCTGCAGGTAGACGGTGCGGCTGGGGAAGGCGAGTTCGAGCTTGAGCTCGGCGAGAATCTCCATGATGCGCAAGCTGAGTTCCTCGCGCACCGGCAGATGCTCCGGCATCGCCGTGACGACGGTGAAATACTGCACCAGGATGTCGAGGGAGGAGGCGCCGAAGTCGGTGAAATGGACCAGCAGCCCGTCCTTGTCGACGCGCGGATCGCTCTGCAGCAGGATGCGGATGCGTTCCACCGCCGTGCGCAGTTGTTCCGGTTTGGTGGCGTAGGTCAGGCCAAGGGTGAAACGAACCCGCCGCTGGGTGATGCGGCTCAAGTTGTTGACGGCGAGATTGGTGATGATGCTGTTGGGGATACTGATCAGGGTTTTGTCGAGGGTGCGGACCTTGGTCGAGCGGAAACCGACCTCCTCGACCTTCCCTTCGATGTCGCCGGACTTGATGGCGTCGCCGATATGGAAAGGGCGATCGGCAATGATCATGAAGGAGCCGAAGACGTTGGCCAGGGTGTCCTTGGCGGCGAGGGCCACGGCCAGTCCGCCGATGCCGAGAGAGGCGACGACGCCGGCGATGGAGAAGCCGAGGTTCTGGACTCCGACGAGGACGGCGATGACGACAACAAAGATGCGCAGAAACTTGCGCACGAAGGGGAGCAGGTGGTCATCGAGATCCGATTCGGTCGAACTCACCATTTTGCCAAGGAAAGCTTCGACGATGGTGACCATGTTGTAGAGGGCCCAGGCGACGTCGATGGTCAGCAGCATCTTGATGACCCCGTGGGCAAATTTCTGTGCCTGGGCCGGCTCGGGTGGTAGCTGCAGGAATTGAATGCCGATGAAGACGCCGGCGATGACGAAGAGGAGTTCCAGCGGTTTCTTGATGGCGTCGAGAAAGAGATCGTCGTAGATGGTGTCGGTCTTCGCGGCGAAGGGGAAGGCGAGCTTGGAGAAGATGTGGGCAAAGACCCTCTTCAGCAGCAGGGCGAGGAGGAGAATGCCGCCGGCGACGACATAGCGCCAGACGTCGATGCCGAAAAGGGTTTCGTGCTTGATGTAGTCAAGGAACTCCATGACGCCTCCAAAAACAGGGAAATGGTTGCATTTGCGGCGGAGATATTTAGCAGATAGCGAAGTGGAATGCAACCGTGCGGTGGGAAGAGCGGCGGGGCCCGTGGCGGCGGGAAATCAGTAGACCCACATCCCCTTGCGCCCTTCCCGCGCTGCCGCCTCGGCGGCGAGAAATTCCTTCTTCAGGCGGAAGTCGAAGCGGCGATAGACGACGGCCAGACCCTCATCGAGGAGCAACCTGTTGAGGAAACGGCCATCGAGGAGGTAAACGTAGGCGAGAATGCGGCCGTGGCGGTCGCGCCGCTCGCTGTCGAATTTGAGCCGCACCGAATTCCCCTTGACCCGGCCGATGGTGTAGGCGAGGGCCTGTTTGGCCGTCCGCCGCAGAACCTTGTCGGGAATCCCCTGGCGGGCAAAGTAGTCGTCCCGGGCCGATGCGGTCTCTTCGGGAACGTCGATGCCGATGAGGCGGACCTTGCCCAGCCCCGTGACTTCGATGGTGTCGCCGTCGTAGACCCAGGTGACGGAGTAGAGACGGGGCGGGGCCGCAGCGAGGGCCGGAGCCGGAACGAACGTCGGCAGGAGGAGCAGGGCGCAGAAGAGGAACCAGGGGTGCGAGAGCAAGGTGCGGCGCATGGCAGTCTCCGTGGTCATGAGCGCAGGGTTTCGTTCATGCTGCCGGTCCGGTAGCCTTGCAGATCGAGGGCGATGTAGGTAAAACCGGCACTCTTGCAGGCATCGACCACGGCCGTTCGTACGGCCGGGTCGGCGAAGCGCGGAATTTCTTCGGCAGCGACCTCGATGCGGGCGGTGTCGCCGTGGTAACGGACACGGAAGGTGTGAAAGCCGTGCTGGCGCAGGCTGGTTTCGCAGCGGTCGACCTGCCCAAGGCGTTCGCGGGTGATTTCGGTGCCGTAGGGGAAGCGCGACGAGAGGCAGGCGAAGGGCTGCTTGGTCCAGGTCGGCAGGTTGAGCTCGCGGCTCAGGTAGCGGATTTCGCTCTTGTTCAGCTGCGCTTCCAGCAACGGTGAGCGCACCCCGAGTTCCGCCGCCGCTTCGCGGCCGGGGCGGTAGTCGGAGAGGTCATCGACGTTGGTGCCGTCGGCGACAGCGGCGAGTCCGTGCTCCCGGGCGCTCTCCCGACAGAGGGTGAAGAGAGCTTCCTTGCAATGGTAGCAGCGACGGATCGTATTGCTGGCGAAGCCGGGAATTTCCAGTTCGTCGCTGGCGACAACGAGCTGACGCACGCCAAGCAGGGCTGCGAGTTCGCGGCTTTCATCGAGTTCGTGCTGGGGGTAGGTCGGCGAAGTGGCGGTCAGGGCCAGAACGCGGTCGGGTCCGAGGACGGCTTTGGCCTGATGCAGGAGAAAGGTCGAATCAAGGCCGCCGGAGAAGGCAACCAGAACCGATCCCATTTCCCGCAGAATCTCCTTGAGGCGCAGGTATTTTTCGTCGAGGGTCATGGCTGGATACTCGGGTTGAAGTGCATAGCGCCGGATTTCAGATGAAATACATGAAGCGGTGGTCGAGTTCTTTTTCCAGGCCGAGCTTGGTCGCATCCTCGCACAGATCCTTGAGGGAAACGCTGGCAAAGTAGTCGTCAAGGCGGCGTGCCGCCTCGTGCCAGACCCCCTGGGTCACACACAGGTTGTCAAAAGAGCAGGTGTTCTTGCCTTTTTTTTCCTTGGTGCAGTCGACCAGGGAGGTCGGCCCCTCGGTGGCGGTGACGATCTGTTGCAGGGTGATCTCTTCGGGTTTGCGGGCGAGGCTGTAGCCCCCTTGCGGACCCCGTCGACTGTGCAGCAGTCCGGCCTTTTTCAAATCCTGGAAGATCTGCTCGAGATAACGGGGAGAAATCGCCTGGCGGCGGGAGATATCCTTGATCTGAACCGGCAGGGTGCCGGCGTGATAGGCCATATCGAAAAGGGCGCGGACGCCATAGCGAGTCTTGGTGGAAAGTTTCATGTCCGAATCTCCACAGGTTGATGTTGGTGGTATTAAAGGTGAACTTTATCAATTGTGTCAAGAATAAAAGGGCAACGCCGGCGATCGTCCGTTCAAAGTTGCGCAGAAACGAAGGGTTGCGCAAGAAAAAAGGGGTTGTGCGACTTGAAATGTCGGTCAACTTGCGGGATAATTGAGGCGGAAAGGTTTGCTTTTCCGACTGGGTGGACAAGAGATTACGAGAGGAGGTGGAGAACGATGCTACCGATCCGCTGGGATCCACTGAGGGAGCTGAGCCGGGATTTGGGAAGTTTCCCCCGGGAGATGGAAGAGCTGATGCGCCGGACCTTCGGTGTGACGCGTGAGCCGACATTCACCGGAGGCGTGCTGCTGGCGCCGCCGGTCAATACCTTCGTCAAGGACGGAAAATACTGGGTCCAGGTCGAAATCCCCGGTATCGACCGCAAGGACCTCGATGTGACGGTCGAGGGGAGTACCCTGGCCATCCGCGGCGAGCGCAAGCTGACCAAGGAGACCAAAGAAGAGAACTACATGGTGCGGGAATGTCAGTACGGGACCTTCCTGCGGCGGCTGACCATGCCGGAAGGGGTCAACGCCGACAAGATCCATGCCGCCTACAGGGATGGCATGCTCGAAATCACCATGCCGATGGACAAGACCGTGAGTGGCCGCAAGGTGCTGATCGAAGGGGCGGAGGAAGGGAAGAAAGAACGGGAAATCCATTGATCCCCCGTTGAGTAATGAGAAGTCAGTAAGTTGAGTCAGTCCACCCAGTTGAGTCAGGCGCCGCGAGGCGTCTTTTTTTTGTTTATTCTCGGGGCTTGACCGCCCCCGACTCGAGGGCGGCGCGTTCCACCGCTTCCGTCACCCGCTGGTGGACCTCGGGGTGGAGGATCGAGGGGACGATCTCGCGCTCCTCGGCACAGGCGGCGATGGCCTTGGCCGCGGCGATCTTCATGGCGTTGTTGATGCGGGTGGCGCGGACGTTGAGGGCGCCACGGAAAAGGCCGGGGAAGCCGAGGGCGTTGTTGACACTCTTGCCGTCGGCGGCAAAGGCGGCGCCGGCTGCGAGAGCGGCTTCCGGGGCGATCTCGGGGTTGGGGTTGGAGAGGGCGAGGATAACCTGCCCCTTTTTGACCATGGCCGGCTTGATCAGTCCCGGCACCCCGGTGGTGGCGATGACGATCTGTGCCGTCGCCATGACCTCGGCCAGGGTGCCGGCGCTGCCGCCGCCGGCGACCAGCATCTGCCGGGCCGGTTCGCGCAGGTCGGTGCCGATGACGCTCTTGACCCCGTAGGCGAGGAGGAGCTTGGAGATGCCCATGCCGGCGGCGCCGAGACCGATGACGCCGATGCTCGCTTTGGCCAGGTTCTGCCCGGTGGCGCGGGTGGCGTTGAGCAGCGCCGCCAGGACGACGACGGCGGTGCCGTGCTGGTCATCGTGCAGCACCGGGATGTCGAGGGCGGCGTCGAGAGTTTCCTCGATGACGAAGCACTCGGGCGCGGCGATATCCTCCAGTTT
>MGTO01000101.1 GCA_001799485.1 Desulfuromonadales bacterium GWC2_61_20 | reverse complement strand
CGCCGAGGAGATCCTCAAGTTCATCACCATGTTCAAGGGGGGGCTGGTCGCCTTCCTCGGCATCACCGCCGCCGTCGCCATCCTCGTCGGCGGCTTCGTCCTCGCCAACCTCTTCTACCTCTCGGTGAGCGAGCGGCGCAGCGAGATCGGCCTGAAGAAGGCTCTCGGCGCCAAGAACCGGGCGATTATGCTGCAATTTCTCGCCGAGGCGGTGGCCCTGACCCTCATCGGCGCCCTCTTCGGCATGGCCCTCGGCATGGGCATCGGCCAGTTCCTCGACCGCCTCGGCCTGCTGCAAATCCTCTTCTCCTGGAAGATCTTCTTCCACTCCCTGCTCGCCTCCGGCGCCATCGGCATCGTCTTCGGCCTCAAACCGGCCCGCCAGGCTGCCGCCCTGCCGCCGGTGGAGGCGTTGAAGGGGGTGTAGCACAAAGAGAGATCTGGATAATTTTAGTAGAATCTCAGTTGACAGTAGTATCAATTGATACCATAATTGCATCCAGATGGCGCTGACCCAGGATGCATGGAGGAGGGGGTAGCATGGTCAGGCCAAGCAATAAGGAGCTGAGCGGAAAATTGCAAACGGCTCTGCAATACGTACACGCCAACCGGATTCTCCTCCTCGAACCGACAGTCATCGTCGCCGACGCTATCGAACTTGAATATTCCCTCGGCGAGCTACAGGCGGTGCTGCTCGATCTGCTCAACTGTACGGTCCCGGAACACTATTCAGGCTACCAGCCGCCGGAAAAATCCTATGAAACGCGCATCAAGAATCTTGAGCTTTGGGCATTTTCTGTGACCTGCCCGAGGTTTGAGCGGCCCATCTACTACAAATTCACCTTGTCCCACGGTTATCTGTACCTGGTGTCATTACACACGTGCCGCGGCAAGGAAAACAAGAGAGGTTTGCCATGAACGGCAAAGAGACGACATTGATTTGTCCGCAGTGCCAAGGAACGGCGCGGCGGAAGCAGGTTGAAAAAAGTGGCGAGATCAAGGGGGTCACAGTCAACTACACGGCGGAGCTGCATTGCTGCGAGAGCTGCGGGCTGGAGTTGGCCGATATCGCCTCGGCGGCGCTCCTGCAGGAGCGCATGGCGGACGCCTATCGCCAGGCTGCCGGCTTACTGAGCAGCGCGGACATTCGCGGGCTGCGCCAGAAAAAGGGTTTGTCGCAACAGGCCCTGGCCGATGCTCTGGAGGTCGGCATCGCCAGTATCAAACGCTGGGAGAGCGGGACCATTCAGAGCAAGTCGATGGACACCCTGCTGCGCACCCTGCTCGATGAGCACCCCTGTGACGCGCACACCGGCCACCGCGACTTTTCCATCCCGCGCATCCGCTTGGTGCTTGATACCTTTGCCAAACACCTCGGCCGGCCACTGTTGAAAAAGGATGACCGCATGCTTTACGCGGCCAAATATCTCTGGTACGCGGACATGGTCGCCTTCCGCGATCTCGGTCGCAGCATGACCGGCGCCACCTACGCCGCCCTGCCGATGGGGCCGCAGCTCAACAACTATCGTGATCTGGTCGACGAGATTCTCCAGGCCGATCCACGTAGCGCCGAGCCGCTGGCCTCCGCCGAAGTCGCGATCATTGCCGCCATCGCGAGAATTTTCCCGAGCAACAAGGCGG
Organism: Desulfuromonadales bacterium GWC2_61_20; assembly: GCA_001799485.1. GTDB lineage: Bacteria > Desulfobacterota > Desulfuromonadia > Desulfuromonadales > UBA2197 > UBA12091. The sequence continues at coordinate 4,056 of MGTO01000101.1, read as the reverse complement.
TCTTCGATGCGGCGCACCGCGAAACGATCTGGCAGCGTTGCGCCACCGGGGCGATGATTCCTTATACCGAGGCCGCACGTTTGGCGGAGTTGGCGAAAGCGGGAGCATGCGATTGAGGAGCGGCGAGGTTAACTTTGCCAGCGCCGGCAAAATGGTCGAAAGCGAAAACCGTCGATAGGAGATTTTTCGTCTAGGAGGGGGGAATGGAAAATGTTCAGTTGCTCGGCGAGGAGCGCGTCGAGCGTTCCATTGCGCTGATACGTGGGCAGAGGGTGCTGCTCGATGGCAATCTCGCCGAGCTGTACGGTGTGTCGACCAAGGTTTTGAATCAGGCAGTCAAAAGAAACCAGTATCGATTTCCCCTCGATTTCATGTTTCAGCTCATCGAGACGGAAGCGTCTGCCATGCGGTCACAAATTGTGACCGCATCCGCAATGGTCGAACCGAAGCGGTCGCACATTGTGACCGCATCCGCAATGGTCGAACCGAAGCGGTCGCACATTGCGACCGCATCCCGACGCAATGTACGCTATCTCCCCTATGCCTTCACCGAGCACGGCGTGAAGTAGCGATCATCGAAGTCGAGGCCGAGAAACACATAAAAAAATGTATTTTATACATTTAAAAAAGTTATAAACACATTAAATAGTGTTTTTTTGTAAAAACTTAAGTATATTTCCCCACATGACCTATGATGAATTTAAGCGCCATGTGGGAAAAGCAGGGCTGACTATCAGGGCCTTTGCAGAGCTACTCAAGCTCAATCCCGCCTCTATATCTAATCACGCAAAAACAGGAGACGTTCCGTCTCATTTAGCCGTAATTGCCGTTCTTCTCGCAGAGTTAGCCGAGCAAAAAGTCAACTACAGAGACGTGTTGGCCAAAGTCGAGATCGCACCAAAGAAAGCACGTGGTGCAGGGATAGGCAGATTTGGCGGGAACCGGCAGGATCTCTTGTTTGTTCTTTCGCCCGCAAAAGCAACGTCTGGAGAGACCAAATGAACGATCTTTCCTCTACCCTAGAAAAATATGGCGCCGATATAGAGGTTGGGCTCCGTGAGTTTGAGGAGCCGAATCCCGAGTTGCTGTCTTACGCAACCCTGATAGCTGCACGCAATCTGGGAGACAGTGATCTGAAAGCGCTGTGGGGGGTCTATGAATGGCAATCCACTCCCCTGGTTTTTTTGGTGAATGGCGATGAGATCCAAGACGACGATCATTTTCGTCGAATTCGCAGGCGTGTTGCGCTTCGCGGCGATGCGCCATATTTGGGAATTGTACGTCCTGGGCAACTGACGATTCACGCTGTTTCTTTGGACAAGCAGGGCCGTGAAGCAAGCCAACTAACCAACCTGCAACAAGAGGATAAACGCGTCCTCTTTCCCTATCTTGCCAACTCCCGTCCCGGCCTAGCTTCTCAACGCAACAAATGGATTTCAAGCATCGTGCTGAAGTTGTTACGCGATGCCATAGAAACATTGCGAAAACAAAATATTTCTGGAAACGATGCCATTTCTCTTACAGGCCGAGCACTCTTTCTTCGCTTTCTGGGGGATCGCAAGCTCCTTCCTGGCCATCTCGGCCAGCCAAATGAAATATTCAATGACGTTCGCCGTGCCGAGGCCGCGTCCCAATGGCTGGATGTGACCTTTAATGGCGATTTTCTGCCGTGTGCCGAAGGATTGCTTGCAACTCTTCCAGGAGAAGCTTTGCATCCTCTGGGAAATATCATGCATCGCGCAGTGGAGGGACAGTTACACCTTGGCTGGGAAGAAAAATGGGATTATCTCGATTTTGCCCATATTCCCGTAGGGGTTCTTAGCGAAGCCTACGAGCACTACATGCGCGAGCATGATCGAAAAAAACAACGCAAGGAGGGGAGTTTCTATACCCCGCGTGCCATAGCCGATCTGATGGTGAACGCATCCTTTCTCGCCCTACGCCGGGACGGAAAATCCACCGACGCTCGGGTGTTGGACCCGGCAGCAGGGGCCGGCGTATTCCTGATCTCGGCCTTCCGGCAACTTGTGGTGGAACGTTGGGTGCGGGACAACAAACGACCCGATACCCGCGTATTGCGAGAAATCCTCTACAACCAGCTTGTCGGCTTCGACATCAATGAAGCGGCGCTCCGCTTTGCGGCACTTGGGCTGTACCTTATGTCCATTGAGCTGGATCCCGAACCGGAGCCGGTTGAAAAGCTTCGCTTCAAGCAGAATTTGCAAGACAAGGTACTGTACAACCTGGGTAACGATACCTCTGGCGACCTTGGCAGCCTAGGGAAGGCGGTTAGCGATTCGCATATTGGATCTTATGATCTGGTGATTGGCAACCCTCCTTGGGCCAGTTCCACACAACTTGAAGGCTGGTCCGAAGTATTGGAAATCGTGGCAACCATTGCGCGTGAGCGGTTGCCGAACGATTCTCTTTCTTCATTGCTGCCTAACGAGGTACTGGACCTCCCCTTTGTCTGGCGAGCCATGACTTGGGCAAAGCCAAGTGGACAGATAGCCTTTGCGCTTCATGGCAGATTGCTGTTTCTTCAGAGTGACGGCATGACTCAGGCGCGATCTAATCTTTTCCGCGCCTTTGACGTGAGCGGAGTAATCAATGGCTCAGAGTTGCGCCAAACTCGGGTATGGCCGGAAATTACAGCCCCGTTTTGTCTGCTTTTCGCCCGCAATCAACTTCCTCCTCACGGGGCTGCTTTTCGGTTTATCACCCCTCATCTTGAAGAAGGGCTGAACAACGCTGGAGCTATGAGGATTGATGCCGCCAATGCGGAATTTGTGTCATCAGACCAGCTTGCTGAGCGGCCTGAGTTGTTGAAAGTTTTGTTCCGTGGAACCGCGCTTGATCTAGAGGTGATTAACAGAATGTCGGCAAGTGGATTGGTTTCACTTGAGGACTATTGGCGCTTGTGCTTTAGAGAACATAAAGGGAAACCACGTCAAACTGGAAATGGATATCAACTATTAAGAAGGAGCACAAAAAAACCTCAGGACGCAACGGACCTTCAAGGCTTGCCAGAATTGTCCACTAATGGTGCTTTGCCGTTGTTAATCGATACGAAAACGTACCCCCCCTTTAAACATCTACAGTTGCATCGCGTAAGAGATCGAGAGATTTATCGAAAACCATTGCTTATTGTCCATGAATCTCTGCCTGTCGCTTCTGGAAGAATAAGGGTTGCTGTTTCAGAGTCGGATTTGATTTTCAATCAGTCATATCATGGCTACAGTACTCATGGTCATCCACACGAGAACATTTTGGTGCGTTACCTTGCTTTGCTTCTAGGTAGCAATTTAGCGATCTGGTGGGTCTTGATGACCAGTGGAAGGTTCGGGGTGGAGCGCGAAGTCGCTGAAAAAATCACTATCGACAGTATTCCAATTGTTCCTTTCGAATCCCTTGACTCTTCTGCATTGGCATCAGTCGATTATCTTTTTGGCGCTATTGTCCGGGATGATAGCCCTGAAAACTGGGCCAAAGTGGATGCTTGGGCCGCTTCGTTGTACGGGTTGAATGACCGCGATTCGCAGGTCATCGAAGATACCCTACGCTACAATCTGCCATTTGCAGCAAACAAGCATGCAGCGCAGAAACCGCCCGTCAAACAAGAAATGGCGGCATTTTGCGCCGTCTTGAAAAATGAGCTTGCCCCATGGGCCAAACGCGAAGGTTTGCAGATTGACGTACAGCCGAAACGACTGTCTGGCACTTCGCCTTGGAGCGTCTTGAGCGTTCGCGCAACAGCACAGGGCAAAGAACAGAGCACGCTGACAACCGCTGAATGGCCAGAGATCTTACAGATTGCAGACCGGCTGGCCTCAACCGAGGTGATCCTCCCCGATCCAGTTAGCAACTGCCTCTGGATTGCTCGACTCAACCAAGCCCGCTACTGGAGCAAAAGCCAGGCCCGTCTGGTCGCCCGCCGGATTGTGTGGGAAAACTTGGACACGCTTTTCGGGAGCGAGGCGGGATGAGCCTGCCGCGAAACTACCAAGTTTTAGAATTTATGCGAGGTGTCGAGCTGCCCCTGCCACCTCTGCAACG
>MGTO01000100.1 GCA_001799485.1 Desulfuromonadales bacterium GWC2_61_20 | reverse complement strand
TCCCCATGCCGATTCAGCCCCCGTCCGAAGAACTCTTCGCCCAGCCGGCCATGGAACCGATGGAACTCTTCGGGCGGATGCGGGCCCTGACCATCGAGCGCGGCTTCAGCGGGACGCTGCCGGTCATCTGGCAGTGTTCCGATGAAAGCCAGGGGATCAAGCGCGCCCTCTTCGGTTACGCCTTCGACTGTCCCTCCTTCAATCTCGGCCGCGTCGGCGCCCTCCTCGATCCGACCCGACTGGCGACGGCGGCGCACCACGGTCACGATCTGGTCATCTTCGGCGGCAGCCACCTCGGGGCGCGCGAGGAAGGGGGGATCGGCTACATCGAGCGGGTGCACGGCCAGGTTTCCCCCTGCTGCGGCCTCCTCTGCCGGGTGCTGCAGGAGTACCTTGAGGTCTACCAGCGGGCGGCCGACTTCATCCGCCTGCTGCGGGCGCCCGAAGGGCTGCATATCGAAATTCCCTACAAGTACCTCTTCCGCAAGCCGGCCGGCGCCAGCGCCCGTATCCAGATCAGCCTCAGTCGCCTCACCGCCGGCGAACCCCTCTACGATTCACATCTCGGCAAGGTCTACCAACTCCATCCGGCCCTGGTCGAGCAACATGCCGCCGACCTCGCCAGCGTCACCGTTGAACCGAGGCCCATCGGAACGCTGTTGGGACCGGGGCTCTTCACCTTTAGCAAGGCCCTCAACCCCGACAGTCTCGATCCGCGGACGATGCTGGAAGTGGCGATTTTCGATTTCCTCTCCGACATCGTCACCTCACCCAATCCCCACCGCCGCCTGGCCAACGTCAATACCTGGCGTCAGTTTCACCGCCTCGCCGGCTATCTCACCGACGCTTTCAGCGGCAAGAACCGCAACGTCCTGGTCATTGCCGGGCTCACCCTCGATCATTCCATCCGCCTCAATACCGTCATCCCCCAGTTCGGCTGGCTGATGGAACGCAACTCCTCGCAGCAGGGGCACTATCTCGATCCGATCAAAGTCACCGAGACCCTGGCGGCGCAGCCGGTCTTCCGCCCGCCCAAGAGCTACCTAGAATATGCCGGGGTTTCCTGAAAGGTTTGGTTGGTTGTCGAACGCCACAGCAATAAGGCTGAGCAAAAACGCCCATATGCAAGGCGCCCCGAAAGCCTTTGGCAAAAGGCGTACCCCAAGGTACGTCGTTGACAAAGGCTGAGGGCAACGCCGCAGATGGGCGTTTTTGCTCAGCCTCTTTAGGGCAACAAGCCGCGGTCGGCGAGGCTGACATAGGCATCCCGGCCGATGATGATGTGGTCGAGAACCTTGACCCCCATGAGCTCGCCGGCCTGACGCAGGCGGGCGGTGATGTCGAGGTCTTCGCGACTCGGCGTGGGATCGCCGGAGGGATGGTTGTGGATGAAGAGGACCGCCGCCGCCGATTCGCGCACCACCGGGGCAAAGACTTCGCGGGGGTGGACGATGCTGGCGGTGAGACTCCCTTCGGAGATTTGCACCTCGCGCAGGATGCGGTTCTTGTTGTCGAGGAGAAGGGCGAGGAAGAGTTCTTTCTTGTGGTCGCGCAGGCGTTGGTGAAAGTGGTGGAAGACCTCTGCCGCCGAACCGAAGCGGTCGCCGGGGAGGAGGGGGGTGCTGGCAAAGCGGCGGGCGAGTTCGAAGACGGCCTGCACTTCCGCTGCCTTGGCCGGGCCGATGCCGCGTTGCCGGGAAAGTTCGGCGGTGGTGGCGCGGCCGAGCTCGGCGAGAGAGCCGAAAGAGCTGAGCAGTCCCCGCGCCTGATCGAGGGCGCTGGTGCCGCTGGCGGCGTCGCCGGTACGCAGGATCAGGGCCAACAGCTCTGCCTCGCTGAGGGCGGCGGCCCCGCGTTGCAATAGCTTCTCCCGCGGCCGTTCGGCCGCCGGCCAATCCTTGATACGAGTCATTTCCCCCTCCCGGAAAAATGCTGGATATTGTCGCGATACGGTGAAACGAACCGGGGCCGGCAAGGCCGGCCCCGGTGGGTGAGGCTATTTGGCGGTCGGTGAGCCCCAGAAGATCTTCAGCACCTGCGATTCCTTTTCTTCCAGAACCACGCCCCGTTTCAACATGATCGCTTCCATCGTCGCAAACGGGAGCTGCGCGGCGATGGCCTGATCGATGCGTTCACGGGTGTGGCACTGCAGGCAACGGGAGTTGATGACCGCCTCGGCCGCTTCCGTCGAAGATTTGGCCGCGGCGGGAGCGGGGGGGGTGGTCTTGTGTGGCGAGCCCCAGAAGGTCATGATGGTCGCTCGCTCTTCCGAGGTCAGGCGGACACCGCGCTCCTCCATGCGCTGGGTAATCGGCAAAATCGCCTCGCCGCGAGCCCGGGCCGCGTCGATGCGTTCACGGGTGTGGCACCCCCCGCAACGGCTGTCAAGAACCTGCTCGATGCCGGCCGGCGCTTGCGGCGCCTCGGGGGTGGTGACCGCCAGGGCGGCACCGGCCAGGGCCAGGAGCAAGGGTCCCGACGATAGTAAAAGGGCAAAACGCCGCATATCTACTCCCGCACATAGATATCGATGTCGGTTTCGTGCACCATTTTCATCAGATGGGCATATTCCGACTCGATGAGGGCATAATGATCCAGGGTCTCCTTGGCCATGCGCTCAAAGACCGTCCGCACCACCGGGTCGACCATGTGGCTGGCGGTCATGGTCAGGCTTTTGGCCAGGTCCTCCTCTTCACGCAAGGCCAGTTCCATCGCCCGGCGCTCATGGACGTTGGCGTCGAGGGCCTTTTCCAGTTCCTTGAGCATGGCCGTGTCGGCATGGGGGGGACGGGCCATGAACTGGTCGAAGGTGCCGAGGTCGGTCCCCTTGTAAAGGTGGAAGAAATGCCCGGCGTGCTCGCGCTCCTCTCCCGCCAGCAGATCGAAAACCTTTTTGCCGCGGGGGTTGTTGGTGATAGCCGCCGCCCGCTTGTAGAAATCCATGACATTCTTTTCGGTCTGGATGGCGAATTTGATCGCTTCCTGCATCTTCATTTCCTGCGGCATGATATTGCTCCTTTGTGGTTAAAGAGTAATGAGCCCGGACAATTCTGCTTAAACTATAATGGACGACAGGAGTCTGTCAAACGCACATTTGTCGAGTGTATCCGGCCGGTAATAGAGGGGGGTGACGAGGGTTGACAAAGGCGGGATGAAGGGCGATGCTACCGCCATGAAAATCGTACCGGAGATGACAGGAGCGCTGGACCTCGCCCGGGAAATCATTCTGGTTGCCATGACCCGTGAGGGGCTCATCGGCGCCGGAAATCGCATTCCCTGGCACGTGCCGCAGGAGCTCAGGCTCTTCCGCCGCCTCACCCTTGGCGGGACCGTGGTCATGGGGCGCAAAACCTTCGAAAGTCTCGGCCGCCCCCTGGATCAGCGGCGCAATATCGTTGTCAGCACCACCTTGAGCGAGACGCCGGGGATCACGCTCTGCCGCGATTTTCCCGGCGCGGTGGCAGCGGCGGCGCAGATGGGGGGGAAGGTGTATTACATCGGCGGACGCGAGATCTATCGGCTGGCCCTGGAGCGGGCCGAGCTTCTGCGGATCTCCTGGATCTCCGGTAATTATGCCGGCGATCGCTATTTCCCCGCTTTTGACCGCAATCACTGGCGTCTGGCGACCGCGAAGGATTATGGCGTTTTTGTTCACGAATGTCATCTGCGCGTGGCTTGACCAAAACTGAACGGTACCTCTCTTCGCACGGAAAACCATCGCCCCGACAGGTTGTTGCACGACGGGATTGACAATCGTCCGCCGTCGGTATAATAGCAAGTCGGGCGTCAGGCCCCATTTCCCCATTTTGGAGGTACACCATGAAACGGATTCTGCTGACCCTCGTTCTCCTTGCCTTTGCCGCCACCGCCTTTGCCGCCCAGCCCAAGACCTATCAGGTTACCGGTCCGATCCTTGAGAGCAAGGGAGACATCATCGTCGTCCAGAACAAGGACGGCGAAAAATGGGAAATCGCCATCGACAAGGAAACCAAGTCCAAGGGCGATCTCAAGCCGGGGGCCAAGGTGACGATTCAATACCAGATGAAGGCCAAGTCGGTCGAAGTCAAGTAAGGCCGATAGGTGCACATTGCAGCGACGCCCCGTTTCCAGCCTCAGGAAACGGGGCGTCGCTGTTTTTTGCGGCCTTGAAATCGGTGCGGGCGATGATTAGATTCTCTTGCGGCTTGTCAGGCAAGGTAGCGGCCATCCCCGCCGTCACCGCATGGCCTGCTATACTCGCAAACAAGAACCCAGGGAGACGATCACGTCATGGACATGAACAAACTCACCGTCAAGTCGCAGGAAGCGATGCAGGGAGCCCAGACCGTCGCCCAGCGCCGCGGGCACCAGGAAGTCGACAGCGAGCATCTTCTCCTCGCCCTCCTCGAACAGGAGGGGGGACTGGTGCCGCGCCTGCTGCAGAAGCTGGCGGTGCCGCCGGAGAACCTCGCCGCCAGTCTGCGCGGCGCCCTCGACCGGCGTCCCGCCGTCTCCGGCCCCGGCGCCGAGGCCGGCAAGATCTACGTCTCGACGCGGCTGAACAAGCTGCTCGATCAGGCCGAGAGCGAGGCGAAACGCCTCAAGGATGACTACGTCAGCGTCGAGCATCTTCTCCTCGCCTGCTGCGACGAGGGGGGGAGCAGCGCCATCGGCAAGCTGTTCAAGGAGTTCGGCCTCTCCCGTGACCGCCTCCTCGCCGCCCTGACCGAGGTGCGCGGCCATCAGCGCGTCACCTCCCCCGAACCGGAGCAGACCTACGAGGCCCTGGCGAAGTACGGGCGCGACCTGGTCCAGGCCGCCAAAGATGGCAAGCTCGATCCGGTCATCGGCCGCGACGCCGAGATCCGCCGGGTCATCCGCATCCTTTCGCGCAAGACCAAGAACAATCCGGTCCTCATCGGCGAGCCGGGGGTCGGCAAGACCGCCATCGCCGAAGGGCTGGCCCAGCGCATCGTCCGCGGCGACGTCCCCGAAGGTTTGAAGGACAAGAGCGTCTTCGCCCTCGACATGGGGGCGCTCATCGCCGGAGCCAAGTATCGCGGCGAGTTCGAGGAGCGCTTGAAGGCGGTCCTGAGCGAGATCAAGCAGAGCGCGGGGCGCATCCTCCTCTTCATCGACGAGCTCCATACCATCGTCGGCGCCGGCAAGGCCGAGGGCGCCATGGATGCCGGCAACATGCTTAAACCCCTCTTGGCGCGGGGCGAGCTGCACTGCATCGGGGCGACGACGCTGGATGAGTACCGCAAGTACATCGAGAAGGACGCGGCCCTGGAGAGGCGTTTTCAGCCGGTCATGGTCGAGCAGCCGACGGTGGAGGACACCGTCTCCATCCTGCGCGGGCTGAAAGAACGTTACGAGGTCCACCACGGCGTGCGCATCCAGGACGGCGCCCTCGTCGCCGCCGCCACCCTCTCCCATCGCTACATCTCCGACCGCTTCCTCCCCGACAAGGCCATCGACCTGGTCGACGAGGCCTGCGCCATGATCCGCACCGAGATCGATTCCTTGCCGACGGAGCTCGACGAGGCGGCGCGGCGGGTGATGCAGCTGGAGATCGAGGAGGCGGCGCTGAAAAAGGAGAAGGACCGCGCCAGCCAGGAGCGCCTCGCCGCCCTGCGCAAGGAGATGGCCGAGGTCCGGCACGTCGCCGACACCCTGCGCGCCCAGTGGGACGCGGAGAAGGAAGGGATCAAGAAGGTACAAAGTCTGCGCGAGCAGATCGAACAGCTGCGCCAGCAGATCGAGGTGGCCGAACGCAACTACGATCTGAACAAGGCGGCCGAGCTCAAGCACGGCACCCTGCCGCAACTGGAGGGGGAACTCAAGGCGCTCGAAGCGCAGACCGCCGCGGCCCAGCAGGGCCCGCGCCTGCTGCGCGAGGAGGTCACCGAGGAGGAGATCGCCGATATCGTCAGCCGCTGGACCGGGATTCCGGTGACGCGGCTGGTCGAGGGGGAGCGGGAGAAGCTCCTCAAGCTCGACGAGATTCTCCACCGCCGTGTCGTCGGCCAGGACGAGGCGGTGCAGCTCGTCGCCGATGCCGTCATCCGCGCCCGCGCCGGGATCAAGGACCCGCGCCGCCCCATCGGCTCCTTCATTTTCCTTGGGCCGACCGGGGTCGGCAAGACCGAGCTCGCCCGCACCCTGGCCGAAGCCCTCTTCGACAGTGAAGAGAACATGATCCGCATCGACATGTCCGAGTACATGGAGAAGCACACCGTCAGCCGCCTCATCGGCGCTCCCCCCGGCTACGTCGGCTACGAGGAGGGGGGTCAGCTCACCGAGGCGGTGCGGCGCAAGCCCTACAGTGTCATCCTCTTCGACGAGATCGAAAAGGCCCATCGCGACGTCTTCAACGTCCTCCTGCAGATCCTCGACGACGGCCGCGTCACCGACGCCCAGGGGCGCACCGTCGACTTCAAGAACACCGTCATCATCATGACCAGCAACATCGGCTCCCCCCATCTCCTCGATGGCGTCACCGCCGAGGGGGTGATCACCGAAGGGGCGCGAGCGGCGGTCATGGCCGAGCTGCGTCGCGAGTTCCGCCCCGAATTCCTCAATCGTGTCGACGATGTCGTCCTCTTCAAACCCCTCTCGCGCAGCGAGATCAAGACGATCATCGAGCTCCTCGTCATCGATCTGCGCAAGCGCCTGGTCGATCGCCACATCGACCTCGAACTCACCGACGCCGCCCGCGACTTCATCGCCAAAACCGCCTACGATCCGGTCTACGGCGCCCGCCCCTTGAAGCGCTATCTGCAACACCAGTTGGAGACGAAGATCGGCCGGGCGCTCCTGGCCGGGACGATCGGCGAGGGGATGACGGTGACGGTCGGGGTCGATGCAGGGGGGCTGACGGTGGCGACGGGGTAAAGGTGTCTGCACGAAGATGCCACGACAAAGGGGGCCGGCTGCTAATCAGCCGCCCCCTTTTTGTCGTCTCCGGGGGCTGCTGCTATTGAAATTCTGGCGTTATCTGTTAGATGTCTTGTTGGGAAAGAAAAAACATCATAACATATCGAAATTAATACATAAGTTTATAAAAAATCGTACGGTTGAGACCTCTTCTTCCAACGAAAGTATCGGGCCACGCCGGCGGGCGAGAGAAATGTTTATCCACGCTGTTGGCCAAGTCACGCTCGAGGGCGTGCAGGTTCTGGCTTCGCCGAAAGGAGCTTTTGGCATGATGAAAAAAAGCGACAGTGTGGGGGATGGTCCCGTCCCGCGGCGCCGGGCGGGAGAAGGCCCCGGAGAAGAAAGAAGAATGTCGCTGCAGGTCGGCGGGGAGGCTGAGCCATCCCAGCTCCTGCGCTACATCGAGATGAGTCAGCTCGACGTCAAGATGCAGAACGTCGAGCTTCGACGTTTGCGGGATGAGGTTGTGGCCTTGCGTCAGGCAAAGAGGGAAGCCGAAACGTTCGCCCGGGGCAAGAACCGGTTTCTCGCCAATATGAGCCATGAACTGCGTACACAGATGACCGGCATCCTTGGCATGCTTGAACTCGCCCTCGAAGAAGGCTGCCCCCCGGTACCGCGAGGGCATGTGGAAACAGCCGTCGGCTCCGCCCATTCGCTCTTGCGGATGCTCGACGATATCCTCGATCTGGCCAAGTGCACGGCGGGAAAACTGACTTTTGAAGAGAAACCGTTTTCCCTGGCGGCGTGTCTGCGGGAAGCTGTCGACATCTTCACGGCAGAAGCGCGGCGTAAGGGCCTCGATTTCGTCGTCCCGGAGGCGGCGGAGATGACGGCTACGGTGGTCGGCGACCCGTTGCGCCTGCGGCAGATCTTCATCAACCTCATCAGTAATGCCATCAAGTTCACTGAAAATGGGAGAGTGGCGGTCGGTGTCAGCGTCGGGGGGATGACTGCCGACGGCAAGCGGGAATTCACCTTTTCTGTCACCGACAGTGGCATCGGCATCCCCGAAAACAAAAAAGACCGACTCTTCCGCGCGTTCAGTCAGGCCGATGCCGCGCACAGTCGTACGTTCAGCGGTACAGGCCTGGGGCTGGCCATCAGCCGCGAACTTGTCGAGCGCATGGGGGGGACGATTTCCTGCAACAGCCGGGAAGGGGCGGGGAGTACGTTCTCCTTCACCCTCCCCTTGCGAGAGGCCAGCACGGAGAACTCCGCCCGCTTTACGACCAGGATTCTTTCCACTTCAGCAAAAATGGCGATCCCCCCCCATCTTCTGTTGGTGGAAGATGACCCGATCAATCGCCAGCTGCTGACCGTGCTGCTGACGCGTGCCAACTATCAACTCGATTTTGCCGAGGATGGCGAGCAGGCGGTGGAAATGTGGGAAAGAGGGCGATATGCCCTGGTGTTGATGGATATCCAGATGCCGCGTCTCGACGGCTTTGCCGCGACCCATGTTATTCGAGAGAAGGAGCTGGCGCGTGGCGGCCACACTCCCATTATCGCCCTGACGGCCCACGCCTTTGAAGAGGACCAAGCGCGGTGTCTGGCTGCCGGGATGGATGCCTATATTTCCAAACCATTCAACTTCAAAAAGAGTCTGGAAGTGATCGGGAAATTACTTGGACAGGAGTCGCATAGTCTCCACTGACGGGGGGGCAGGACTGGCGCGGGCGTTGTTTCATGGCTCCCCCTGCCGGCGCGGCGGCAGCAGCCGCGGCTTTAGGGTTCTTTCTGATAGGTTCCGACCAGGGCGGTCTGGGCGAGGATATGGCCTTTCATCGCCTGTTCCAGCTCGGCCTTGGTCGGCTTCTGCCCGCCGTCGAGCCAGAGGTCAACAGACTGCCGGCAACAGTAACAGGCAAAACAGGGCGTTCCGGCAAGCTGACATGGTGCTACTCCTTGACCAGCAGCCGGTTGGTGACCCCGTCGACACGGAAGACGAACCAGGCGTCGGCCTCGGCGGCGTGCCGCTCGGCCGCGCTCTGCACGACCCCGTCGAGGGTGATCCAACAGTTGCGGCAGCCGACGTGGATGCGGGATGGGTCGACAAAGGGGTCTTTCTCCAGCACCAGGCGCAGCGCGTCCACTACTTCATCGTCGTTGTCGTCCGCGGTCGCAGTATCGATGCCGTTGATGACGTCCCGGCTTCCCGGCACCCACCAGGCGAACACCCCCGCCAACCGCTTGGCGGACAGGCTCGACACCGCGCCGTCGAGGACGACGATCCCCTCCCGCACCTCGACATCGATGCGACCGTCCTCCGGCTGTGTTGCTGCGCGCAGCACCTCGGGTTGTTCCTTGACGATGGCCCGGATGGTACAGCCGCCGAGGAGCGTTTCGGCCAGCAGGGCGCGGCAGATATGGTCGCGGATTTCGCCATCCCCCATCGGCCGTGCCGGGACCAGGCGCAGGCGGTCGACGATGCCGGAGACGCCATGAATCGCCGCGGCGACTTCCAGCGCCCGTTTTTTCGCCATGATGTGCTCCACCTCCCCTTCCATGGTCAGCACCCCGGTGTCGATCTCCAGCTGCAGCGGAAATTCGTGAAGATTGACCAGCGTTTCCCGTTCCAGCGCCGCGGCCACTGCGGCGACGATCCGTTCGGCGTCTCTCATTTCCTTCTCCTTTCCCTTGCCTCCGGCTATGCCTGTCGGGAGGCGGAACCTTGTCTTAACTGTACTTGAGAACCGAGCCAATTCAACGCGGAAACTGGAGTTGGAGCCACTGCCTGGGCAGTGGGAGGGGAGAGTGTTTTGCCGGTGCGAGGCGAGTGCGAACTCGCTGATGCCGGAACACAGAGAGGGGCAGGCCATTCGGCCTGCCCCTCGTGTTTGGATCAAAGTGCCAGATGCCCGGACTAAGGTGGTACGCCGGCACGGGGAGAGGAGTCGGCGACCTCAGCCGAGCTGCTCCACCAGGTAGTTCTGGATGCCCATCTGCTTGATCTGGTCGAGCTGCGCCTCCAGCTCGTCGATATGCATTTCCTCTTCGTGGAGGATACTCTCCAGCAGTTCCCGGGTACCGTTGTCCCCCACCTCCACCGCCAGCCGGATCGACTCGTTGTAGTTCTTGATCGCGTCGGTCTCGGCAACGGTATCGTTCTTGTGCATCTTCTCCACTTCGGCGCCGATGTAGACCTTGTTGAGCTTGCTCACCATCGGCCGGCCGTCGAGGAAGAGGACGCGGGCGATGAGCTTCTCGGCGTGCTTCATCTCGTCAATGGCGCGCTTCTCGATCATCTTGTGCAGCCTGGCATACCCCCAGTTGTCGCACATCTCCGCATGGACCATGTACTGGTTGATGGCGGTCAACTCTTCGGAAAGCCGGTCGTTGAGCGATTCGATGATCTTGTCGTTGCCCTTCATGTGAAACCTCCTGATGCTGGAAATGATGTGACGGATGGCAGGAGTTTAGCAGGAGAGTGGGCAGATGCAAGGGCCGGGGCCAACAAGGCTCGGGGTCGACGGCGCGGGGGGCGATTTTTTGCTAAAGTAAAGAGGGTGACGAATGACTTTGGAGCCGTGCATGGAACCGCTTTTCATCAAACCCGACCTGCCGCGTTACAGCCAGCGGCCCCTTCCCCCCTACCGCTATCTCCCCGTGGCGGATGCTGTCGCCCAGCCCCATCCGCGCGTCGACCGGGCTGGCCACTCCTATGGCCAGGATGAGGAGTACCTGCCCGGCTTTACCCCCGACGACTGGGCGACCTGCGAGATCTATCTCTACGGCATCGACCTCTTCAACCACGGCTACTGGTGGGAGGCGCACGAAGCCTGGGAGACGGTGTGGCTGGCGGCGGGGCAGAGATCGACCCGCTGCGGCACCTTCGTCCAGGGGTTGATCCAGCTGGCCGGCGCCCAGCTCAAGCGCTTCATCCATGAACCGGTCGGGGCGCAATCCCTCACCGAGCACGGTTGCGCGAAGCTGGCGCGGGTCGCAGGGGTCTATCTCGGCATCGACGTGGCGGCGCTGATCGCCGCGGCGCGGCGCTGCCTGCGCGAGGATCGCGAGGAGTTTCCGCGGATTGAGTTGTGCTTTTAGCGGGGGGGTGGGGTGGGGTGATTGTGAGGGCGGCTGGGCGATGAAGGGGTGGAGCGGCTGCGCCGGTCAGGCAAAGGCGCCGGGCTCTGCTACAATGAGAATAGTCGCCAACGCTCTGCAAAGGAGAACATCGATGCGCCTCCTCATCTCCACCAGCCTCTTGCTCTTCTGCTGTGCTTTGCCGGCGGCGGCGCTGGAGCTCACCGCCGTTTCTCCCTCCACCGCCTTCCCCGGCACCCGCGTCACCCTCGCCGGCGGCCCCTTCGCCGACGGAGCGACGGTGATGGTCGGCGAGCTGAAGGTGGGCGCCAACGACGTCACGGGCAGCCGTCTTACCTTTATCGTCCCAACCGTCGCCTCGGGCGAATACCTCCTCGCGGTCGAACAGAACGGAGTGCGCTCGCGCGGCCCCTTCATCTTGCGCGTGGTGCAGCCCCCGCCCCGCATTCTCAATCTCGCCCCGACCACCCTCGACACCTGCGGCAGTGCCGATAACCGCGCGGTGACGGTCAGCGGCAGCAACTTCAGCCCCGGTGCCACACTCCTTTTCGACAATGCGGCCGTGGTCATCGACAACCTCGGGCCGAGCGAGATCGTCTTCACCCTGCCCCAGGTGACACCCGGCCTGCACCAAGTGCAGGTCGCCAATCCCGACCACCAGAAGTCCCTCCCCCACGGCTTCATCGTCAGCAACACGCCGGAGATCAGCGACATCGCTCTCGGCGCCGACCGGGTCGTCGAGTATGAACTCCTCATTTACGGCAAGAACTTTGCCTACAACGCGCAGGTTCTCCGCAACGGCGGTGCCGTTGGCCGGGAGGATCCCATGAATATGGTCAGAGATCCAAACCGCGATACCGTGCGTTACCTCGACTGCACCACCCTGGTCTATATTCGTCGTCCCGTGGCCCGTGAAGCCCGCGAATTGGAACTGCAGGTCGTCAACCCCGGTGGCGCCCAGAGCAATGTCTACCGCTTGACCACGCCGTAGCGACCCCCTCTGTTTGTCTCCCTCCCCAGCCCTTGACAAAATACGCCGTCGGTCAGCTACCGCTGATTCCGACGGCGTTAACGTATCTAACGTACAACCCGCGGCCAGATCGGCGGAGTGATGCATTCTTCTGCCATGACTAGCCTCATGTCGGTTCGTGTTCGTCGGATTTTGCCGTGCGCAGGCCAAACCAGAGACCGAGGGCTTGGCCGATGTTGCGACCGAAGCCGTGCTGCAACGAGTCGGCGAGCCCCTGAATCCCTTTGCGCACTTCCCCGACCGCGGCAAAGACCCCCTGTAACTGCTCGACGCCGGACTCAATTCCGGCAGTCGCGCGGTTGAACCGCTCCGAGCTTTCCCGGAGATTGCGCAAGAGGGGAAGCAGTTCCTGGCGGGTTTCGCCGAGCGTCGTTTCGAGCAAACGCAGCGTGCGCAGCAGTTGCCGCAGCAGCGGTACCAAGACGGCGACGACGACAACTGCCAGGACCAGCAACACACCTTTGAATAGATCGACTTCGACCGTCATTTAAGATACCTCCGCCAGCGATTTAAGTTCCGTGAGGTTTCCAATTAAAACACACCGGGGGAGAAAATCAATGAAATTGACCTGTTATCTTCAGGCAGCGAGGGGTGCGCAGATCGAGACTGCTCGCCACCAGCGTTTGCCCTGAAGGGGCCAGCGGTATCCGGGGGCATTTTGGTGCTATATTATTAGCAGGTGGCCGCAGCGGCGCGAGCCGGAGGAAGGCCGGATAAAACAACGACTCTGGCGTCGGACGCTAAGGTTGTCCGATGCGGGCATCGCCAGAGGAGGAGGTAGCCATGCGCGGACTGGAAATCCTGAAGGAACTGCAAAACACGGCGCTTGTCAACCATCCGTTTGTGCGCTGGTGGCGTCCCGAAAACGACTTCTGCGATTACGATCTGGTGGAGCGGTTTCGCAGCACGCTCGGCAGTGGCGAGGAGTTCGGCGGCTTCGAGTTGCTTACCATGCAGGAGATGTGGGACGAACTGAAACGGATCACGGGTGAGCGGGTGTCCCGCTACCGCAAGTCGCAGAGTGGTGACATGATCGAGTGGCGTCATCTTGAAGTGGACGGCATGCGCGTCGATGTTCTGCCCTACTCGGCAGAAACGATGATAGCTATTTTCGATGCCGAGACACGTGACAACCCGGTCTGCTGAACAGAAGCCGGTCGATGGAGGTAAGGAGACACAAAAATGCCTGCACAAAGTGCAGGCATTTTTGTATTCATATTCCCGGCTAAGTTTCCGTTGCGGGCAGCAGCGCCGCCTCTACCGCTTCGGCCACGGTGGTGACGCAGCGCAGGTCGAGCCCGGTGAGGAGTTGGGGGTCGAGATCGCGCAGTTGCTCGCGGTTGTGCTCGGGAAGGATGACCGTCGTCACGCCGGCACGGCGGGCGGCGAGAATCTTCTCCTTGACCCCGCCGATGGGGAGGATACGGCCGGAGAGGGTGAGTTCGCCGGTCATGGCGACATTGCGCCGGGCCGGGCGCTGGCTGAGGAGGGAAATGAGGGCGACGGCGATGGTGATCCCCGCCGACGGGCCATCCTTGGGGGTGGCGCCGGAGGGGACATGGATGTGGATGTCGCTGTTCTCGAAGATCGCCGGGTCGATGGCAAAGTCGGCGGTGTGGGCGCGGACGTAAGAGAGGGCGGCCTTGGCCGACTCTTGCATGACTTCGCCGAGGCTGCCGGTCAGGAGGAGTTCCTTCTTTCCCGCCATGCGCGAGGCTTCGACGAAGATGATGTCACCGCCGGTCTCGGTCCAGGCCAGCCCGGTGACCACCCCGACGCGGTCAACCTCGGCGGCGACATCGGCGAAGTACTTGCGCGGCCCGAGGAGTTCCTCCACCGTTTCGGGGGTGATACTGTGGCGAGTGTTGCTGCCGAGAGTCCTTTCCTTGGCGAGCTTGCGGCAGATCGAGGCGATCTGTCGCTCGAGCCCGCGGACCCCGGCCTCGCGGGTGTAGTCGCGAATCAGGTGGGCGACCGCTGCCGGGGTGAACTCCGGCGCCGCGTCAGCGAGGCCGGTCTCTTCGATCTGTTTGGGGATGAGGTAGGTAAAGGCGATCTGTTCCTTCTCTTCGTCGCCGTAACCGGCCAGGGAGATGACCTCCATGCGATCCTTGAGGGGGTGGGGGACCGGGTCGAGGAGGTTGGCGGTGGTGATGAACATGACCCTGGAGAGATCGAAGGGAAGATCGAGGTAATGGTCGGTAAAGGTGTTGTTCTGTTCGGGGTCGAGGACTTCGAGAAGGGCCGAGGCCGGGTCGCCGCGGAAGTCCTGGCCGATCTTGTCGACCTCGTCGAGCATGAAAACCGGGTTGTTGCTGTCGGCGCGGACGATTTCCTGGACGATTCGTCCTGGGAGGGCGCCAATATAGGTACGGCGATGGCCGCGAATTTCGGCCTCGTCGCGCATGCCGCCGAGGGAGATGCGGATGAACTTGCGCCCCATGGCGCGGGCGATGGAGCGGCCGAGGGAGGTCTTGCCGACCCCGGGCGGACCGACGAAGCAGAGGATCGGTCCGCGGCTCTGCGGGCGCAGGGAGCGCACAGCGAGATGTTCGAGGATGCGCTCCTTGACCTCCTTGAGATCGTAGTGGTCCTCGTCGAGGACGCGCTGGGCGAAGGGGAGATCGTGAAGCTCCTCGCTGCTCCGCTGCCACGGCATGTTGCATAGATAGTCGAGGTAGGTGCGGGCCACGGTGTATTCTGGAGACGCCGGATTGATGCGCTCGAGGCGGGCGAGTTCCTTCTCCGCCACCTTGGCGACCTCCTCAGGCATGTTGGCGGCGGCGATGCGCCGGCGCAGTTCAGCCATCTCGCTCTGACGCGGGTCCTCGTCGCCGAGTTCTTCCTGAATCTGCTTGAGCTGCTCGCGCAGAAGAAACTCCTTCTGGGTACGGCCGAGTCGCTTGGCCATATCGATCTGCACCTCGCCGCGCACCTGGATCTTCTGTACCTCGCTGGTGAGGAGAAGGTAGACCTCCTTGAGGCGCTCAATCGGATTGAGGAGTTCAAGGAGGCGCTGCTGCTCCTTGAGGGGGAGGTTGAGGTAGACCGCGACCAGATCGGCGAGGCGTCCCGGGTCTTCGAGCTGGTCGATCATTTTGAGGACGTCGCCGGGGAGAGGGCGACCGTAAGCGAGCGCGATCTTGAGCAGGGCGTTGACACTCTGGGCCAAGGCTTCGGCAACGAGGCCGCTGCCATTCTCCTCGGCGATTTCATTGACACGGGCGAGAATCGCCGGGGTCATCTGGGTCGGGGCGAGCAGGCGAATGCGCTGGACCCCCTCGATGATGACCTTGCAGCCGCCGTCGGGAAACCGAATGATCTGGTTGATGCGGCAGAGCGTGCCGACAGTCGCCAGATCTTCGAAGAAGATCGGCTCGGAGGGGGCGCTGCACCACGAAACGCCGAAGAGGTGGCTATCGCTGCGCAGGACGGTGTCGATGGTCGCCATCCCGGTCGGAGAGACGAAGAGGGGCAAGACCATGTGGGGGAAGACGACCTGTTCGCGTAGCGGATAGACCGGGAGAATCTCGGGGAGGGGATTTCTCGTCATGGGCCGGCAAACTCCGAACGGCAAGGGAAAGAGGCCGCCAGGGGCCTTCAGTTTCATGATAACAAGGGGCGGCGCGGTGTCAATCGCCGGTGCGAGGAGGGTTCTTGATCGATGCGCCTCGGTGCGGCGGGCGGCTCGCCCCGCCCCGTTTTGGGGGCGGGCGGAATGTTTCAGGGTCAGTGACGGGCGCGCGCCCGTGCGGAATCGAGCACTTCCGCGGCGCGGGGAAGATCCTCTTCGGCGATGCCGATCGCGCCCGAAAGACCGCTCCCCGGCAGGGGTGGCGTCTCGGCGTACTCGATGCCGGCTGCGCTCAACGTTCTCTCCGCGCACAGCAAATCCTTGCGGTCAGCGGCGTCATAATAACGTACCATGGTCGCACCTCCTTTCTCTTCCGTCTGATTCATTCTACACCGACACAGCCAACCAGGAGGAGGGCAGGCAGCGGCCGCAGCCGGGGATGCCGGTTGATTTGACCGTGATTATTCCCTTGCTAGACTGGTGGGAGGCGGCGAGAGGACAGTGGAAGGTTACTACCGGCAAATCCTCGTCCGCGTCCGCCGGATATCCGAACAGGATTACCAGCGCAGAGCTCTGTGGCGTGCGTTTCGTCCCGCTGATTGGCGTCGCCGGCTGGCAGGGCCATGCATGTGCCAATAATTGTCAGTCAATTTTGGTCATTTGACAGTTTTCCCTTGTGTATGGAGGTCGATTCCTTTACAACAAAAAAAGAATGATTTTGACGGTTGGAGCAGCAAGCATGACCAGACGCAAAAAATTCGGGGAAATTCTCGTCGAAGCCCGGGTCGTCGACGAGTTGATCATGAAGCAGGCATTAATCCTCCAGAAGGGGAGCGGGCGGCGTCTCGGTCAGGTTCTGGAGGAGATGGGGGTTCTTACCGAAACCGATATCGCCGTCGCCGTTGCCCGACAGTTTGGCTTCAAAACGGTCAAGGATATCGCCAAGTATACTTTCCCCCCCGAACTCCTTGCCCTCTTTACCGGCGAGACGGCCCTCAAGCAGCTGGTCTTCCCGGTCAAACTCGAAAATGGCAACCTCTTTCTGGCCATGGTCAACCCCCTCGACAGCGATACCATCAATGGCATCAGTTTTCGTACCCGCTTGCGCATTACCCCCTGCGTCACCACCCCGAGCGAAATTCAGGAGGCGGTCGCGCGGCACTATCTGCGCCAAGGGAAAAAAGAACAGGTGGCACAGGATTGGTGGCATATCCTCATTGTAGACGACCAGGAGTTGGCGCGAGCCGCGACCATGGCCGCCCTCAAGCGTCAGGGATTTAATGTGACCGAAGCGGTTAATGGAGCCGAAGGGCTCAAGGTGGCAGTCAATAGGGCGCCACATCTGATCATTACCGATACGGTCATGCCGCGCATGGATGGCTATGAGATGTTCGCTGCCCTCAAACGCCAGCCGCAATTGCGCACGATCCCGGTCATCGCCCTTTCCTCACGGACGACGCCGGAAGATGAGGCAAAACTCCTCGATCTCGGTTTTTTCGATTTTATCGCCAAGCCGATTAACCCGCTGCGCCTGGTGGCGCGGGTCAAGCGGGCGCTGCGCATCTATTATGGCGATGTAGCCGCCCCCCCGCAATAACGGGGCAAGGGCGGCAGGAGGACAGCGCCAGTTGTGTCCGGTCAGGAAACGGCAGCGGCATGGGTGCGACGGAATAGTTGACAGATGTCGTCGGAAATTATTGTTGCATTCGTCGGTGGCCGTGATAAAATGTGACCGTTAAAGTAATAGATGCTGAGGGCAAGGGAGGACGTCATGCGAATCGATATACTGTGCAGACCGGAAAGCAGCAGGCGTTGCGAAGAGATGGTGGAGGTTGTCAAGTCGGCTCTGGACCATGCCGGCGTCGAGGCCGAGGTTCATCTCTTTCGCGACCGGCGCAAAATGATTGATAATCGGGTCTATGTTTCGCCGGCCCTTCTGGTGGACGATGCCGTGCGCATTGCCGGGCGTATCCCCGAGGAGCGGGAGATCATGAGTATTCTGGCGGAGCGCCCGCGTTACTTCAAACGCCTTGCCAAGGTGGCTTGAGCCAAGTCGGAAGGTCGAAAAAGGAAAGGCCCCGTAACTTCAGTTGCGGGGCCTTTCCTTTGGCTTTTTGCAGCTCTTTACAATTGCCGGGGTCTGCGGTAACGTCAGGCGTTAACAGCACTCTTTCCCGATGAGAATTCCTCCATGGCTACCCTCCTCCTGGTCGATGATGTCGATCTTTTCCTGGCGCTGGAAACCTCCCTCCTTGACGGAACCGGGCATCGTCTGGTCACGGCGAGCTCCGGGGAGGCGGCGTGGGCGATGCTGGATGACGTTGTTCCCGATCTTGTCCTGACGGATCTGTTCATGCCCGGCATGGATGGTGACGAGTTGTGCCGCCGGCTGCGGGCGGCCGAGCGCTGGCGAGAGCTCCCGGTAATCATGGTGACCGCCGCCGGCAAGGAAGAGCAGATTCGTCAATGTCTCGCTGCCGGCTGCGACGATTATGTCACCAAGCCGATCAACAAGACCGATCTGCTGGAGAAGGTCAACCGGCTCCTCGGCCATGTGCATGGACGTACCGCGCGGCGGACGCAGACGGCATTGCGCGTCCTTGTCCGGGGCGAGGGGAAGGAGCAGATCGCCAAAGCCCTTGACCTGTCGAGTAACGGAATTTTTGTTAAAAGCCCGCTGCTTCTCGATGAAGGGGCAGCAGTCGAACTCGCCCTGAGTCTCCCCGACGGGGTCGAGGTGCAGATGCTGGGGAAGGTGGCGCGGATCAAGCAGGCTCCCGATCAGGGGATGGGGATCTATCTCATCCATCCCCAGGGGCGGGGGCTGCGGGCGATCCAGGAACTCATGCGTGCCACGGAAGAGGACGAAGGTCCGATGTTCGAGTTGGTGCTCGAAGAAGGTGACGGCGCTACCCTCGGCCGCGGGGAGCGGGCGAATTCGGCGCGTGCGGGGGAACTGGACGCTTTGCGCCAGCGCGTCCTTGAGCTGGAGGAGGAAAATCTGACCTTTGCCCGCCAGGTCATTCATACCGAGGAGGTCAACAACAATCTGACCAACCTTTACATCGCCTCCTCGCGCCTCCACTCGGTGCTGAACCGGGGTGAGGTTCTCGAGATTATCCGCGAGGTCATCATCAATTTTGTCGGCGCCGAAAAGTTTGCCGTCCTCCTCTTTCATAAGACGACGGGGGAACTCCACTTCGAGGTCGGCGAGGGCTTTGAGCCTGGGGAATTTCCCCCCTTTCGCCCGGAGAGCGGCATCTTTGCCGAAGTCGCCGCCAGCGAGTCGGCCTACTTTCAGGAAGGTTCCGTCGCGCAAGGGTCGGACGATCCCCTGCAACCAATCGCGGCGGTCCCCCTCAAGATTCATGATACGACCATGGGGATCCTTGCCATCTATCGCCTCTTCATTCAGAAGGAGGCCTTCCAGCCCGTCGACTTCCAGCTTTTTTCCATGATGGCCGAACACGCCGTGACGGCGCTCTTTTCCTCGACCCTTTACGAACAGTCGGAACGCAAGCGGGAAACCTACAAGGGGGTTATGGATTTGCTGCTCAAGTAGGGGGGGTGAGGCAGGGCAGGTTCGTTCGGCGGGGGCGCAGCAGTTTGCGTCCCCGTTTCTATTCGTCGCCGGCGACTGCCGCGCCGGGTGGCGCGAAGAGGTCGGAGGTGGTGCGGATGCCGTGTCGGCCGAAAACCGAACTCAATTCGACATAGCGCTCCTGCAGTTGACCGAGGGTCAGTTGCAGGCCGTAGTTCATGACGTGGGTGCGGGCGGTCTGACTCATGGGGCTCTGAAAAAAGAGGAGGGTTTCTTCACTCCCCGGTTCGATGAGGACAATGTCGACCTCGGGGTGCCGAGTGCGGTGGAGATCGAGGGCCAGGGCCAGATTTTCCCGCGTTTCAATGCGCAACGACTGTTCCCGCGCGATGGCGATACCAAGTTCGGCGACGCTGCTGCAGCGCCCTTCGGAGAGGGAGGGGAGGCAGGTCAGTTCGCGGTCGTTGTCCATCGGCACGCGGGGATTGACAACGACGATGAGTTTGGCCCCCTGTTTGATGGCGATATCGAGATGGGAGACTTGACCGACGGAGCCGTCGACATAATAGCGCTCACCGATCTTGTGCGGGCGGAAGAAGTAGGGAATGGCACAGGAGGCGGTGATGGCCTGGCAGATGCGTAGGTCGCGGTGCCCCTCACTGCCGAAAACGACGCGACGGCCGTCGTCGAGGTCGTAGGCGGGAATGTAGAGCTCGGTCTTGAGCAGGTCGAAATCGTCGATGATCCCTTCCTGGGCAAATGACTGCCGCAGGTAGTTTTCCATCGGTTCCAGGGAGAAGATGCCGGCGGGAAACTGTTCCTGCAGAATGTAGTAGATGTCCGAAAGGGAGTAGCTCCAGCGATTGCGCCGGTATTTGCGCAGGATGCGCAGGGTATTGCGCAGCACCCGCCAGGAGGAGGCGAGGATTTCCCAGCCGTTAAGCTGGTAGATGTCCGAGCGCCGCCAGTTGAAGACCCGGCGTTCGTCGTTGATGACACTGTCATAAATGGTTTGCGGAGCGATACGGTTGGCCACGAGAGTGGCGATGACCGAGCCGGCGCTGATACCGACGTACATGTCGAAACGGCGGGTGGAAAAACCGGGAGCGAAAAGACGGTCGAGAGCGGCGAGGCAGCCGATTTCGTAAGCCGCCCCCATGATCCCGCCGCCGGCAAGTACCAGGGCTGTTTTGTTTCTGGCGGCTGGCATCGGTCCCTGCTCCTAGGGTTTGGCCCGGACCTTGATCTTGGGCTTGCCGTCATCGGTCACCACGACGAATTCGACCGGGCGATCGCCAAACTTCTGCTGGATCGCCTCGCGCTGTTTGTCGAGGAGGGAAGCAACCTGTTGGCGGTTGAGACCGCTGCTGTCGAGGTTGCAATGGCGGTGGGCTTGTAGCAGTTGTTCGTAGAGATGGTCTGACTCGCTCGGCGGGGGAGGAGCGGTGGCTACGGCAGGTTTCGGCTGGTTGCTGGTGGCGTCGCTGCGGGAGACGTGACTCTGGCGGACGTAGCGCCCCTCGTCCATGAGGCGCAGGATGCGGTCCCAGTAGCCCTGATAACTGTGGAATTTGGTCGCCATGTTCTGGTAGCGAAAGCGCATGTCGGTCTGGATGATGCGGCGATTGGCGAAACGGCGCAAGAACTTGGCCAGTTCTTCGCGGTCCTTGATCGGTTCGCGTTTGCGCTTGTCGGTTCCCATGAAGTACTGTTCGTAGGAAAGGATCAGCTCGCGCATTTTCAGTTCGATCTGGTCGAGTTCGGCACCCAGATCTTTTCTGTCGTCCATAGACCCTCCGTCAAGTATTCGATCATACGGAATCCGGCGCTTCTTTGCAAAAGGAAAAGATGGCGCCAAGGGCTCTTTGTCACGGCAGATTTCTTGACTAGACCGGGGCTTTTCAGGATAATGACGGGCCATTCATCCGGGAAAGGATCCTATGAACTTCACCAGCGAAAAAGTGGCGGCGGTTATCCTGGCGGCGGGGAAGGGGACGCGGATGAAATCGCAGCGGCCCAAGGTCCTCCATCCCCTGGCAGGTAGGCCATTGGCCGCGTACCCGGCGCGATTGGCAAAGATTCTGGGCTGCGCGCCGGTAGCCCTGGTCGTCGGGCATGGCGCCGAGGCGGTTGGCGCGGCTCTCGGCGGGGAGGGACTGGTTTTTGCCGAGCAGACGGAGCAGCTCGGCACCGGGCATGCCCTGCTCTGCGCCGAAGCGGCCCTGAGCGGATTTTCCGGGACCCTTCTGCTCCTCTGCGGCGATGTTCCGCTGTTGCGTCGCGACACCCTCGAACGTCTCCTCACCGCCCACCATGCCGCCGCCGCCGCCGTGACCGTCCTCACCGCCGAAATCGCCGATCCACACGGCTACGGCCGCATTGTTCGCGAACAGGGCGATGTCGCCCGCATCGTCGAGGAAAAGGATGCGGCGCCAGCGGAGAAGGCCATCCGCGAAATCAATACCGGCATTTACGCTCTGGCCGCACCCTGGGTCTTTGCCGCCCTGCGCCGGGTCGGATGCAACAACGCCCAGGGGGAATACTACCTCACCGACATCGTCGGACTTGCCCGCACCGAAGGCCATCGCGTCTGCGCCGTCATCACCGCCGATGCCAGCGAAGCCATGGGGATCAACGACCGGGTCCAGCTCGCCGAGGCCGCGACCATTCTTCGCCAGCGTCTCAACGCCGAGCACATGCGCGCCGGCGTCACCCTCCTCGATCCGGCGACGACCTACATCGAACCGGGGGTCACCATCGGTCCCGATACCCTGATTCATCCCGGCGTCCATCTGTGCGGGGCGACGGTGCTCGGCCGCGATTGCGAAATCGAGCCGGGGGCGATGCTCAGCGACTGCACCCTCGCCGACCGGGTCCACGTCAAGTCCGGCTCGATCCTTGAGGGCTCGACTATTGGTGCCGATTGCGCTATCGGGCCGATGGCGCACTTGCGCCCAGGGACGGTTCTCCTCGGGGAGAACAAGATCGGCAATTTTGTCGAGACCAAGAAGGCACGTCTCGGCAAAAAGAGCCAGGCCAGTCACCTCA
>MGTO01000099.1 GCA_001799485.1 Desulfuromonadales bacterium GWC2_61_20 | reverse complement strand
ACAGTGAAAAACCAGCTTAAATGGATTGTAGCCGCACTCGCGGCAACGGCGATGGCCACCCCGGCTTTCGCCCTGACGGCGGACACCAAAGGTTTCCTCGAGATTCGTGGCCAGGCCGACCGCAACCTGAATGACGGTAGCGACCGCGGCGAGGCCGACAATGACCGTACCGGCGTCGAGCAGCGTCTCCGTCTCTGGACCGAAGTTGCTGCCGATGAAAATGTGAAAGCTGTTTTCGCCATCGAAAGCGACCTTGCCTGGGGCGCCAATTCTGATAGCCTCGGCGACATCGATGGTAATGGCACCGACGATTCCAAGACGAACAGCATCGGCACCGACTACCGGGGCAATCTTGAGATCAAGCACGTCTACCTCGACTTTAACCTGCCGAGCCTGAAGACCAACGTCAAGGCCGGCGCTCAGTACTTCAAGATCGGTGGCGGCTTCATCGCCGGCGACGACGCCATCGGCATCCAGACCGCGACCAAGTTTGGCGACGCAGCGACCCTGAAGCTCTATTGGGCCAAGGCGCAGGAAGGCTCCGTTGATGTCACCAGCGACGACAACGATTTCTACGGCGCGCAGGTCGATGTCAAGGCCGGCCCGGTCACCGTTTCGCCGATTCTTGCCTGGACCCGAAGCGGCAAGGACACCGACATCTACTTCGGCGGCTTCGATCTGGCCGGCAAACTTGGCGAAAACACCAAGCTCGCAGTCACCCTGATCAAGAACTGGGGCGATAACCTGGGTGTCCAGAACGTCGATGGTCTTGCCGCCTATGCCGGCGTCTTCCAGAAGATGGGCTCCGCCGACCTCAGCCTCGAAGGCGCCTGGATCGGCGACGATGGCCGCACCGATGGCCAGTTTGTCGACGGCAGCGGCAGCGTCGGTACCTGGGGCCTGAGCTCCCCGACCGAGATGTTCGGTGGTGCCCGTTACGACCGCCGCGCGATCATCGGCAAGGGCATCGGTGCCGCCTCGGCAGCTGGCGCCGGCGACCTCTACAACCTCAACCAGTGCTACGTCAAGCTCGGCTTCGGTCTGCAGACCAGCGAGAAGACCAAGCTGACCACCTACCTTGCCCACATCCAGCAGGCCAGTGGTGCCAACGACGGCATCGGCGAAGCCTTTGGCCAGGAAGTCGGCGCCTACTATGACATAACCCTCGCCAAAGGCCTGACCTATGGCTTGATGGGCGCTTACCTCTTCAATGATGACTTCGGCGGCGTTGGCAACGACAACGTCTACAAGCTCGGCAACGCCCTGACCTACAAGTTCTAAGAGCCACTGTTCATTCGCAGCAAAGAAGTGTTAAGATCCGGCCGGGCCCGCAAAGGCCCGGCCGTTTTTTCGAGACTTTCAACCGCAGGAGGTATGACGGGTGGACAGATTGACGATTTTGGCGTTGTTTTTGGTCGGACTTTTCTCCACTTCGGCCGCGGCGGCTCTGCCGGGAACCCTGGCGCAAGACCTCAAGCCGCTCTCCGGCAAGGTCGTCCTCGCCCGCGGCGAGGAGATCCTTGTCGATGCCGGGGCCACCGCCGGGGTTGCCCCCCTCGACCTCTTTGTCGTTTACGGACCGGCCACCGAGCTCACCGACCCGACCAGCGGTAAGGTCATCGCTTCGCTACCGACGGTCAAGGGGGTACTGCAGGCGACCCAGGTCAAGGAAGGTTATGCCTCGGCGCGGGTTTTGCGGACCGCGGCACCGGTTGCCGCCGGCGATGCGGTGCGCCGTTTTGCCGATCTGAACGCCCGCCTCGTCGCCTGCGCTCCCGGCGGCGAAGCGTTGGCCGCCGAACTGCGGCGGGCGCTTCCCGAGCTGAACTGGCAAAGCTATAAATCTCTCGATTCCTGCAATGACGTGTCGGCAAAAACTGCGGGAGAGGTCGAGCTGGTCGTCCTTCTCACAGCCACCACAGTCGAAGTCCGTGACGGGCGCTTTGAATTGCTGCGCAGTTATGCGCCACCGGCACCGCTGGCGAGCGTCCCCGCAGTGGCACCGGTCATCGCTGCCACGCCGGTGCCGGGAGCGACCAAGGACAAGCGCTGGTACGCGGCGGAGCGTAAAGGGACTCCGGTCGGGGTGCAGGTCGCCGATGTCGATGGTGACGGCACGCAGGAAGTGGCCCTGTTATCGGCCCGCCAGCTCGAACTTGGCCGCGTCGTAGCCGGCAAGTTCCAGCCTCTGGGGAGCTGGGAATCCGGATTCGATCTCAAGCTCGTCGCTCTCGACGCCGCCGATCTCGACGGCGATGGCCGCGCCGAGCTTTACGTGACCGCCGCTCGGGGAGAAAGTCTCCATTCCCTGGTCTTGATCTGGAGCGAGCACCAACTGATCGTTACGCAAAAAGGCATTCCCCACTATTTCCGCAGTGTTATGTCAGCACCCGGCAAGCGCCAACTGCTGATGCAGCAGATGGGCGGGGATGGGATCGATTTTGTCGCGCCGATCCGTCTGGCACGCCTGGACCGGGGACAAGTCGCTCCCGGCGAGGTCTGGGCCGTCCCCGGCGAGGCCGCCATCTTCGGTCTGGCCCGTTTGGGCGAGGGCGAAGGACAGGTTCTGGTGCAATTGACCGCTCTGGACCGGTTGCGCATCATCGGCGCCACGGGTGAGAAGTTATGGGAAGGGAACGATGACGCCGGGGGTAATGAAACCTATATCGAGCGTACCGATCCCAGGGTCGACCCACGGGACCATAATAGCCGCAACCTCTATCTGCAGCCGCGCCTGCTCCTCCTCGACGATGGCGCCCTGGTCGTCCCGACCAACGAAGGGTCGCGGGCCTTCCGCCGGCAAATCGAGTTCAAGAAAAGTCATCTGACCGCGTACCGCTGGGATGGACAGAGTCTCATCCAGGAATGGCAGACGCAGCCGGAAAATGGCTTTCTCGCCGATTTCGATCATGCCGACATCGACAATGACGGTACGGTCGAATACCTCCAGCTGGTCGTCTATAGCCACGAAGGGCTGATGGACAAGGGGCGCTATGCCCTGCTGGTGCTGGAACCGTAAAACGAGAGCCTGCACAGCTACTGGCTACACATGAAGAGGCTATCGATTGATTAAAATCCGTTAAAAATCATGTAGCTCTCGATTTTTTCAATCCTGGAATTCGGCGAATAAGTATTTTGGAGAATATTTAACTCATCGACTTGACAGCAGATAGTGTAGGAGCTACAGATTATAATATGCAGTCGTCAGCTATCATGAGGGTCGCTGACACACATTCAGTCCGGTTATGGTTGGATCGGCGGTTTTGAGTTGGGACGAAATAACCGGAAACCTTGAACGGAGGATATGATTATGAAAAAGCTGATCGTGTTGTTGATGGTGGCTGGCTTGTTCGGAGCGACGCCGGTCCTGGCGGCCAGTCATGAGCCCATGACCGTCAAGCCCACCAAATTCATGGAAAAGTGCGTTTTGCAGTCCGAGACGCTGCAGGACAAAATCTCCAAGGCCAAGGCCGAGATGGCGAAAGGCAGTATGGTCTATACGGAAGAAGAGTTACAAACCTTGGAGCAGAAGCTGAAAGAAGCCAACGATTTTCTCGAAGCTATGGGTAAGAACTAGTTGTTCGCACGCAACGAGGCGAGCCTTATTATGGCTCGCCTCGTTGCGTTTTATGCGATGGAATCAATGATCTGGCCCCGCTGACGCGGGGTCTTTTTGCGTTTAGGCCGGTTTGGGGTTAGCGATTTGGGTCAGCGCGGTCCTTGGGCCGGGGTCCAGCCGCGCTCAGCCATGCACCGGATAAACTCGTCGTCCCATTCCCGGACCAGCCGATGAGGCGGGCTCGCTCCCGATTCCTGGGCGGCATCGAGGTACATGTGGCAGTCGCTCGAGGCACGCTGCATTTGAACCGAGTCGAGTTTGTCGGCATGGCGCCATTGGGGGGTGGCGGCAGGGAGGGAGCAGGCAGCGCAGGAGAAAATCGACAGAATGAGAATGGAAATTTTTAACATGGCATCCTCCAAAAATCGAGTTTCCCAGAGCATAACACGGGGTGAACATTGTACGAGTGCCGGCAACAAATGAATTGTCCGTTTTGTCCTGCGGGGGAGACGCACAAGCGTTAACAAAAATCGCTTATTAATCCATCGTGCGCTATATGCGGCTTATGTTATATTGCACATGTTTTAAATCTCTACCCCTGCGCAAATGGTAGAGAATGGGCGGGGCAACAACCACAAATTGGGAGGACGGAATGAAAAGGCTATGGGGTGGTTTATTGTGTTTGCTGGTTATGACCGGGTGCGCGTTCGCAGGAGGAGCGCCTCGCCAGGTGACGTCGGCCGAGGTCAAGAGCCTGCTGGCAAAAACACCGGCCGAGGGTGGTTACCAATTGATCGATGCGCGCCCCGACATCAAATATTTTGAAGGGCATCTCCCCGGCGCTGTCTCCCTGCCGTGGGCGGAGATGAAGGAACAGCTGGACGCACTGCCGACGGACAAATCGACACAACTGATTTTTTATTGTGGCGGCCCGAAGTGCGACCTGTCGGCCAAGGCGGCAGATTTGGCCATCGAGAAGGGCTATAAAAACGTCAGCGTCTTCCCTGCCGGAGAACCCGGCTGGCGCGAGGGGGGCGAGAGCGTCTGGGTCTCGACCAATTATATCAAGATGCTCCTCAACGATCGCGAGCGCGTGGCGCTCATTGTCGATGCGCGGCCACAGATCAAGTATCTGGAAGGGACAGTCCCCGGGGCGATCAATCTCCCTTTTCAGGAGTGGGACAAGCGCGTGGGACTTCTTCCCGCCGACAAGAAGACCCAGCTGATTTTCTTCTGTGGCGGCCTCAAATGCGATCTTTCCTTCAAGTCTGCCATCAAGGCACGGGAGCTCGGCTACAGCGATGTCCGTATCTACGCCGAAGGGTGGCCGGCCTGGAAGGAAGGCTCGACCCGGGCCTTTGCCCTGATCAATCCGCAGCAGGAAGGAAATGCCGTGGTCACGGCCGAAGCCGCCCCGGTCACCGGAGAAATCGGCAAGGATGAATTCCTCAAACTGGTCGCGGAAAAGCCGGCCGGTTTCCTGCTGGTCGATGTCCGTCCGGACGGCGATTTCCAGAAGGGCCATATCCCCGGGGCCATCAGCATCCCCGATGAGGAAATCGGCAAAAACATCGCCCTCTTCAAAGGGTCGAACAATGTCGTCTTCTACTGCAACACCGGCAGCCGCAGCGCCGGGGCTTTTTACGCCGCCGAGGACGCCGGGTGCAAAGGGACACGCTTTCTCAACCGCAATCTCGACGTCAATCCCGATGGGACATTCGCTGTAAAGTGAGTGGATGGGTCGCAAAAAAGGCTCCGACCAGTGTCGGAGCCTTTTTTGCGTTTGTCAGGGGAAGCCTAAATATGTTTAGCGATAATCTGGGCAACCTCGGTCAGGGCGGCCATATCCTCTTTACTGAAATCGTCACCGGCCTGACCCGGTTCCGTCGCCTTGCGCGAGAGCTGCAGCACCCCTTTGGGCGCCGTCTCGCCGGGAATGGGGACGCTGATGATCTTCTGGATGGGGAGGGGGCGCCCCTCGGCGGCCGGGTCGAGCTTGACCTGCTCGAAGACCGAGGCGTGAAAGGTGGCGGAGAAGCGATTGTTGACGAAGACCTTGTTCTCGCGCAGGGTGCGGGCGGCGAGGGAATCCCGCGAGGACAGGGGGATGAAGCCGCTCTTGGCCAGCTTGGCCGGCCACAGGAATACCAGTGTTTCGGCTGCGACATCGACTGTCAGCAGAGCGACTTCGTCCGGTTGCAGCTTCAAAGCCTGACGCAGGGCGCTGACGATGGCATCGAGTTTTTCCGGCTGGGTGGCGCGCGTGGTCAGCAAGGCGTCCAGTTTGGCGCAGAATTCAGCGATCTTCACAGCAACCTCCGCAAAAATAACGAGATCCGCCCAGTTACAGAATAAAAGTATGACTTGATTTTTGTAGCACAGGCTCCGGAAGCGGTCAAAGGAATTGACGGTTCAGCGCCGACTTTCCCTTAGCAAAACAGCAATATCGCGGTCGGCGACGGCATTGTGCCAGCGCTTTTGACTGCGGCCGTAGAGATCGGCCCCGAGAAAGAGGAGGAGAAGGAAGAGGGCAAAAACCAGGGAGGGGAGACGGAAACGGGCGAGAACCTTCATCTCCAGCGCCCCGGGAGCGGGACAGCCCTGCACGCAGCGGTAGCAGGCATAACATTCGGGGGAGCGGATGGTCGACTTGAGCATCACCGGCAGCCAGGCCGGGCAGCGCGAGGAACAGGCGTTGCAGCGCACGCAGAGGTGCGGGTTGCGATGGATACGGGTCAGGGACGCCAGGGAGACGAGGCCGAGGAGGGCGCCGTAGGGACAGAGGTAGCGGCACCAGGGGTTCTGGACGAAAAGAGCCAGGACCATGAAAACCAATATAAAACCGATGAGGATCGGGCCGGGGGCGAGAAAAAACTGCAGCATGCGCACGTCGGCGATCTGGTGGTAGGGGGAAGCGAGGAAGGCCTGCAGGCCGGGGAGGGGCATGGCCACCAGGATCTGCCAGAGGAAGAAGGCGAGGAGCAGATATTTGAGACTGCGCAGCAGCAGGTCGAACCAGAAGGGGGGGGCAAAGTTACGGCCGGTCAGGCGCAATCCCGTGCGCCAGAGAATCTCCGAGAGGGGAAAGACCGGACAGACCCAGGAACAGAAGCCGCGTTTGAGGAAGAGACCGGTGAGGAGGGCGGCGAGGAGGATGAGGGCCGCCGCCGGATGGACCGGATGGAGGGAGCCGGTGGCGAACCAGTAGCGCAGGCCGCCGAGGCCGCTGATGGGGAGAAAGCCGTCGACCGCCGCCGGCCGGGGAAAGGGGGCGCTGCCGGTGGTCGCCACAGCCGCGACCCAGTGGTGAAAGCGCCAGCCGAGCCAACAGAAAAAGAGAAAAAAACCACCTTGGACCAGATAGCGGGGGAACATCGGTTTTTGCAGCAGCTTCCTCAATGCCAAGCTCCACGGTGAGGGTTATCGCGAAAAAAGTCGCGGCCTTGAGGTTAGCCGGGACCCTCGCGACTGTCAATGGCGACGGGCGAATCGGTGCGGAAGGGCTGTGCGGAAGGGCTGTTGGAAGGGCTGGCGGGGGTGGATATTTCCTGCTATCCTGCAGCGCACTGACAGCAGACCATACCGAGGCGGCATGAACGAGGGACAGGACAACGACGCACGCAGATGGGAACTAGTCGCGCTCTACGCCGGCCCCGCCGATGCGGCCGTCGCCGCCGATCTTGCGCAGTTGCGCCTGGAAGCGGTGGCCTTTCGCCGGCAGTTTCGCGGTCGGCTGGCCGCGGAACTCAGCGCCGCTCTGCTTTGCGAGGCCCTGCAGGCCTACGAGCGCCTGCAGTTACGGGGGTTGCGGCCGTACGCCTATGCCCAGCTCCTCTTTGCCGCCGATGGCACGGTGGAAGCGCACAAGGCCCTGCTGGCGCAGGTGCGCGAAGCCTTCTCCGCCGCCGGCGAGGAGACTCTTTTTTTCGAGCTGGCAGTCGCGCAGCTGCCCGCCCCGCAGGTGGAAGAGCTCCTCGCCGACCCTTGCCTCGCCGATTTCGCCCATTATCTGCGCCAACTGCGCGCGCATGCCCCCTACACCCTGGCCGAAGAGGTCGAGCAGGTCATGCGGCGCAAGGATTTGAGCGGACGCGAGGGCTTTGCCCAGCTCTTCGACGAGTTGACGGCGTCGTGGCGTTACCGCTTCCCCTTCCCCGGCGAGGCCGCTCCGCGCGAGGTCACCGGCGAGGAGTTGCTGGCGCTCCTGCATCATCCGCAAGCGCAGATTAGGGAACAGGCGTTTACCCTCTTTCTCGAACGCCATGGGGAGAATGCCCTGGTCCTGACCGCCTGCTTCAACAACATCCTCCTCGACCACGGCCGCGAAGCGGAATTGCGCCGCTACCCCGAGCTGATGACGCCGAGTCACCTCGCCAGCGAAACCGATGCGCTCATGGTCGAGCAGATGCTGGCGGTGACCGAGGCCAATTACCCCCTAGCGCGCCAGTTCTTCGAGCTTAAGCGCCAGCTCCTCGGCCTGGAGCGCCTGAAAAATACCGATCTCTACGCGCCGCTGAACCTGCAGACGCGGAGCGTCTCTTTTGCCCAGGCGCAGGAGCAGGTGCTGGCGGCATTTGCCGGTTTCTCGCCGGAGCTGGCGGAGGGGGCGGCCACCCTTTTCGCCGCGCGGCGCATCGATTCCCACCCGCGCCCGGGCAAGAGTCCGGGGGCGTTCTGCCACGGCATGTATCCGGGCTGTGATCCCTATATCCTCCTCAACTTCAGCGGGACGAGCCGCGATGTCTCGACCCTGGCCCACGAGGTCGGCCATGGTGTCCATTACCTCCTGGCGCAGCGCAACCACCTCTTCCACTACCATGCGACCCTCCCCTTTGCCGAAACCGCCAGTGTCTTCGCCGAGATGTTGCTGGCCCGCCATCTTTTGGCGCTTGAGCAGGACCCCGAGGTGCGCATCGGCCTCCTCTGTGCCCGCCTCGAAGAGATCGTCGCCACCACCTTTCGCCAGAGTCTGCTGACCCGCTTCGAACTCGCCGCCCACCAGCGGCGCGGCGAGAGGTTGCTGGCGCCGGAGGACTATTGCGAGCTGTGGTGGCAGGAAAACCACAAACTCTTCGGCGACAGCGTCGCGATGATTCCCGCCTATCGCTGGGGCTGGAGCTATATCAGCCACTTCATCCACAGCCGTTTCTACTGCTACTCCTATGTCTTCGGCGAGCTGCTGACCCTGGCCCTCTACCAACGCTACCGCGCCGAAGGCGCGAGCTTCGTGGCGAAATTTCACGAACTGCTGTGCCGCGGCGGCAGCATGGACCCGGCAGCGTTGCTGCGCCCCTTCGCCATCGATCTGCGCGCCCCCGACTTCTGGCAAAGCGGCTACGACCTCATCGGCGGCATGATCGCCGAGTTGCGGCAGCTGGTCGAGGCGCGGGAACGGGAGCGCAATGGCGGGGCGCGGCGCTAAAGTAAACTCGGGACTGTCCCCAGCCCCATCGGGGGTTGTCCCAGATGCTTACGGTTATCTTGTCCCCCTTTGCAAAGGGGGGGAACACCTATCAAAAAGCCTGGGATAGTCCCGTTCTGGGACAGTCCCGGTTTGCTCTTGACCTTAAGCGTCCGGCGGAGGATAACAGAGGCCGGCGGCGTTTAATCCGCCGGCCCGGCGAACCAATAATCACAGTTTCGGAGAATGACGATGTCGAGTAGTTTCGGAACCCTGTTCAAGGTCACCACCTTTGGCGAATCCCACGGCAAGGGGGTCGGCGCCGTCCTCGACGGGGTTCCGTCGCGGTTGTCGCTGACGGAAGCGGATATCCAGCAGCAGCTCGACCGCCGCCGTCCCGGCCAGAGTCATCTCGCGACCCCGCGCCAGGAAGAGGACCGGGTGACCATCCTCTCCGGGGTCGAGGGGGGCCTGACCCTCGGCACCCCCATCGCCCTGCTGGTGCATAACCGCGACCAGCGCCCCGGCGATTACGGCGAGATGAGCCAGACCCCGCGGCCGTCCCACGCCGACTATACCTATCAGGCCAAGTACGGCATTCGCGCCGGCAGCGGCGGCGGCCGCTCCAGTGCGCGGGAAACCATCGGCCGGGTGGCGGCCGGAGCGGTGGCGGAAAAATTTCTCCTGGCAAGTTACGGCGTCGAAATCGTCGCCTGGGTCAGCGCCGTCGGTCGGGAAACGGGGCCGGAAGTCGATGTGCTGACCCTGTCGCGGGCCGACGTCGACGGCAATGCCGTGCGCTGCCCCGACGCGAAGAGCGCCGCGCGCATGGAGCAGGCGGTGCTGGCGGCGCAGGAGGCCAAGGACAGCCTCGGCGGCATCGTCAGCTGCGTCTGCCGCAACCTCCCCGCCGGCTGGGGGGAGCCGGTCTTCGACAAGCTCGATGCCCTCCTGGCCCAGGCGATGCTCTCCCTCCCGGCGACCAAAGGCTTCGACCTCGGATCCGGTTTCGCCGGCGCGGGCATGAGCGGATCGCAGCACAATGACCCCTTTATCCTGCGCCACGGCCGTCTCGGAACGCTGACCAACCACAGCGGCGGAGTCCAGGGGGGTATTTCCAATGGCGAACCGGTCACTTTCCGCGTCGCTTTCAAACCGGTGGCGACCATCGGCCGCTCCCAGGCGACGGTCGATTTCGCCGGGCAGCCGGTGGAGCTGGCGGCCAAGGGGCGCCACGATCCCTGCGTGGTGCCGCGGGCGGTCCCGATCGTCGAGACGATGGCGGCCCTGGTCCTGGCCGACCTTGCCTTGCGGCAAAGGGCGCGAGGGTAGTTGCCGGTCGGGTGATGGCAGTTGGACTCAAGGGGCGCTATTCGCCCAACGCGGGAGACGAGCATGAAATTGATCATGGTATTAGCCGTGGCAGTCTCCATCATCCTCGGCTGCGTCCACCGGCCGAACATCTATGCGCCGCGGCGCACTCCCAGCGCCGAGCATCAGGCGGCCAAGACGACGGCCGCCTGTCTCGGCTGCCATGATGTCGGCAAATTCCCCCATCACGACCGGGATGATGACTGTTTCTCCTGCCACAAACTTTGCAAGGGGTGCTGACGATGCGAGAACTACGCAACTCGATGGTGGTCGGCGGAGCCGTGATTATCGCCCTGGCGCTGGCGGCATGCGGACCGATCTATGGGCAGTTGATGCGGGTCGCGGAAGGGGTCAAGCACTTCGAGGTCAAAAGCGGCAAGTCGGGCGATCTCAAGGGGGGCGGGGCCCTGCTGGTGTACGCCCCCTTTTGCAAAACCGAGCAGGCCTTCTTCATCTGCCCGGGTGAACTCGAGGAGCAGATGGCCGTGGCCCTGACCAAGGCCGGGCTCTTCACGGCGGAGAGCTACCTTGAGCACGATCCGGCCACGGCGGCCGCCGCGCGCACCGCCATGAAGAGCCAGACTCCCGAAGCCTTGCAGCAGGCATTCAAACTCGCCAAGGCCCCCGAGCGCCTCCTCCTCGGCACCCTGCTGCGGCGGGAGATGACCGTCGCGCCGACCCGCGGGGTTATCATGACCGAGGCCTATCGCCTGGAGTTTTACAACCTGCGCACCGGCGCCGTGACGGTCATCGAAGTCGAGGTGCGGGATCTGGCCGAAGACATCATGACAACCCTGTCCGATGAGCTGGTCGCGCAACTGGCCAAGGGATAGTTCCCCTCGCCATAACGAAACCAAGGGGCCAGTTCAGCACGAACCGGCCCCCCTTTTGTTGTGGTGGCGGGTTTGTCGATGGAGAGGGCAGGAACTATACGGCGCCGGGGGGGGGATCGACGAGTTCGACCCGGAAGGTGCTCCCCCCGCCGGGGGTCTCTTCGACCCAGGCCCGGCCGGCATAGAGGCGCGCGATCTTCTGCACCGTGGCCAGGCCGATCCCCGTCCCTTGCTGCGCCTCGTCGCCGGCGCAGCGGTAGAAGAGTTCGAAGATGCGGCCCCGCTCCGCCAGCGGGATGCCCGGACCGTGGTCGCGCACGGAGAAGCGCACCTTTTCTCCGTTCCGCTCTCCGCTCACCTCGAGCTGACCACCGCTGCGGCAGCCGTAGCGCAGGGCATTGCCGAGGAGATTGTCGAAAATCTGCGAGAGGAGGGTTGGCGGGATTCGCACGTCCGGCAGGGCGCCGACCGTCACGCTCACGCCGTCCGCCGCAATCTGGGCGGAGCGGGCGCGAAGGACCGCGGCGACCACCGCCCCGGGGTCGAACGGTGCGGGCGGGCGCTCGAGCTTGCCGACCTTGGCCAGCATGAGCAGATCCTCCATGACGGTGCTCATGCGCACTCCGGCGCTGCTGATTTCGGCCAGGTACGCCAATTCCTCCGCGCTCAGGCGCTCGCGGCAGCTCTCGTACAGGAAGTCGGCGTAGCCGATGATGGGGGTCAAGGGGGTGCGCAGGTCGTGACTGACGGTATAGGCAAAGGCCTCGAGTTCGCGGTTGCTCTGCCGCAGGGCGGCCTCGGCCTCCTTGTGCTCGCTGATGTCCTGGACCAAGCCGATGCAATAGGGGGCCACTTCCCCTTCGCCAAGGAGGCAGGCGACGGAGGCATGCCCCCAGACGGTGCGGCCGTCGCGGGTCAGGTAGCGCTTTTCGTAATGGACGCTCTCCTCGCGTCCGGTCGCGAGTTTCTTGAAATATTGAATCGTGAACTCCCGGTCGTCCGGATGGGTCACGGCGGTGATCGTCAGCCCCGCCAGTTCCGCCTCGCTGTAGCCGATGAAGCGGCAGAAGGCGGGATTGGCCTGGACCATCGTGCCGTCGAGGCGCGTCACCACCATGCCGGCGGCGGCGGTGAGAAAGACCGAGCGGAAGCTCTCCTCGCTGGCGCGCAGCTGGGCTTCGCGGCGCTGCAACGTTTGCAGATAGTGGCGCGCCAGGGCGTAGAGCAACAGTGCCGAGACGACGACGAAGGCTCCGCCCTTGACGGTCTGCAGGCGGTTGAGCTGGTCGGGGTCGCGGACGAACCAGGAGAGCACCGTGTCGGAGAGGAAAATCCAGGTGGCGGCGGCGAGGCCGTAATAGAGGGCCACCTTGCGCGGGGAAAGGTGATCGTGCGGCGGGCCGGGAGCGGGAGAGGAAAAATCTTGCATGGGAACTCCGCGGGAAGGGGTGGGGACAAGAGAACTATCTGCTTATGCAGTTCACTCAAGTTGACAAAAGCAATCTGCGTGTATCCGCGGATAAGAGAAGGTTTTAGCGTCACTTGAGCCAAGGGGATAGCTAATTAGAACTATAACATAGCCGTTCATGAATGCATGGACAAGGCCAGGGGGGCAGGGTGAGTGTGTCCTTTCATGTTGGCGACTAAAACAGCCTTTGCAGGTTGAAAGCTCTTTGCTATACTCCCGACACCTTTTTGTTTTTATCCCTGTCAGGAGGCTTCCCCATGCGCAGAATCATTATCTTGGCCCTGATCATTCCCTTCCTCTCCATCGGCATTGCCCTGGCCGTTTCTCCCGGTAAATCCATCGAGTTCAAGGAGAGCCCCCTGGGGACCGTCACCTTCAACGGCGATACCCACAATAAGGCCGCCGCCAGCTGCAAGGAGTGTCACAATGACGGCAGCTTTCCCAAAATGAAGCAGGGGACGGTGAAGATCACCATGAGCGATAT
This sequence comes from Desulfuromonadales bacterium GWC2_61_20, assembly GCA_001799485.1. Classification (GTDB taxonomy): domain Bacteria; phylum Desulfobacterota; class Desulfuromonadia; order Desulfuromonadales; family UBA2197; genus UBA12091. The sequence goes on along the minus strand of MGTO01000099.1, from coordinate 2,637 downwards.
CGTCGCCGGCAAGTATTGCGGAGTCTGTCACAACGGCGTCAAAGCCTTCGAGGCCAAGGCCAACTGCGAGCGCTGCCACATCAAGAAGCTCATGTAACCTCTCTCTTTCCCAGACCCATGAGACAAACGACCCGCCGGAGTGCTCCGACGGGTCGTTTGCTATTTCAGGCACGCATGACCGTAAAACGCCCAACCAGCCTCATTCCATGCCGCGGGAGAAGTTGAAGGGGGAGGTGGCGGGGAGCTCGACTCCGTCGTGCAGAGCGGCGAGGACCTTCTTGCCGCGAGGGGAGAAGGGGCCGAGGTGGGAGAGGTCGACGATGAGGCGGCTGACCCCGAGGGCGCCGACCTCGGCGAGATGGCCGAGGAGGGAGAAGTCGGTCTCCGCCCGCACCACCGAGAGGCCGTCGCGGTTGGTGACACGGTAGGCGTCGCCGCGATCGGAGACGACCGGAGTATCGCCCTTGAGGTTGCGCAGGGAGATGCGCGAAGTCAACAGCGGCACCGGTCCGTAAACGGTCAGGGCCGCCGCCATGCCGCAGTCGCGGGCGAGAAGCTGGCGCAGGTTGTCGCGATCGTCTTCGAGGTAGAGGGTGGTCTCGGCGATGCCGAGCTCCTTCCAGGCGAGGCGGGCCTGACTGTTGAGGGAGAAGAGGCGGTAGCCGCTGCTCAGCTCGACCCCGGCGACGCCGTCGAAGAGGGGGAAGTGGCCGAGGTTGTTGAGGCGGAAGTGGGTGAAGCCGCGCTCGACCAGGAATTTGACCGCGCTGCGCGCCGCCTCCCAGTCGCTGTCGAGGAGGATGAAGGGCAGCTCCCAGATCACCCGCCCCTGCTTCCCTCCGGGACGTCGCGCCCCCTGCGCCATCCCCTGGGCATTGGCGGGGGTGAGGGGAATGATGACGCGATCGACCTCGCGGTCGCCGAGGATGTGGGCGTCACGGCCGTCGCCAACGACGACGGTGAGCTGACGTTCGCGGGCGGGGGTAATGGGGCCAGCCGGGAGGAGGCCGGCGACGGCCTGACGCAGGCGCTCGCGGCGGCTCTCACGCCCGGCTCCCTCGGCGACGGCGGCGAGATCGCGATAGAACTCGCGGCGGATCTCCTTGAGCCGGCTCGGCGCCACCACCACCGCCGGCAACGGCTCGCTGCCGAGACTTTCGAGGACAAAGGGGGTATCGCCACTGGCGGCGAAGACCTTCTCCAGGGTGGCGCGGTCGAGGCCGTGGCTGTCGGCGGGAATCGTCGCCACCGGGTAGGCCCGCTCCACCTCGGCGCCGCTTACGCTGGCGCGGATGTGCAGTTCACCGGCGGCGAGGCGCAGGTGCAGCTTGACTCCGGTCGGCGTCGCCCGTACCCCTTCCAGGCGCCGGCGGCAGGCGGCTTCGCTCAGGGTGAAGGCCTGCTCGGAGGAAACCTTGAAGACGGTATCGCCGACCTTGAAGGCGTTGCCGAAGGTGTGGGGGACGGTGACGACGGTCCCGGCGGCGGCGAGCTTGACACCCTGGCGTCCCGCGCGCAGCTCCTTGAGGGTAAAGGCGGTGCCGGCCTGATCGGTCTTCGGCTGCACCCGCAGGCGGTCGCCGAGATGGAGACGGTCGCGGGTCTTGAAGGTAATGGTGCTGTCGCGGGCGGCGCTGACCTCGCCGAGGAAGCGGCCGGTGGCCCCGGTCTGCGAGGGGATGACGATGTCGGTGGGGATGCCGCCGGGGAGAAAGCCCTTGGTCGGGGCGCGGCCGAAGGAGAGCTTGAGCTTCTCCTTGGCCTCCTTGATCACCGCCGGGCGCTGCCCCGGCGGTGCGTCGAGGACAGCGCGGTAGGCGCCGACGACGTTGGCGACATATTCGGCGCTCTTCATTCGCCCCTCGATCTTGAAGCTGCAGACCCCGGCGGCGGCGAGTTCGGGGAGGAGATCGACGGCGGAAAGGTCGTTGGGGGAGAAGAAGTAGCCGTCCTGCTGGCGGTAGCTGTAGCGGCGCCGGCAGGGCTGGGCGCAGCGTCCGCGATTGCCGCTTTTGCCGCCGAGCCAGGAGGAGAAGAAGCACTGGCCGGAGAAGCAGAAGCAGAGGGCGCCGTGGATGAAGTGCTCCAGCTCCAACGTCGTCGCCCGGCGGATGGCCGTGATCTCGGCCAGCGACAGTTCGCGGGCGAGGACGCCGCGGGTGAAGCCCATGCGTTCGAGCATCTTGACCCCGGCGATGTTGTGTACCGTCATCTGCGTCGAGGCATGGAGTTCGAGGCCGGGGAAGTGCTGCCGGGCCAGGCGCCAGACGGCGAGGTCTTGCAGGATGATGCCGCCGATGCCGCTCCCCTCGAGTTCGCCCAAAGTCTCGGCGAGGTGCGGCAGCTCCCCTTCCTTGACCAGGGTATTGAGGGTGACATAGACGCGGCGCCCACGGCTGCGGGCGTAGGCGGCCATGCGCCCGACATCGCCGACGGTGAAATTCTTCGCCTTGGCCCGCGCCGAAAAATCGCGCAGGCCGCAGTAGACGGCGTCGGCACCGTTCTCCATGGCGGCAAAAAAGGCTTCGAGGCTGCCGGCAGGGGCGAGAAGTTCGGGCTTGGCGGACGGTGCGGCGGGCTTGGTCATCGATGGATCCATGGGAAGGGCCATTGCTTCTTGTAGAAAATCTCGGCTAT
>MGTO01000098.1 GCA_001799485.1 Desulfuromonadales bacterium GWC2_61_20 | reverse complement strand
TCGTAAAGGAGGGCGAGAATGTAATTCGGCTCGAAGAAACGACCATCGCCGTCCACCACGCCATAGCGGTCGGCATCGCCATCGGTGGCGAGACCGAGACCGATGTCGGGACGCCCTTTGACCAGGGCGATGAAATCGCCGATATGTTCTTCCGCCGGTTCCGGCGGATGCCCGCCAAAGTAGGGATCACGGTGATCGTTGAGGGTCACCACCTGAACGCCACACTCGCGCAGCATGGCGTCGAGATAGCCGCGACCGGCGCCATAGAGGGGGTTGACGGCAATGGTCAGGCCGGAAGCGGCGATAGCCTTGAAATCGATGAGCTGGCGCAGCGCGGCGAAATAGCCGGGGCGCGGATCGATCATTTCGATGAGGCCGGCGCGTTCCCCCTGCTCGCGGGTCAACTCTTTGTAGCAGACTTCGCCAAGGAGGGCATTGGCCCGCTTTTCGATGTCATTGGTCGTCTCGGGGAGGGCCGGACCACCACTTTCCGGCGAAAACTTGAGGCCATTGTAATCGTAGGGATTATGACTGGCGGTGAAGTTGATCCCCCCGGCGGCCTGCCGGCGGAGGATCTCCAAGGCGATGACCGGGGTTGGCGTATCGCGCTCGCAGAGATACGCCTTGATCCCGGCCCCGGCCAGGACCTTGGCCGTTTCCAGGGCAAAGCGCGCGCCCATGAAGCGGCCGTCGTAGCCGATGACCACGCCGTTGCCGCTGGTGCCGCGGGCCCGCAGGTGATCGGCGATGGCCTGGGTCACCACCCGGACATTTTCAAAGGTGAAATCCTCACAAAAGATCCCCCGCCAACCGGAAGTGCCGAAAGCGATGCGTCCCATGGTAACCACCCCTGTCTCAAAGAAGAATATTCCGCGAATCCAAGCCGAGCATGACAACAGCACAACGACAAAAAAATAAATCCGGGAAAAGTTTACTCAGAATTCAGCCGACCACGTCTGGCCCGGGTCAAGGCGTGCGATTTTGCCCCTCCCACAACTGCGGCGGATGATAATCGGCAGCCCCGGCGACATAAGGACAATCGGCGGGGAGGATTCCCTGCCGGATCAAGTCGACAGTCAGGCGGCGGCAACCACCCCGCAAACGCTCCCGCTCGGCATAGACGGTACAGAGTCGGGTTGCCAGATCGAGACGGTCACAGGGAATATCGGTATAGTAAACCGTCCCGTCGAATTCGATTTTTTCATAGCAACAGCGTCCGCAGCGACGGCATTTTGCTTCCCAGGCAGCACTCTCGGACATGAACATTCCTCCTGCCGATCAAAGTAGCGGAACGCTGTCGCCGGGTCAAGGGTCGTGCGAAAAGAGGGGCCGGAAAATTTCGTTGACAAATTACAAAAGATAAAGTGATAATGGGCGTTCTTCACGGCTAGAAAATCGTAAACGCTAGGAGGCTTTCCCATGCAGTGTCAAACCGTTCTTCCCGGTACCGAGTGCACTTTCTGGTCAAAACAGGGGTGTATCTATGAAGCCAAATCCTGTCAGATTGTAGTAGATGAGTGCGCTGGTTGTGAGCGCATCGTCGAAGGGACCATCGGCAAGGTCTGCTCCGTCGCCCCGGCCCCGAGCCTCAAATGGGCCAATGACTTGAAACTCTGCAACTTCGCAACCCATCGCAAGATCGAGATCAAGCTGGACGACACCAAGACCAACCCGCTCAAAGCTTCGAAAAAGGCTGCGGCCGGCAAGAAAAAGTAATCGTTTTCGTCATACCGCGACAGCAAGGGCAGGTGCCAATTCAGGCACCTGCCCTTTTCGTCGTCTCGGTTAGCGGAAAACCAGATAAATCAGGGGGAGGAGAAAGGCCGTCAGCAGGCCATTGAGGCCGATGGCCAGACCGGAAACCGCCCCGCCGATGCGGTCGAATTCGAGCACGCGGGCGGTGCCGATGCCGTGGCTCGCCGTACCGATGGCGAGGCCCAGGGCGGTGGGCTCGCGAATCCCGATCCAGCGACAGAATTCCGGGCCGCAAACAGCCCCGAGACAACCGGTCAGCACGACGACGGAGGCGGTTAACGGCGCCACTCCGCCGATCTTTTCGGCGATACCGATGGCCACCGGTGTCGTCACCGACTTGGGCGCGAGGGACCAGACCACCTCGCGACTCGCCCCGAGAAGCCAGGCCAGTCCCGCGGCCGTGATGACCGAAGTGACCGCGCCGACGGCCACCCCGGCCAGAATCGGGACCTTTTGCGCCAGGATTTCCTGGCGGCGCTGATAGAGAGGAACCGCCAGCGCCACCACCGCCGGCCCGAGGAGAAAGAGGACGACCCGACCACCGGCGGCGTAGTGCGTATAGGGAATCTCCGCAAGGAGGAGGAGTGTGACTATCCCGGCAACGGAGACGACCACCGGATTCAACAGAACCATGCCACTGCGCAGATAGAGCACCTGGGCCAGAGCATAGGCGGTCAGGGTCGCCGTCACGCCGAAAAGGGGGCCGGCAACGAGATCAGCAACCATCTTTCCTCCTGATCGACAGCGACTTCGCCGTCCACCCCGTCGCCGCCATGACGGCAAAGGTACTGACCACCGTCGCGAGGACAATCGGCAACCACTCCCGGGCGATGAGATCGAAATGGACCATGACCCCGACCCCCGCCGGGACGAAAAAGAGCGCCATGTGCGAAAGCAACAGCTCCGCCGCCGCCTTCAACCACTCCACCCGCACAATACCCAATCCGAGCGCTAACAGGAGAAAGCCCATGCCGACGACACTCCCGGGGATGGGAAGATCGAGAGAGGTCGAAAGGCCCTCGCCGATGAACTGGAAGAGCAACAGCACGGCCAGCCCGCGAATCAGCATGAGCACCTCCCCCGCCCCCGCCTCAAAGCTCGGCCTTGAGTCCTTCGATCACCGCCGCCACTTCAGCGCGGATCTCGGCGGCATCGGCCGCATGCTCGTGAAGTAAAAACTCCTGAAAGTATTGCAGGGCTTCCCGAGGTTTCTCTTCATCGAGGCAGATATTGCCGAGGGTGAGATAGGCAAAGGCGAAGCCGGGGTCGAGGCGCAGGGTTTCCCGACAGGCACTGGCCGCTGTCGCCAATTCGCCAAGGTCATAGTACATTTCAGCCAGATTGAAGTGGGCCTGGGCATCCTGTGGATCAAGGGCAATCACCTGACGATAATAGGCCAGGGCCTCATCGTTGTGCCCTTGGGCGAAGGCGGTATCCCCCAGGGAATTGAGGGCAAAGACCGATTCCGGATCGATGGCCAGCGCCTGGCGGTAGCACTCTTCCGCCTTCTCGACCCGTTCCTGGCTGAAATGCACCAGGCCGAGACTGACCCAGGCGTCGGCGGCCGTGGCGTCGATAGCGAGAATCGACTGATAGACTTCCAGAGCTTTCTCCGGATGATGATCCTCAAAATAGGCATCGCCCAGGTCGAAGAGGACGTCGATGTCCTGCGGAGCCAGCTCGCGAGCCCGCAGGAGGGCGGTGATGGCGTCGCGCAGATGTCCGGCTTCGACCAAAGCCTCACCGAGAAGCTGATGGGCCTGGACATTGTCGGGAGCGCCCTCGACGACCCTTTTGAAACGGACCAGAGCCACCGAATAATCGCCGATTTCGAGGGCCTCGCGCCCCTGCTTGAGCAGTTCCTGTAGATCCATAAAAACTCCTGTGCGGGTTGCGTCAATAACCGAGATGTTCGTTAACGAGACAGATATGCAGGTGGCTGGCGCGAGGAGCACGCTCGATGATGGTGGTAATGCGGCAAATCCGCTGGGGGGACTGACAGTCGCTGCAGCGCCCGGTTTCGGCGCAAGGGGTGGCAAAACCAAGACGACGGGCGTTGGCAGGAGCGACCCGTTCCTTGATGCGCCGCAGGGCGCTCTCGATGTCGCTGGTCACCTTGTTGACACCGACGACAACCAGCACCTCCCGGGGGCCAAAGGCCATGGCGCAGACGCGGTTACCGGTGGCATCGATATTGACCAGATGTCCCTTGAGGGTCACCGCGTTGCTGCTGGTAATGAAGAGGTCACAGTCGAGTTGTTCCTGCATGACCTGACGGCGCTCGACCGGGGAGAGTCCCGCTTGGCCGTGGACCAGCAGTCGCTTCCCGCTTGCCGCCAAAGCCTCGATCAGGCCGAGTTCAGCCAAGGTCATCGACCCGCCGAAACCGATGCTTTCCGCTGCGGCGGCCTGCTGCAGCAGAAACGCCAAAGCCTCTGCCCGCGTCTCCAGCAAGGTCACGCCAAAACCGTTCTTCGTCAGAGACGTCGCGGTCTGCTCCAGCAATGTGTGATTGTGCCAATGCAGATTCACATCCATCGCCCGATATCCTTCCTTCCGTGGTGTCAATTCGCCAGTTCTTCGAGTGCAGTCAACAACCCGAAAGGGTTGGCGGGGATGATCTTGACCGGCAGGCCGAGGGCGCGCTCGAGATCGCCGGGCGTAAGATCATCGAGGAAGAGATCGCCCCCCTCCTTCAACACCACCTCGGGCAGGAGGAGCACATCCCCCAGGGGGCGGCCGCGCAACTGGGTAATGATGTCGCCGCCGGCGAGAAGCCCGGTGACGGAAACCTGGCCGCCGAAGAAATCGTTGCGCACCGGATAGAGGTGTATGGTCACCCCGCTTTTCGCCGCGAGCTGGTCGACAAAGAGCCGGAGTTCGTCATGGAAGGAGACCCCGGTCAGGGTCGATACTGTCAATGCCGGCAGGAGCGCTGTCTCATCCAGGGCTTGCGCCGCCTCATCGCGAAAGAGGGGAATCATGCCGATGCCGTTCTCAAGCTGGTCGAGGGACTCGTAGTCACCCAGGGGTGGGAATTCGACCGCGGCCTGCAGATAGAACTCATCGGCAGCATAAACCAGGCGGGTGCCGAAACGCTGCCGAAACTCGGCTTGCCAGTGCGCGACGGAGGCGACGATCGCACGGGCCTCGGTCGCCGTCGCCGGGCGCAATTTCGGCAGACGGGCGCGATAACCGGTCAAACCGACCGGGACCAGAGCCACCGACTGCACCGCCGGGTAGAGGCTGGCCAACTCAGCGACCGTCTGCGCCAACACCGCCCCGTCGTTGATCTCCGGACAGACCACAATCTGGGTGTGGAGGGTGATGCCGCCGGCGGCAAGACGTTGCAGCAGGGGGAGAACCGGCGGAGCCGGGCGGCCGAGGAGGCGGGCGCGCAATGGTTCGTCGGTGGCATGGACGGAAATGTAGAGGGGGGAGAGGTGCTGTGCGAGAATACGCTCGATCTCGTCCGGGGTGATATTGGTCAGGGTAACGTAGGCACCGTAGAGATAGGAGAAGCGATAATCCTCATCCTTGACATAGAGGGAGGTACGCAGTCCCGGCGGCAACTGATGGACAAAGCAGAAGAGACAGTTGTTGCCGCAATGCTGCGGATCCGGGTGGGGGAATTCAAGTCCAAGGGGCGCATCGGCATCCTTCTCCAGTTCGAGATCCCAGAGTTCGCCATCCCGTTTCTGCACCTCGAGAAGCAGTTCCTCGTCGGCCGTGTAGATCACCGCATCAAGGAGATCCCGGACCGGCTGCCCGTTGATGGCCAGAAGGAAGTCGCCGGCCGCGAGTTCGAGTTCGGCGCCGATGCTGCCCGGTTCTACCGCGATAATTTCCAGCATGGTCCCTGCTTCCGCCTTGGCAGCAGCCTTCCGGAGACGACTGCCGATGAAAAAACAACGTCCCCACCAGGGATCGAAAGGATACCGGGCGGGGACGTCACTGTCAGACCTGCTTCTGGCCGAGTTTCGTTGCGGACGAAATCAATCCTTGCCGCCATGCAGACGGAAATTTCCATCGGTCGAGGTAATGGAGGAGATGGCGTGTTTGTAGATGAGGATATCGCCACTGCTTTCGATGAGAAGACAGAAGCTGTCAAACGACTTGATATAACCTTCAAGTTTTTCGCCCGACATCATCACTACCGTTACGCGCACCCGCTCCTTGCGTGCTTGGTTGAGATATTGATCCTGGATATTGAAAGGTGTCTTGGCCATGTCCGCTCCTTCTAGGTTGCATAAAAGATTCAAGTAATGGCGGGATTCTATCAGACTCGCGCAAGGAATCAACCCAAATTATTTCAGGCAGATGCCCGAACCAGGTGAGTTGTCTCTTGGCATAACGCCGGCTCTCGCGCTGGACCAGAGCGAGGGCCTCGGCAACGGAAAGTTCGCCGTCCAAGGCCCGGACCGCTTCGCGATAACCGATCGTCCTGAGACTTTTTAACTGTCGCGCATAGCCCTGCCGCAGAAGGTTTGCCGTTTCTGCGAGTAAACCGTCGGTAAACATCTGCTCGCTGCGGCGGTCAATGCGGCGATAGAGTTCGTCCCGCGCCGTGGTCAGGCCGATAACAAGGAGACGATAGGGCGATTCGGCAAAGGCGTGCTCGGCCTGGAATTCGGAGAGGCGGCGGCCGCTCAGCCGATAAACTTCCAGGGCTCGCACGATGCGCAGACGATCGCCCGGCTTGAGACGCTCCGCCAATAACGGATCGACCACCTGCAACTGACGATGCAGGGTTCCCGCCCCCCCCGCGGCTTCAGCGGCAATCAGTCTCTTCCGCAGGCCTTCGTCCCCCCCGGGGACAGCGGCCAGGCCGCCGGTCAGAGCCCGGATATAGAGCCCGGTCCCGCCGACGAGCAGGGGGAGACGACCGCGCTCGACGATCCCGGCAATGGCCTCCCGTCCCAGACGGACGAAATCATGCACGGTAAAATCCTCGTCGGGATCGACGACATCGATGAGATGGTGCGGTACGGCAGCACGCTCCTCCCGGGTCGGCTTGGCGGTACCGATATCGAGGCAACGATAGACCTGGCGCGAATCGGCGGAGACGATCTCCACCGGCCAGCGTTCGGCCAGGCGCAACGAGAGTGCTGTCTTCCCCGCCGCCGTCGGGCCACAGAGGACGACGACGGGGATGCGCTGCGGGGAGGAATTCATGGTGCTCATCACCCCCTCTTGAACATGCGTTCGACTTCCCCCAGAGTGATCCGGCGGGAGACGGGACGGCCATGGGGACAGTGGGACTTGAAGGCAACCGTGTCAAGATCGTGGAGCAATTGACGCATTTCGCTGACGGCAAGGTGCTGATTGGCGCGGATCATGCCGTGACATGCCATGAGCAGGAGAATCCTGTCGACAACCTCCCGGGCCAGCCCGCTGCTGTCGTGTACGACCATTTCCGCAGCAACGTCGCGGACCAGTTGCGCGCCCTGCGCTTCCATCACCCCGCCCGGCAACCCCTTGAGGACAAAATCGTTCCCGCCAAAATGTTCGATGTCGAAACCGAAGCGCGTCAGCTCGGCCAGGTGTTCGGCCAGATGGGCGGCTTCACGAAAATCAAGCTTGATGATATTCGGAAAAAGCAGGGCCTGCGTTTCGACCTTGCCCAGTTCCCAGGCCGAGCGCAAGCGCTCGAAGCCGATCCGTTCATGGGCGGCGTGCTGATCGAGCAGAATCAGATCGTCCCCGTCCTGCAGCAGCAGATAACTGTGACGAAACTGGCCGATGAGGTAGAGAGAAGAAAAATAGCCTTCAACCGCCGGCTCCTGTACGCCATCAGCCGGAGGCAGAGGCCCTGCGGAGAGGAAATGCAGAGCGGCTGGCGACTCTGCCGTCGCGCCGTAGGCAGGCAACGATTCCCGGACTTCCCCGCGAAACGGGCTCCGCGTAAAGGTCAGTTCCTCCTGGCGGCGCGGCGGCGGCACGCTCTCCCCTTCCGGGGGGATAGCGACAGGGGCTACCCAGGGCGATGGCGCGAGAGTTCGGCGCAGAGTCGTGGCAATGAAGTCATGAACCTGGCGCTGTTCGCGAAAACGGACTTCCTGCTTGGTCGGGTGGACATTGACATCGACATCGGCGGGATCAATGGTCAGAAAGAGAACTGCCACCGGATAACGTCCCTTGGGGAGGAGGTGGCGATAGCCTTCCATGACTGCATGCTGCACGACCCGGTCACGGATGAAGCGACCGTTGATATAAGTATAGATCGCTCCGGTCGTAGCCCGGGTCCCCTCCGGCGAGGAGACAAAACCGCGCAGGCCCAAACCCTCACCCTGTCCGCCATCGACAGCTATAAGCTCCTTCAGGAGCGGCCGCCCCAGCAAGGTGGCAATGCGTTCTTCGAGCCGCGCATGTCGCGGCGCATCGAGCAGACCGCGCCCTTGATGAAAGAGCCGGAACTGAACCTCCGGGTTGGCCAAGGCCAGACGGGTGACGAGATCGCCGATATGGCCGAGTTCGGTTTCATCGGAGCGGAGAAACTTCCGCCGTGCCGGGAGATTGTAGAACAGGTCGCGAACTTCGATCGTTGTGCCGCGCGGGGCACCGACCGCACCGTCTTTGCGTACGCGTCCACCTTCGACGTGAACTTCCCAGCCGCTTTCGGAAGCTTCGTCTCGACTGCGCAACAAAAACCGGGAAACTGCGGCAATAGAAGGGAGGGCTTCGCCGCGGAAGCCGAGGGTGGAAACCCGGGCGAGATCGTCGGCCTGACGGATCTTGCTGGTCGCGTGTCGTTCCAGGGAAAGAAGGAGATCTTCGCGCCCCATGCCGTCGCCATCGTCGATCACACGGATCAGCCGACGGCCACCATTTTCGGTTTCAATGGTTATCGTGGCGGCACAGGCATCGAGAGCGTTCTCCACCAGTTCCTTGACGACCGAAGCGGGACGCTCTACGACCTCCCCGGCGGCGATCTGGTTACAGAGCTGTTCGGAAAGAATTTTGATCATCGCTGCCATAATATTGCCAGGATTGTTGCGGGGAAATAAAAACGGCCGGGAATCCCGGCCGTCGTTGCAGCAGCCAGCCCTGCCGCCAGCGTCAAGCCTTCTGCTCCAGTCGGTCGAGCATGTTTTCGATATCGTCGAGTTCGTTGTTGACGACAATGGCTGCCGGCGCGGCATCGGCCGGGAGGGCCTGCCGCAACAGCCCGAGATCCCCGACAACACTCTGCACAATCTTCAGATCGACGTCCTGCGCCTTGCGCATGGCCGCCTCGAAGAGACAGTTGTCGCAAATGGTATTGATAAGTCGCGGCACTCCGCCGGCGTAGCCATGAATGGCGGTAACGGTATCGGCACGGAAGAGCATGCGCTTGGCTCCGGCAATCTGCAGTCGGTGCTTGATATAGGATTCAGTCAGGGCCGGGGTCAGCGAGCGCAGGTGATACTTCACCGCCACCCGCTGCGCCAGGGGCTCGTCCAGTTTCAGGCATTCCTCGACTTCCGGTAATCCGAAAAAGATGATGTTGAGGAGCTTTTTCCCGGGGATTTCCAGATTGAGCAAACCGCGAAACTCCTCCATCAACTCCCGGGTCTTCAGCATCTGGGCTTCATCGATAAGCACGACGGCCCGCCGACCGGCGGCATCGATCTGCAGCAGCCGTTCATAGAGCTGACGCAAGAGCTGCAGTCGATCGGTCGATGGCACCTCGACGCCAAGCTGCATGGAAATCCGCGTCATGATCCACTCCGGCGTAATCGAAGAATGGACCATAACCAACAGGGATGATTCGTACCGTTCCTCGGGGAGACTGTCGAGCATGCGCCGGGCCAGGGTCGTCTTTCCCGTCCCCACCCCGCCAACCAGAACCGCCAGCCCCTTATTGGAGTCGACGGAATAGAGCAGTCGCGTCAACGCCTGGGTGTGTTGTTCACTATTGAAATAGAAACGGGCATCGGGTGCGTTGGAAAAGGGTTCCCGCTCCAACTCAAAAAAGGCGAGGGGATTCATTGATGCCTCCATGAAGGCAGAATGCCAGAAGAACAAGGACTACACATAGGATACCCGGTTTTTCGCCGGTTTTGTCTCGCCGGCAGGAGATTCTCCAGAGGCCTCCAGTCGACTCTGCAGCTCCTTGATTTTACTCGCCACATCGCGAAAAACCGTGTCGGAGGCAGCAACCGTCGAAAAGCTGGAGAGGGCATCGGCCGGACGCTGCCATGATTCGTAGAGCAAGCCCATTTCATAGTGGAGGCTGATACGTTCCATTTCTGAAAGATCGCGATTGTCGATGCCTGAAGCAAAGAGCGTCTCGGCCTGGGCAAAGGCTCCTTTTTCCGCCAGACAGATCCCCTGCAGGGTCAGGCAATCGACGCGACGGGCGGGATTGACCATGGCTTTGGCAAATTCGGCGATGGCATCGTCGAGTAATCCCATCTCCTTGTAGGCAATGCCGAGATTATAGTGGGACTCAGTATCTTCGCTGTCGATCTGCGATTCGATCCCTTTTTTAAATTCGGAAAAAACTCCATCAAAACGAAATCGATCGAGGTCATCGACGCCGGGCAGATTTTCCGTCGCACGCAAGGCGCCATCATCGAGAATTTCCGCGGCGAGGTCGAGGAAATCCTCACCGGCCGGCGCCTCAACCGGGGCGGCGTGGCGGCGACGATTTTCGACTTCGGCCAGTTTTTCGAGGGCCGGAGCAAAATTGGGATCGACATGCAGCAGGCGTCGGCAGATTTGCTCTGCCTCGGCATAAAGTCCCTGGTTGAGATAAAAACCGACTTCCGCAACTTCGGCCGTCATCTCCGCAATCGTCCCTAGCGGTGCCGGCGAGGGTTCATCAGGGCGGGGCAGCTCGCTGATCTCGCGAGTCACGGCAGAATCATCGACAGCGACGGCAGCGAGATCGAATTCTCCGAGATCCTCGCCACCATCGTCCAGCAGGGCCGATATTTCCAATTCTGCTTCGGACGCGCCATCCGTTGCGGCGGCAATCTCCCCGGCGCCTGCGGTTTTCACCGCCACCGCTTCCAGGTCGACGGCAAAAACGCTGTTGTCGGCAGGCTCCGGGAATTGCGGGCCGCCATCATTGCCGGAGTCCAAGGCGATCTCGTCTAGCCCGTCGAGGCTGTAGCCGGAGATATCGATGTCAGTTTCAAGACTTTCGGCGGAATCCTCTGCCCCCGCTGCACTGAAAGCTTCCGGAGCCGAGACATCGAGGGTCAAGGGCTCCACTTCTTCGAGCTCTTCGAGTTCCTCGAGGTGTTCCAGCTCTTCCAGCTCTTCCAGCTGCTCCAGTTCCTCCAGTTCTTCCAGTTCTTCAACTGCCTCGATCTCGGCAGCGGCATCCCCCGGTGCAAGAGCAAATTCCGGGGTCTGGGGGGCGGTTGCCTCCTCGGGCGAGGACAGATCAATTTCGAAAGGGGCGCTGAAATCGATCTCGCCTCCCGACAGAACCACCGTATCAGCGATGGTGTCCGGGGTGCCGGCGGCAACTTCGGCAGCGGAAAGATCCAGGGTAAAGTCGTCGGGAAAGGAAATCTCGGTCGCAGCATCGAGATGATCCGGTGTCGGTTCAGCCGGAGCAGCGGCGAGGGGGGCAACATCCGGCTCGGGGATCGTCAAGGACTCGGAGACCTCGACTCCCCCAAGATCGAGTTCAAACTCCATCTCCGCCAGAGCGACCGGAACCTCAGTTGCCGTGACCTCGGGAGGCGCAACGACAGGCGGAGCCGGAGGAGAAATTTTCGGCGCTGTAACGACCGCTGCCGGCTTGGCGCTCACGGGTTCCGCGGCGGCCCCGGACATGGTCCCGAAGCCCTCCAGGAAATCGAGGGGCGCCTCTTCAGCGCCGAAACTCACCGGGGCAGCCGGGGTCGGGGCAGGGGGCGGAGCCGGCGCTCCGGCACCCCCGCCCTCAGGGGGTAAAGCCGAGGTGGCATCAAGAACTTTAACGTCAGCTGACGACTCCACCGCGCCACCTGACGGCAGGGCAATGTTTTCTTCCGCCGATACTGCCGAGGTCTCGGCGACAGACCCGCCCAGGGCCAAATCGAGATCGAAGTCGCCCTCGTGTCCCGTCGCGGTCGCGGTCGCGGTCGGGGCGGTTCCTGCCGCAGCGGCCGTGACCGGGGCGAGGCCAAGCGTCCCGAAAAGTTGGAGCATCCTCTCGTCATCGCCTGGCAGTTCCTGCTGTAAATGCCGACAGAAGGCATGGACCGCATCCTTGCGCCCCGAGGACAACAGCTCCCCCCCCCACTTTTGCAACTCCTCCATCCCCCGGGGAAAATCCCCCCCGGCCAGGAAGGAACGGATCAGACGCTCACGGTCATTGAGGTCGTCCGGACGCTTCTTCAGGAGATGCTGCAGGGTCAGGTGCTCATTTTCGAAGTCGCCAAGGGCCTGGTACCCGGAGGCCAGGGCGTTGAGAACATCAACATCGTCGGGGGACTGTTTGATCAGGCCCTTGAGGAGCTGCATCCCCTTCTCGGCATCCCCGCGCAGGACCAGGGTTCGGGCAAAACCGGCCTGGGCCGAACGCACTCCGGGGAAAAGCTTGACAAAATACTCGTAGACCTTGAGCAACTGGTCGAAGCTTTTGTGGGCCTCCAGTTCCGCCGCCAGCCGTTCGAATTCCTCCCGTCCCTTCTCCTTGAGCCCACCTTTGGCGTAACATTCGGCAATCCGCACCTTGTGCAGGATATTGCCGGGCTCCATATCCGCGACCTTCTGCAGGATGCCGATCGCTTCGGTTATCATCCCCTTCTTTTCATAAAGGGCGGCGAGATTCCTGTATTCAGAACTGGCGTTACCGGCAAGGCCCTGTTTTTCGTTGAGTTCGGCCAACCGTAAAAAAATATCGAAGCGCTCGGGTTCGATCTTCTGAATCTGTTTGTAAATGGCGATGGCTTTGAGATAGAAACCGGCCTCGCTCAAACTCGTCGCGACAAACTCGTAGTGCGGCACCGCCCCTGCCGGCATCTGGGCACGGACCATGGCATCCGCCAGCTTCTGGCGATGCCCCGCCACCTTGGGCTCGAGAGCGACAACCTCTTCGAAGTCCTTGATGGCCTTGATGTATTGCCCTTTTTCCAGGTTTTTCTGGGCAGAGGCGAGGAGTTTTTCCTTATTGGACAATGTCTTAAGCCTTTATAGGAAATTTACGGACCGCGGCAAATGGTGACATTAAACCAACGGCGGCAACAGTGTCAAGGCGATAACCATCGCCCCGCGCCAGCGAACATCATGCGCCTTATAGCTGCCGCAGTTGCGCCACTTCGGCCGCGGTCAGATGACGGAAGCTCCCCGTGGCCAGATGGTCCAGCTCAAGGAAGGCAAGACGGATACGTTTGAGCCGGCTGACCGGGAAACCGACGGCCTCGCACATGCGCCGTACCTGCCGGTTGCGTCCTTCATGGATGGTCAGCTTGAACCAGCTGTGCCCAGCCGTACAGCGCAAATCATCAACCCGGGCCGGGGCGGTGGGTCCGTCATCGAGTTCGACCCCGCTCTCCAGGCGAAAGCGGGCGGCAGGCGTCAGACCTCCCCGGACCCGAACCAGATAGGTCTTTTCTACCTCATGCCGGGGATGGGCCAGACGCTGGGCCAAATCCCCATCATTGGTCAGCAGCAGCAAACCTTCGGTGGTCAGATCGAGACGACCGACGGAAAAGAGGCGGGCCGGGATAGTGCGGACCAGATCGGTCACCACCGGCCGTCCCTCGGGATCCTTGGCGCTGGTGACATAGCCGGCGGGCTTATTGAGGAGGAGATAATACTTGCGCTCCCCCGCCGGCAAGGGGCGACCATCGACCTCGATGCGATCGACTTCGGGGTCGGCACTCTCCCCCAATTGGGCGACCCGGCCATTGACCACGACCCGGCCGGCGACGATCCAGGTTTCAGCCTCCCGTCGCGAGGCGAGTCCCGCCTGGGCCAGGCACTTCTGCAGACGTTCCTTCATGAGCGCCCCATGGATTTTCCTGAATTAGACAGCGTCATTCGTTCCCCCCGCCAGCCTCGGCTATCCCCGCTTCCCCCATAGTTCCGGTGGCATCAGCGAGTGTTTCCGGGGCAATTTCGCTGAATTCCTTGAGGGTCGGCAGCCCGGTCAGATCGCGCAGGTTGAAAAACTCGAGAAATTCGCGGGTCGTCCCATAGAGGAGGGGACGTCCGGGTATTTCGCGCTTGCCGAGGATGCGCACCAGCCGCTTGTCGAGGAGGGTCTTGAGGACGCCGCCGGAATCGACCCCGCGCAGGTATTCGATCTCCGGCCGCGTCACCGGCTGGCGATAGGCGACAATCGCCAGGGTTTCCAGGGCCGCCCGGGAAAAGCGAAAGGTGCGCTGCCGCCCCAGACGCCGGTACCACTCGGCATGCTCAGGGCGTGAGCGGAATTGAAAGCCTTCCGCCACTTCGGCCAGGACGAAGCCCCTGACCGCCGACTGGTAATCCGCCACCAGTTCGTAGAGCAGGCGCTGGGCCTCGGCCCGCTCGATCTCCAGGACCGCGGCGATTCGCTCGGCCTTCAACGGCGTCTCGGAAATAAAGAGGAGACCTTCGATAATCGCTTTTTGTTCAGACGGCAACACGTCAGGCCTCACTCCTTGCGGGCAGGGTCGCCCCCTCGTCGCTGGCCGTTGCCGGGAAGAGCCAGATGGCGCCGCCCCGGGTTTCCTGGAGCAGTCGCACCAGACGCAGCTTGACCAGTTCGAGGAGGGCGAGAAAGGTGACGACCACATCGGGTCGGGTCGGGCGCAGGTCGAAAAGCTGGAGAAAACCGAGGCTTGCCACCCCCTCCAGCCGAAAGAGAATGGTATTGATCCGCTCGGTCACCGAGAGGCGCTCATAGCCGACTTCGTGAAAAACCTCCTGCGGATGCTCCTGCAGCAACTCGCGAAAGGCCTCGACCAGTTCATAAATACCGATGGCTTCGAGTTCCTCCCCCGCGCCATCCTGCATTTCTGCAGACGGCCAGTTGCGCACGAAAATATCACGCTCGAGTTGAGGCAGAGCATCCAGTGCCCCCCCGGCCTCCTTGTATTTTTGATATTCGAGGAGACGGCGGATCAGTTCAGCCCGCGGGTCGTCCTCCTCTTCGTCCTCGACCTCCTCATCCGCCTGGGGGAGAAGGAGACGGGATTTAATGTGGATGAGGGTCGCGGCCATGACGAGAAACTCGCCGGCGATATCGAGATTGAGTACTTTCATGGCTTCGATGGTGCGCAGATACTGCTCCGTCACCTCGGCCATGGGGATATCGTAAATATCCATCTCATGCTTCTTGATGAGATGGAGGAGGAGGTCGAGGGGACCCTCGAAATTTTCCAGTTTGATTTCGTAAGCCATGGAGGAAAACTCAGCGACTGAGGAGAAACTTGACGACTTCATGCACCACCGTGATCTGCGTCCCGGCAATGAGTCCGACCAGATAGGCGATGACCGGTTCGAGCACGACGCGCCAGAGATCGGTGAAGAAGATCAGGACGATGAGCAAGACAAAACCGAAGGGTTCGAAGCGGGTCAAGGCGGCCGCCTGCCGCGGCGGCAGCAGGCCGGTGAGGACACGCCCGCCATCGAGGGGGGGGATGGGGAGCAGGTTGAAGAGACCGAGAATAACATTGATGTAGAGACTGAAGGCCGCCATGAGCGCCACCGGTTCGATGATGCTGGCGACGAGGCTGTAAGTAGCCAGACTTGCGGGGAGATGGGCCATGCCGCGGAGAAGGAGTCCGGAGAGAATCGCCAGGGTAAAGTTGCTCAAAGGGCCGACCAGCGCCACCCAGATCATGTCGCGCCGGGGCTGGTTGAGATTGGCAAAGTTGACCGGCACTGGTCGCGCCCAGCCGAAACCGACCAGGAGCAGGGCGATGGTGCCGACAGGATCGAGATGGCGCAGGGGATTGAGGGTGAGCCGGCCGAGAAGGCGGGCGGTCGGGTCGCCGAGGCGGTCGGCAGCGAGGCCGTGGCTGACCTCATGGACGGTTATGGCCAACAGCGCCGGCACCAGCATGATGGAAATTCTTAAGAAAAACTGTTCCATGGGACTCCGTGAGGAAAAGGGCGGAAGCTGTTGTAACAAATGCAGAGGACAATGTCAAAGAGGGACGGCGGTGTCGGGAGGACCTTCCGTGCGCTTACGGCGCGCCCGGAAACGTTTGCGCAGCAGGGCCTCTTCGTCCTCCCGCGTCACGACTTTGCCGTCGAGGCGGGCTTCGAGAAGCAGAGCCAGCATCTCCCGGTATTCCGGCCCCGGCGGATAGCCGAGGCGGGCGAGACCGGCACCATCGACAAAAGGGACCGTTCCGCGCAAATGGGTATGGAAATGGCTGAGCCAGCGGCGCACCTCATCGCTGCCGGCGCGGGCGATGAGATAGAGGAGAGTTTCAGGCGACAGGGGTAAAAGCCAGCGATAGAGCTCGCTGGCCCGGGGTTCGCGGCGGCGGCTGCGGCAACGTTCAAGGAGCTGCAATATCCGATGAGCTTCGCCGCGCTCCGTCAGCAACCGCTGTCGCAGCCTTTTGGGCAGATCGAGATGGCGGCAGAGCGCGGGGAGTTCGGCGTCGTCCAGAGCGTTGAGGAGACAGAGGAAATAGACTTCCCAGCGCTGCACCGCCTGCCCGGTATAGAGGAGTTCATGCCAGTGCAGGGCGCGCGCCGCCCCGGCAAAGAGCTCCGCCGTCCGTGCCGAAAAAGTCAGCTGGCGATGGAGGTAGGGGAGGAGCTGGAGCTCGGCCAGACGCCGCACCGCCGGCAGGGGGTCGGCCTCGCGCAAGACACTTTGCAGCTCGTGCAGCAGGCGGATCCCCCCGACCCGTTCGACAAACCCCATGCGCACGGCACTGCGCAGGAGGGTCTCGGTGTGCGCCCCGAGTCGAAAACCGAGGCGCTGCTCGAAACGCACGGCCCGGTAGACCCGGGTCGGGTCCTCGACAAAGCTGAGGTTGTGCAGCACGCGAATGACGCGATCGCGCAGGTCGCGCTGGGCCCCGAAAAAATCGATGAGATCACCGAAGCGGCCGGGATTGAGGGTAATGGCCAGGGTATTGATCGTAAAGTCGCGGCGATAGAGATCGAGCTTGAGGGAGGCATGCTCCACCGTCGGCAGCGCCCCCGGGGCAAGATAATATTCCATGCGCGCCGTCGCGACATCGATCTTGAAGCCATCGGGGAAGATGATGACCGCCGTCCCGAACTTGGGGTGCGCCTTGATGCGGGCGCGGTTGCGCGCGGCGAAACTCTGGGCGAAGGCGATGCCATCCCCCTCGACGACGATATCGATATCGAGGTTGTCGAGTCGCAGCAAGAAATCACGGACGAAGCCGCCGACGGCGCTGACCCCCATGCCGAGCTCCTCGCCGACCACACCGAGTTCATGCAGGATTTTGTGGACGTGCTCCGGCAGGCGTTCGCGCAACCAGCGCAGAATCTGGCGGCGTTTGAAGATCGGCCCGACCGCAGCCAGATCGGCCGCCGGCCCGGTCAGCGGCAGGGCACGCCCCCCCGAGACGAGATGACGCAAGAGATCGGTCCGGGTGATGGCGCCGACCAGGCGTCCGGCTTCGACGACCGGAACAAAACGCTGATTGCGCTCGACGATGAGTTCCTGCAACTCCGCGACCGGGGTCTCCGGCGACACAGAGGCAAAGTCGGTATTCATGTATTCGGCGGCCATAACCGCGCCGAGACCGTGGTGAGCGGCTTTTTCGACGATCTGCCGGGTCAGGATGCCGACGACCCGTTCGCCGTCGAGGACCGGCAGGGCATTGATGTTGTAGCGGGTGAGAATCTCCCGGACCTCGGCGACACTGCTCTGCAAAGGCGCGCTCTTGACCGGATACGACAACAGGTGGCGGGCCTGCCAGCTCGGTTTGACATGACGCCGCAGCACTTCGGGGAGGCGCTCCAGCACCTGCACCAGAGTCAACTCGCGCACCGCCGCCGAGGCGGCGTAGGAATGGCCGCCACCGCCGAATTCGGCGAGGATCTCACCCATCGACACCTCGGCGCGACGGGAGCGCCCGACCATGAAGATGCGGTCGGCCAGACGCGCCACCACCACCAGCGCATCGAGCCCCTCCATGTCCTTGAGCTTGTGCGTCAGGTTGGCGAGATCGGCGACGAAACGCGGATAACTGGCCTGCGCCACGGTGATATCAAGGCCATTGATATTCAGCACCGTCCGCCCTTTGAGCAGGGCGTTGAGGAGTTCGACCTGATCGGCGTTAAGTTCCTGGGAGAGGGAATCGGCGACGGTATTGAGGTTGGCGCCATGCCCCAGGAGAAAAGCGGCGGCGTGGTAATCCGCGACCGTGGTGGAAACGAACTGGAGACTCCCGGTGTCCTCGTACAACCCGAGCATCATCATCGTCGCCTCTTCCGGCTCGGGGGCGATCCCCCGCGCGGCGAAAAGACGGCAGAAGACTGTCACCGTCGACCCGACCGCCGCGATCTCCTCGACCGTACCGTGAAGGTCGGCGCTTCCGGACGGATGGTGGTCGTAGATATGCACTTCGACCCCGTCTCGCCGCGCCACCTCGCCCAGCGGGCCGATGCGTTCGGATTGGTGGACGTCCACCAGGATCAGCCGGGTTACCGCCGTCAGATCGAGATCGCGCACGCGCTTGACGTTGTAGTCATCGAGGGGATGGCGCAGGATGAAATCGCGCAGGCTGCGCTCCTGGGCGCCGGGAAAGACCAGCACCGCCTCCGGATAGAGGCGGCGAGCGGCAATCATCGCGCCGAGGCAATCGAAATCGGCGTTGA
>MGTO01000097.1 GCA_001799485.1 Desulfuromonadales bacterium GWC2_61_20 | reverse complement strand
TCGGCAACGAGCGCAGGTTATACATGAACCCCACACGCCCTGTCAATATCCTTTTTACGCTTTTTTATCGGGAATGTTTTTTGTTTGTCTCCGCTCGACCAGAGCGGCGGCAGTTGTTTTCCGGCCGGCCTCGGGAAAGACCACCCCAACGGGTTATTTGCCGAAGCAAATGCGCGCAAACTTTCGCTTCCCGGCCTGTATAACCAGGTCCCCCCACGGCGGGATTTCCCGCTCGGGGTCGTCGATTTTCTCCCCGGCCAGCTTGACCGCACCTTGCTGGACCAGGCGCCGGGCCTCGCCGTTTGACGCTGTCAGCCCGGCATCGGTCAGCAAACGACAGATCCAGACCGGAGCATCATAAGCCAGGCGGACCTGAGGGATGTCGTCGGGGACCTCTTTCTGTTTGAACTGCAGGATGAACTCAGCCGCCGCCTGCTCAGCCGCATCCACCCCGTGAAAACGGGCGACCATTTCCCGAGCCAGCGCCTTCTTGCTCTCCATCGGGTGCGCTCCGCCCGCCACATGGGCCACACCGTCTCTGACCCGCTGCAGCGTGGCCAGATCCGCATCCGAAAGGAGTTCATAGTAGCGAACCATCAATTCGTCGGAGATGCTCATGACCTTGCCATAGATCTCCTTGGGTGGCTCGGTTATGCCGATATAGTTGCCCAAGGACTTGCTCATCTTGTTGACACCGTCAAGCCCCTCAAGGAGCGGCATCATCAAAACCGACTGGGGACGCTGCCCTTCCTGCTTCTGCAGTTCGCGCCCCATGAGAAGATTGAATTTCTGGTCGGTGCCGCCCAGTTCGACATCGGCGCGCAACGCCACCGAGTCGTAACCCTGGATCAGCGGATAAAGAAACTCGTGAATACTGATGGGAAGCTGGCTGGCGTAGCGCTTGCCAAAATCGTCCCGTTCGAGCATGCGCGCTACCGTCGACTTGGCGGCCAGAGCGATCATCTCGGCGGCGCCCATCTTGGCCAGCCACTCGGAGTTGAACACCACCCGGGTCTTTTGCGGGTCAAGGATTTTAAAAACCTGAGCTTTGTAGGTTTCGGCGTTACGCAGCACATCCTCGCGCGTCAGAGCCTTGCGGGTCTCGTTCTTCCCCGTCGGGTCACCGATCATGCCGGTAAAATCGCCGATGAGAAAACAAACTTCGTGCCCCAACTCCTGGAACTGTTTGAGTTTCTGGATCAGCACGGTGTGGCCAAGATGCAGATCGGGGGCGGTCGGGTCAAACCCGGCCTTGATCCGCAGGGGGGTGCCGGTGCGCAATGAACCGGCGATTTTCTCTTCGAGTTCTGCTTCGACCAGAATTTCCACCGCCCCGCGGCGAATGACGGCCATCTGTTCCTGAACCGATTTCATCTAAACATCCCTTCATCCCATAGTTGCGTAGAATCAGATAACACCGGCTCAGGGTGTCGGTTATTCAAGGGCCTCTTGCACGCGACAGATTTCGAGGGCGCGGCCGCTCTCCTCATTGATGGTGATCACGACGCCGCAGAGAACCGGATCTTTCTTACAGACCTCGAAACGGACCGGCATCTGGGTGAGAAAACGTTCCAGGGCGAGCTCCTTGTGGATACCGATCACCCCATCGCGGCTACCTGTCATGCCGACATCGGTAATGAACGCCGTGCCCCCGGGGAGGACCCTTTCGTCGGCCGTCTGGACATGGGTGTGGGTGCCGACCACCGCCGAGACCCGGCCATCGAGATGGTAGCCGAGGGCCACCTTTTCGCTGGTGGCCTCGGCATGAAAATCAACCAGAATTACCGGGGTGCGCCGCTGTAACTCTTCCAGCAGGCGGTCGGCCGCGCGGAACGGGCAGTCGAGGTTGTGCATGAAGACTCGACCTTCGAGATTGAGGACGGCCACCTCAATTCCGCCGGGCGTAGTGTAGACCCCACATCCACGCCCCGGGGCTCCGGCCGGGTAATTGGCCGGGCGCAGCAACCGCTCCTCCTTGTCGATACAAGACAGAACTTCTTTCTTGTCCCAGACATGATTGCCCGTAGTGATGACGTCAACCCCGGCATCGAGCATTTCCCGCACCGTGTCGGGAGTGACCCCAAAGCCGGCGGCGGCGTTTTCCCCGTTGGCGATGACCAGATCAATATTGTGCCGGTCAACGAGCCGCCCCAGACGCTGGCTCAGGGCAAGTCGCCCCGATTTCCCTACGACATCACCGATGAATAAGAGCTTCACTCGTCCCCCGAGCTACTTGGCGTATTCAATGGCGCGGGTTTCCCGGATGACATTGACCTTGATCTGCCCCGGGTAGGTCATCTCACCCTCGATCTTGCGGGCGACATCCTTGGCCAGGATGTACGACTGGTCGTCGGAAATCTCGTCGCTCGAGACCATGATGCGTATCTCGCGACCAGCCTGAATGGCATAACAACTGGTGACCCCGGCAAAGGATGTCCCAATTCTTTCGAGATCCTGCAACCGTTTTACATAGGTCTCGAGCATCTCGCGGCGGGCGCCGGGGCGGGCGCCGGAAAGGGCATCGGCCGCCTGCACCAGGACATCGAGAATCGATTCTGGCTTTTCATCCTCATGGTGGGCACCGATGGAATGAACGATGGCCGCATTTTCACCATATTTGCGCGCCAGATCGGCGCCGATGACCGCGTGCGAACCTTCAATCTCATGATCGACCGCTTTGCCGATGTCGTGTAGCAGTCCGGCACGCTTGGCCTGTTTGACGTTGATTCCGAGTTCGGAAGCCATGATGCCGCAGAGGAACGCGACCTCAAGGGAGTGATTGAGAACATTCTGGCCATAGGACGTCCGGTATTTCAACCGGCCGATGAGCTTGACGATCTCCGGATGAATGCCGTGGACACCGACGTCGAAGGTCGCCTGCTCACCGGCCTCGCGAATGGCATTGTCGACATCCTGGGTTGCCTTGGCAACAATCTCTTCAATACGGGCCGGATGGATACGACCATCTGCAATCAGCCGTTCCAGCGACAGCCGCGCCACTTCGCGCCGCACCGGATTGAAACCGGAGATGATGACCGCCTCGGGGGTGTCATCAATGATCAGATCGATCCCGGTGGCCGCCTCGATGGCGCGAATGTTGCGACCTTCACGGCCGATAATACGCCCCTTCATCTCATCGGAAGGAAGGGGGACGGCGCTGACGGTCCGCTCGGCGACATATTCGCCGGCATAGCGTTGAATCGCCAGGGCGAGAATCTCCTTGGACTTTTTGTCGGCCGTTTCGCGAGCTTCGTCCTCGATCTGGCGGACACGCTTGGCCCCGTCATGACGGGCCTCGCTCTCCATCGCCTCCATGAGCCGACGTTTGGCCTCCTCGGAGCTGATGCCGGAGATGTCCTCCAGCCGTTTGCGCTGCTCTTCGATCAACTTGTCGATTTCGCCTTCGCGAGACTTGAGTTGATCTTCCTCCTGCATCAGGCGTTTTTCCCTTTTGCCAAGATCCTCGTCGCGCTCATCGATCTGCACGGTCTTGCGATCGAGGTACTCCTCCTTCTGCACCAGACGCTTTTCCTGGGACTGGATTTCACGCCGCAGTTCCCGCGATTCCACCTCCCATTCGGACTTGGCGGCAATGACGGCATCCTTGGCCTGAATGACCGCTTCCTTGATCAGCGAATCGGCTTTCCTTTTCGCCTCATCAAGGACCTGAACCGCCGCCGTTTCGGCATTGGCAACACGGGATTCGGCCATTTTGCGCCGCAGCAACATACCGATAAAAAGACCGCCGAACAAAGCGGCGCCGACCAACATCAGAACAAGTTCTATTTTCAAAGTCAGGGTCCTCCTCTATGTTGAAATGGCTCTACTCCAGGCACAATCAGACAAACCGGAGGAGGCTTGTCTCGGTAACCAGAAGGTCGAGCTGGATATCGTGATGCTCGACCGGAAGTCGGTCGACCACTTGGAAATCGAAGGCGAGGCCAAGCAAAAGGCCATGCCGGGGCTGTTGCTGCCAATAGCGATCATAATAACCCTTACCATATCCGAGGCGATGCCCACGGCGGTCGAAAGCCAAACCGGGCAGAACCATCAAGTCAATAGCCGCTGAGTCAACGACGTTTGAGCCTGTCGGTTCGGCGATGCCAAATGCACCGGAATGCAGCTCGGACCAGTCGCTGACTTCGACAAATTCAAGGTGCTTGCCGAAAACCCGGGGGAAGAGTAGCCGTTTCCCCATCTTGCGTCCGGCACGAAAGAGCTCGGCGGTAGCAACCTCATTCCGGACCGGAGCGTAAAGAGCCACCACATCTGCGGCCAGGAACTCGGGCAACTCGACGAACTGACTCTGGATCAGGTCGCTCAACTGCTGCAGCGTCGCGGCCGTCAGACGACACCGGTGTTCCAGCATCTGTTCACGCAGGGAATGCTTGGGCATGGCAGAGATCCCCTGGCAGCGGGTGATCCCTGTAGGGAGGGAAAGAGAAACGGGGGCAAGGAGCAGGACAACCGGTCAGATTGGTAAAACGTTCACCACGCCTCGACACTTACATCCGGAAAGTTTTCAATTCGCCGTTCCCGGCACATCCACCACCCTGAGGAGGGGACGAACCGGGCGATCAGAGGGGAAAACCGTCCGTTCGTGCTGAAACGGGTGACGTTCATGGAGCAGAATCCTTACGACCGTACCTGCGAAGCGTCCGGGGAAAACCAGCGGACGCACTGTAACCATCCCGATCTATTTTAAATCTCCGTACAGAGACTGAGTTGCGCCGGCTCAGCGCCGGCGTCCTTCCGACTATCCCGCACAACCGGGCCGGTCTTTTCGATGCGGGCCGACAGACGTACCAGGCGCCCGGCCAACTCTTGTTGGGCCGCCTCGCCGCCATCCCGAAGTTGCAGATAATCACCAGCGACATTGAGAAGCGTCAATAGTGCTGCATGAAGGGAATCAGCCGTACGCAGCCCCCCCGTGACCGCGGACAGCTTCTCGTTAACAAATGCCGCGACCCGCCGCACTTCTTCGGCAGAGGCGTCGCTGCGTACCGCGAACATCTGACCGAGAATGGTCACCTGCACTGCCGATTTCATGCAGACTCCTTGAGGGCGCCATCGATCTTGGCGATGATTCGGTCAAGCTCACAACGTAAAGCATCACGGTCCCGCCTCAGTCGGTCACGCTCAGACCCGAGCGTGGCGCATTCAGACTGGAGTGCCTGCTGTCGCTGCAGCAAACTCTCGACTTGGTCCTCAAGGCGTTGAATCGCTTTGGAAAGCATGAATAGCTCCCCCAATATGGCTGAAATTCTATGAAATCCGGGCGTGTAAAGTCAAGTTCCGAATCACTCCGGGCCAAAGAGGGTTTGCGTGAAGGCCTCCGGATCGAAGGGACGCAGATCGTCCAGCCCCTCCCCGAGACCGACGAACCGCACCGGCACCCCGAGTTCGCCGGCTATCGCCACGATGATGCCGCCACGAGCCGTGCCGTCAAGTTTAGTCAAAATGATGCCGCTGACCGCGACCGCTTCACAGAAGATCTTGGCCTGGGCCAGAGCATTCTGGCCAGTCGTGGCATCGAGAACCAGAAACGTTTCGTGGGGAGCGCCGGGAATCTCTCGGGACAGAACCCGATGCACTTTTTTCAGTTCCTCCATCAAATTCACTTTATTGTGCAAGCGCCCCGCTGTATCGATAATCAGCAGGTCGGCACGACGGGCAACGGCAGCCTTGGCGGCGTCAAAGGCGACGGCCGCCGGATCACTTCCGGCTTCATGGCGAATCACTTCAACTCCGGCACGCACTCCCCATATTACCAACTGTTCTGCGGCCGCCGCACGAAAGGTGTCGCCGGCCCCGAGAACGACCCGCTTGCCCATGCTACCATAATAGTGGGCCAGCTTGCCGACGCTGGTCGTCTTCCCGACCCCGTTGACCCCCACAATCAGCAGTACGGTGGGGGATGTACCCGCGAAGCGAAGGGACTCCTGCGCGATCGCCAGCAGCCGCGCCTGAACCTCCTGCGCCAAGGCTCGGCGCAGGGCGACGGCATCGGCGATTCCTTCACGGTGACGCCGCCGCTCCACCGCTTGGATGATGTCGTGCGCCGTTTTCAGGCCAAAATCGGCGCTGACCAAAAGTTCTTCAACCTCTTCCAGCAGTGCCGCATCGATACGTCGCTGCCCGCCAAGGAGCTCATCAAGAGAACCCCGCACCAGATTGCGTGTCTTGCTCAGCCCCGCCTTGATCCGTTCGAAAAAACCACCACTCATCCAGATATCCCCAATAGCAAAATCGTCAGACAATTTCCTCGCGCAACTGCTGCACACAGCGACGCGACTCGAAGAGAGCCAGACCCAGGTGCTCCCCTTTAGCAAAGGTGAAAATCAGGAAATAGTCACTCGTCACCGGCAGCATCAGGGTCTGGGTTTGCGCCGTCGCAACCAGGATTTCTTCAAGGTTATCACTGCCGAGTCGGGCGACAATCTCCCGCATATTACAGAGGATCACCCCTTTGTGGGCGCCGATGACTTTCAGCTCAAACTCGTCCATGCACGAGACTTGCTCAACCGCCTCCCCCTCCCAGTCGACAAGGATCGCTCCGAGGGCCTCCGGGACGTGATCGACCAACTGCTGAAGGGCGCGTTTGAGTGGCATGATGACAGACAACCTAATATTCGTTGAGGTGGACAGAGACGAGCTTGGACACGCCGGGCTCCTCCATGGTCACGCCATAAAGGGTATCGGCAATTTCCATGGTCCTCTTGTTATGGGTAATGATAACGAATTGGGAAATGGCCGACATCTCCCGAACAATCTCGTTGAAACGCCCGATGTTAGCATCATCGAGGGGGGCATCAACTTCATCGAGGAGGCAGAAGGGACTCGGTTTGATGAGGAAGATGGAAAAGATCAGGGCGACGGCGGTTAAAGCCTTCTCCCCCCCGGAGAGCAGGGTGACATTCTGCAATTTCTTCCCCGGCGGCTGGGCGATGATGTCGATGCCGGTTTCGAGGAGATCCTCTTCGTCGGTGAGGTGCAGCTCGGCTTTGCCGCCGCGAAAAAGACGCGGGAAAATCTCCTGAAATTTGGCGTTGACCAGATCGAAGGTTTCGCGGAAACGCTTGCGGGTCGTGCGGTTGATCTTGGTGATGGCGCTTTGCAGGCTGTCGAGGGACAGGCGCAAATCCTCCTGCTGGCCGCTGAGAAACTTGTAGCGCGTCTCCAGCTCCTCGTATTCCTCCACCGCCGTCAGATTGACCTCGCCGACATCGTCGATGGCCCGCCGCAGCTCTTGCATCCGCCGGGCGGCATTCTCCACCGCCAGCGGTTCGGTCTGCACCGCAACGACCTCGCGCAAATCGAGGCGATAGCGGTCGAGAATGGTCTGGCGCAGGTGCTCGGCCTCCAGTTGCAGTTCCCGCAACTTCACCTGCAATTCGGCCTGGACCTGGCGCGCGTCGTTCAAGCGGGAACGCCGACCCCGGTTATACTCCTCCTGCTCTTCGATGCGCCGCGTTCCGACGTCGAAGGTCTCGCGCAGAAGGTCGAAGCGCTTCTTCTCTTCGTCACGACGCACCACCAGCAGCTCGAACTCAACCTGCAAACGTTTACGCTCGGCGACGAGACGTTCCTGCTCACCACCGGCTTCCTCACGCCGGCTGTGGAGCAGGGCCAACCGTCCCTGGAGTTCCTGGCGCAGACGGAGGAGCCGTTCCTGATGGCGTTTCCCCCCCTCTTCCCGTTCGCGCAGACCGGCGACTTCAACCTTGAGGGCGGTGACCCTTTCCCGCACGGTGTCCA
Organism: Desulfuromonadales bacterium GWC2_61_20; assembly: GCA_001799485.1. Classification (GTDB taxonomy): domain Bacteria; phylum Desulfobacterota; class Desulfuromonadia; order Desulfuromonadales; family UBA2197; genus UBA12091. Next base: position 8,096 of record MGTO01000097.1, on the reverse strand, counting down.
GTTCCGCCCGGCGCTGCTGCAACTCCTCCTGCAACAGCTGCACCGACGCTTCCTCCCGCTCCTTCTCCTCTGTCTTGACAGCCCGGCCCGCGTCGGCCTCGCTACGCTGAGCGAGGAGAGCTTCCCGCTCCTCGTGGAGCTGGTCCTCCTCCAGACTCAGCACCTCGACCCGATCGAGGAGGCGCGCCGCTTCCTGCCCGGCCCGAGCCAGATCCTTTTCGTGGTCGACGACCTTGAGCTCTTTGCGGTGCAGGGCGGCACCGAGGTCGACGACCTCGGCCTCGGCCGACTGCAGCTGCTCGCGCAGCGACTGCCGCCGCGCCTCCAGGGTCGCCACCTCCTGCGCCCGCGCCGCGACGCCGGCGCCGAGATCCTTGATCTCGCGTTTCTTGTGCAGCACCCCCTCGGCCAGGTCCTGGCTGCCGCCCCCGCGTAATTCTCCCTGCCAGCTCAGGGTTTCCCCTGTCGGCGTCACCAGCAGCGTCCCCGGCGGCAACGCCCCGGCCCCGAGAAAGGGATCAAGACTGGCGACCAGCCAGACCCCGCGCAACAAGCTGCCGAGGGCGGCCGCGGCATCGTCGCGCACCGTCAACTCCTGGGCCAGGGGTGTCGCCCCGGCGACCGCGAGCGGTGCGGCCCCCTGCGGTAACGGCACGAGAAAACTGCAGCGCCCGCCATCGCGACGCAGCAGATCGAGGGCCGACTGTACATCGCCGGCCCCGGAGGCAAGGAGCGCCTGCAGGCGTTCGCCCAAGACTGCTTCGACGGCCACTTCGAGGCGGCCCGGGACATCGAGGGCATCGGCCAGCATGCCGCGAAACTTGCTGTTGAGGGCCGGTTCGCGCAGGATACCGCGCACCCCCCGACCGTAGCCTTCGAGGTTGCGTTCGAGTTCCTGCAGCGATTCGAGGCGGGAGCGATGGCGGTTAAGCTCCTCGCGCGCCACCAGCAGGGCACCTTCGTTGCCATCGAGGTCCCGCCGCAGGAGGCGTACCAGTTCTTCGGTCTGCTCGCGCTGCTGCTGCAGCTCGGCCTTGCGCCCACGAAAACCGTGCAACGCTGTCTCCAGGGCCGCGGACTGGGCGCGTGCCGCCTCCAGCTGTTCGCGCAGCACGATTGCTTCCTGGCGGTTGCGCCCCTCGCGCTCGGCCTGGGACTGCAGACGGCGCTCGGCATCCTGGTGCAGGTTGCCGAGGCGGGCCAGTTCGGAGAGGAGTCCGAAGAGGCGATTCCGGCTTTCGTCGAGCCGCCCGGCCAATTGCCGTTCGCCGGTGGTCAATGCTTCGAGGGCCGCTTCTCCTTCGGACTGCCGCCGCTGCGCCCCGATCAGTTCTTCCCCGAGCCTGGCGTCGCTCTCTTGCGAAGTGACCTCTTCCCGGTCGAGCTCACCCAGACGTTCGCCGACTTCCGCCGCTTCGATCCCGAGGCGCTCCTTCTGCACCTCGAGACCTTCAAGCTCCTTGCCGGCAAAACCGATCTTCCCTTCGGCCTGCTGGATGGCATTGCTGAGCTGGAAAAGACCTTCCTGCCCCGCCGCCACGGTCTTCTCGGCCGTGACCTGCTGCAGCCGGGCCTCTTCGTAAGTCAGTTCCCCCTGAGCCAGCTCAGCGGCAAGACGCTCGAAGATTCCGCCGTGTTCCGTCTCCTTGCGTAACAGTTCCGACTCTTCGGCGCGGAGGACGGCATAACGCTCCTGCGCCAGCCGGGTCTCGATCCCCTTGAGCTCGTCGCGCAGTTCGCGGAAGCGCTGGGCCTTCTGCGCCTGGCGCTTGAGCCCACCGAGCTGGCGGCGGACTTCGGCGACGATGTCGGAGAGGCGCAGCAGGTTCTGCTTGGTCGCCTCGATCTTACGCAGGGCCGTCTTCTTGCGCGATTTGTATTTGGTGACTCCTGCCGCTTCCTCGATGAGAAACCGGCGATCTTCCGGCTTGGCATTGAGGATCATGCCGATCTTCCCCTGCTCGATGATGGAATAGGCGCGGGTGCCGACGCCGGTATCCATGAAGAGCTCGGTGATATCGAGAAGTCGGCAGGGGGTCTTGTTGAGAAGATAGTCGCTGTCACCGTTACGGAAGAGCCGCCGCGTCACCATGATCTCGGCGAACTCGCTCATTGCCGCCGGAGCCCGGCCGTCCTCATTGGCAAAGATGATGGAGACCTCGGCCATGCCGAGGGGCTTGCGACTTTCGCTGCCGCCGAAGATGACATCTTCCATGGAGCGGCCGCGCAGATTCTTGGCGCTCTGCTCCCCCATGACCCAGCGGATGGCATCGACGATATTGCTCTTGCCACAGCCGTTCGGACCGACGATTCCCGAGACTCCCTGCTGGAAGTCGAGGGACACCTTGTCGACGAAGGATTTGAAGCCGAGGATTTCTAGGCGTTTGATTCGCATGGGACGACGGCAAACTCCGGCAGGGCCGGGACGGGGGGGGATGAAAACGGTCGGTTATGTTAGCAAGGACCTTCCGGCATGTAAAGTTTTATCCCCTGTTTCCGACCCGCTACCGGGCACAATCCGGTTGACAGCCGGAAGGCATTTCGACTAGGCTGCACGGAGTCTACAAGGAGGATAGAACAATATGTGCATGGATATGGGCCCCTACTTTCTCATCCGTGGCGACGAGGAAATTTCCCTCGAGAACGTCAGCTCGGTCATCGCCGGCAACGGCAAGATTAAATTGGTCGATGTCTACGGCAAAACCGAGGAGCTCGCCGGAGCCGTCGCCGAGATCGACCTGCTCAATCGCCGCATCGTTCTGGCCTGACCTTCCAGCCACACGCAGCACGCGAACAACTGCATACCGACCGCTAGGGGAGTGTCATACTGAGAGTTCCGTCACCAGCGGAACGACCCTTGGAACCTGATCCGGATCATACCGGCGGAGGGAAGCGGCGATGACGGTTCTTTATGGATCCGCCGCGCCCCGCATTTCCGGCGCGGCGGTTTTTTATTTTACGGCTCAACATCTTGAATCTTACTACGGCCACTATGCTTCAGGGACTCTACCTCATCACCGACAGCGACAACGACGGCCGCCTCCTTGTGCGGACGGCGGCGGCCCTGCGCGGAGGTGCCCGGGTCGTGCAGTACCGGGAGAAGCATCTTCCCGATGAAAAAAAGCGCGAGCAACTGGCACAGCTCCTCCCCTTGTGCCGGGCGGCGAGAGCAGTCCTGCTAGTCAACGACTCGCCGCAGCTGGCCAAGGAGAGTGATGCCGACGGCGTCCATCTCGGCCAGGGGGATGGCAGCATCGCAGCGGCGCGCGCCCTCCTCGGTTCGGGGAAGATCATCGGCGTCTCCACCCGCACGGTGGCGCAAGCCCTTCAGGCGCAAGCCGACGGCGCCGACTATATCGGCCTTGGCGCCATGTATCCGACCGGGAGCAAAGACGACGCGGTGCATGTCGGGGTCGAGCGCTTGCGCCAGGTACGTGCGGCGGTGTCCCTCCCCATCGTCGCCATCGGCGGCATCGACCGCGACAATGCCGGAGCGGTCATCGACGCCGGCGCCGATGCGGTAGCCGTCATCTCGGCGGTGATGGCGGCAGCGCAACCGGCCGTCGCCGCCCGCGAAATGGCCCTCCTCTTTTTGCGCCGCCGCCCCTGGCCACGAGGCCGGGTGCTGACCGTCGCCGGCTCCGATTCGGGGGGAGGCGCCGGCATCCAGGCCGACCTCAAGACCATCACCCTCCTCGGTGCCTACGGCAGCAGCGCCGTCACCGCCCTGACTGCCCAGAACAGCCTGGGCGTAACGGGGATTCATGCCGCCCCGACCGAGTTCGTGACCGAGCAGATCGAGGCGGTTCTCTCCGATATCGGCGCCGATGTCGCCAAAACCGGGATGCTCTTCTCTGCCGAGATCATCCGCGCCGTCGCCGCCGCCCTTGACCGTTACCCCCTGCCAACGGTGGTCGATCCGGTGATGATCGCCAAGGGGGGAGCGCCGCTGCTGCAAGCGGAAGCGGTCGCTGCCCTGTGCGAGGAACTGCTACCACGCGCCTATCTGCTGACGCCCAATATCCCCGAGGCCGAAGCTCTCACCGGGCTGAGCATCCGTGACGAAAGCGGGATGATCGCGGCCGGCCGCAAGCTGCAACAGCTCGGCGCAGCCCACGTCCTGATCAAGGGGGGGCATCTGGCCGGGGACGAAGCGTTCGACATCCTCCTCGATGGCCCGCGCATCCACCGCTTCGCCGCGCCCAGGGTTGCCAGCCGCAACACCCATGGCACCGGCTGCACCCTCTCCGCCGCCATCGCCACCTTTCTTGCTCAGGGGTGGCCGCTCCCCGAGGCGGTCGGCCGGGCCAAGCAGTTTCTGACAGCGGCCATTGTGTCCGCTCTGCCCCTGGGCAGCGGCCACGGCCCGGTCAACCACTGGCAAGGGGCAAAAAGTTTCTCATCCGACGGATCAGACCGATCGGACTGATCCGTCAGATCGAACCAATGACCAACCACCGAGGAAATCCATGACCACACTCGAAGCCGCCCGCCAGGGCATCATCACCGACCTGATGCGGCAAGCCGCCGTTCCCGAAGGGATCGACCCCGAGCTGTTGCGCCAGCGCATCGCCGACGGCACCGCCATTATCTGCCGCAACCGTCGGCGCAAAAATGGCGTCCCCCTCGCCGTCGGCCTCGGTCTGCGCACCAAGGTCAACGCCAACATCGGCACCAGCAAGGATGACACCAGCATCGACAAGGAGCTGGAGAAGGCGCGGGTCGCCGTCGCCGCCGGCGCCGACGCCATCATGGACCTCTCCACCGGCGGCCCGGTCGACGAGATCCGTCGCGCCATCATCGCCGAGACCAGCGCCTGTATCGGCTCGGTCCCCCTTTACCAGGCGGCCCTCGATGCGGTCAACCGGCAGAAGAAAGCGATCGTCGACATGACCGTCGAAGATATCTTCGCCGGCATCGTCAAGCACCTCGACGACGGCGTCGACTTCATCACCGTCCACTGTGGCGTCACCCGCGCCACCGTCGAACGCATGGACCGCGAGGGACGGATCATGGATGTCGTCTCCCGTGGCGGCTCCTTCACCGTCGAGTGGATGGCGCACAACAACGCCGAAAACCCCCTCTTCGAGCATTACGACCGCTTGTTGGAAATCGTCAAACCCTACGATGCCGTCCTCTCCCTCGGCGACGGCTTCCGCCCGGGGTGCCTGGCCGACGCCACCGACCGCGCCCAGATCCATGAACTGATCCTCCTCGGCGAGCTGACCCAGCGCGCCTGGGACGCCGGCATTCAGGTGATGATCGAGGGACCGGGGCACGTCCCCCTGCATCAGATCGCCGCCAACATCCAGCTGCAGAAACGCCTCTGCCACGGCGCCCCCTTCTATGTCCTCGGCCCGCTCGTCACCGACATCGCCCCCGGCTACGACCACATCACCTGCGCCATCGGCGGCACCGTCGCCGCGGCGGCCGGCGCCGACTTCCTCTGCTACGTCACCGCCAGCGAGCACCTGCGCCTGCCGACAGTGGAGGATGTCCACGAGGGGGTCATCGCCAGCCGTATCGCCGCCCACGCCGGCGATATCGTCAAAGGGGTCAAAGGCGCCATGGAGAAGGACATCGCCATGGCCAAATGCCGCAAGAACCTCGACTGGGAAGGGCAATTCGCCCTCGCCCTCGACCCGGCCAAGGCCCGCCGCCTGCGCGCCGAATCGGGGGTCGATGCCGAGCACGGCGCCTGCACCATGTGCGGCGAGTTCTGCGCCTACAAAGTCATGAACGAACGCCGCGAGAAACGTGCCGCCGGCAAGTAACTGATCCAACTCTAATCCGATCATCCATAAACGCCAACAGCCCGCGAATCGCGGGCTGTTGGCGTTTCAGCTCCAAATAAAACTTCACTACGGCAGCAAGGTTACTGCCTCCAGCCACGGCTCCAGCCGCCGTCCCCACTTCACCCGTGCTTCATAGGCCGGGGTCGGCATCTGCTGGCCATCGTAGTAGCGATAACCGACGCTGAGGCGCCGCTGGGAAGGAAGGGCGAGGAGGGACGCCTGCAGTGCCCGGGGGACGTGCAAGGTATCGACCAGCACCTCTTCGATGAAACCGGGAGACGCCGCATCTTTGTCGCTGACGTTGGGACTCAGGGCGTAGGCACGGAGGCCGAAACGAGCGGCGGCGATGAGGTAGCGGCTGCCCTCGGGGTAGCGCTGGCGCAAACGGGCCGGATCGGGTCCGGCATCGACGGCGAAGAGACGGCTGCCGACGGCGAGCTCCCCGTCCAGGGGCCAGCGCGCGCTCTCGGCCTGTTTGGCGTCGATCTTGCCGGCGGCCAGATTGGCGGCAATCTTGTCGATCTCTTCCTGTTGCTTGCGCTGATGGGCTGCCCAGGCCGGACCGGCCAGTTCGAGGACGACATAGCCGCGCCGCGCCGTGACATGACGCTCGTAGGCGTGATCGCTCGCGGCGATCCGCTCGACGGCGAAGCCGAGTTCGGCGAGCTTGGCGCGGTCGAGCCAGGGCCATTCCCCCTGCCACTGGTGCCAGTCGAGATGGAGGGCGACACCGCTGTTGTCGTCGGGATCGCGATAGCGTTCCAGCGGCAGTTCGCGTTCGCTCAAGGTCAACTCGGCCTCGACCGCAGAGCGGTTCCAGGCGACCCCGGCGAGAACAAGGATGTTGATGCCGAGGACCAGAGCCAAAGCCCCCAGGAGTTCGCGGCGCTTCATGGCATCACCTCCCGCATGGTCGAACGGAGGCGGCGCATGGCCAAGAGAAGACCGACGGCGATGAGGCCGAGGAGGAGGAAGAAGAGATACTTCGGCATCCACTCCCACCACCAGTCAAAGAACTTGGTGTAGAGATAGAGAACGAAAAAGGTGCTGCCGAGGTTGACCACCCCCGGCCAGCCCTGACGGATGCCGAGGGCGATGGCGGCGGCGGCGAGGAGAAAACCGGCGGTCTGATAGAGGCTTTCGATGGTGTTCATCGCCCACGGCAGATAGCTGATCGAGCCCCAGTTGGCGAGGATGAGGATAGCGATGAAGATGCAGAGGAGGCCGAAAACCCGGTAGTAGCCGGCGAAGTGCGGATGCTTGCGCTGGGGCAGCAGCGGCACCAGAGCGAGGAGGGCGCCGGCGGCGATGAAGTTTTCCGGGCGCTCGCCGAAGGAGAGCCAGTAGCAGCCGCCAAAGGTGCCGATGGTGGCGGCGAGGTAGCCGGTGAGGGAACACATGCCGGCGACCTGCAGCAGGCGCAAACCATATCCATAGGCGAGGAGCAAGGCGAAGGCCCCCCAGACGAGGAAGGCGTTCTGGCTCGGAGTGATATTGAAGATGGCGCCGAGGAGGACGAGGTTGAGGACGAAACAGGCGAAAGCGACCAGCGCCAGGAGTGAGGCGAAGTAAAGGGTCGGTTCGCGCCGGGCAGCGAGCTCGACACTCGCCGTGGCGAGAAGCGGCGCCACCACCAGGACAGCAACCTGGACCGTGGTGCCGAGCCCGCCCCAGAAGCGGTAGAAAAAGAAGAACACCGCCGCCGACAGGGCCAGGGCGCCGAGCAAGGAGACGATGCGCATCCCCAGGGAGAGCTGCTTGTCGGCGCCGCTGACATCGACATCGTACTGCCGGGTCAGCTCGCGCAGCAGGCGGTTGTGGTGGGCGTCGACGGGGGCGCGCAGTTCCGGCGGCAGGGTGAGCACCCCTTCCCCCTCCAGTTGAGTCAGTTCGTCACGAAAGGCACGGATGCGATCGACGCGCTGTTGGGCCTGATCCTTGTGCATGGTAATGCCTCCTCCGAAAAATGATCGCCCCGGTCAGCGCACCAGCTTCGAGAGCTTCTTGAACGATTCGGTCCCCGCCACCTGCAGCAACTGAAAGAGGGCCGCTTCCGTCGAGGTAATCACGGCACCGGCGGCGGCAGAAGTTTCAACCCCGACCAGCCAGTTCCCCTTCTTGCGGCTCATGACCGCATCCTTGACCAGATGGACGTGATAGCCGGCGTCGAGGAGTTCGAGGACGGTCTGCAGCACGCAGACGTGGGTCTCCATGCCGACGACGATGACCTGCTTGCGGCCGAGGGCCTTTAACTGCCGGGGAAAGTCCGGCTCGCCACAGCAGCCGAAGGTCATCTTTTCC
>MGTO01000096.1 GCA_001799485.1 Desulfuromonadales bacterium GWC2_61_20 | reverse complement strand
GGGTGGATGGCGATGCCGCCACGGGGATGGAAAATGCCGAGGACTTCGATATAGCGGGGGACCATGGCGGCGCGCAGGTCGTCGAGGATGACGTTGACGACATCCTCGTGAAAATCGCCGCGATTGCGAAAACCGTGGAGATAGAGCTTGAGGGATTTCGATTCGACCATCTGGGCATCGGCAACGTAACGGATCAGAATCGTCGCCCAGTCGGGTTGGCCGGTGATGGGGCAGAGGCTGGTAAACTCGCTGCACTCCAGCAGGGTCCAGGAGTCGCGTTTGGGGTGCCGGTTGGCGAAAATTTCGAGCAAGCGCGGGTCATACTGGTCGGGGTAGGCGGTCGTGAGGCCGAGGGCTTTCAGCCCCGGTTTTCTGGTGGAGGTTTTGGCTGCCTTGGGCATGGTTGGTTTCCTTTATCCGAAAAAGTTGGCTGCACTGTAGCAGATTTGCCGCCCCGCTGCCAACACTGGCGTATGTCACGATTGACAAGGGCGTTGCGGAGAGGTATCAAGGACGCTCCCTCTTTGCCGCCGAGACTAAGCATGCGCGCACCTTGCCTCTCGATTATTGTCCCGGTTCTCAATGAGGCCGCCATTCTGCCGCAATTCCTTGCCGACCTTGTTCGTCAGCAGGGGATCGACTGCGAGCTCCTCCTCTGCGATGGTGGCTCCGACGATGGCTCGGCAGAGCTGGCGGCGCAACTCCTGCCGACCTTGCCCTTTCCGGCGCGGTTCCTCTCCGCTTCGCGCGGTCGGGGAGCGCAGATGAATGCCGGGGCCGCCGCAGCGAGCGGGGATTACCTCCTCTTTCTCCACGCCGACTGCTCCTTTCCCGCCGCCGATGCCCTGGCCGTCGGCCTCACCGCCCTGACTGCGGCCGGTCCGCGCGTTGCCGGACGCTTTGCCCTGCGTTTCGCCCGGGCAGATGCCGCCCCGTCCTTCCCTTATTACTTTTACGAGGCCAAGGCGCGGCTGAACCGTCCCGGCTGTCTCCACGGCGATCAGGGTTTTTTCCTGCGACAGGATTTCTTCCATGCCCTCGGCGGCTACGACGACGAACTGCCGCTCCTCGAAGACGACCGTCTCGCCGCCCGTGTCTTTGCCGCCGGTCGCTGGCTCCTGCTGCCGCGGGAGATCGTGACCTCGGCCAGAAGGTTCGAAGTCGAGGGGCTCTACGCGCGCCAAGTCCTCAGTGCCATCGTCATGAACTTCGCCGTCCTCGGCTGTACCCCTTTCTTCGCCACTATCGGCGAACTTTATCGCCGCCAGGATCGCACCCGGCGCCTGCACCTCGGCCCCCTCCTCGCCGGCATCGACGTTTTCATGCGCGCACAGCCATGGCGGGCGCGCTGGGAGATCTGGCTCGGCACCGGCGGCTACGTCCGTTCCCAGGGCTGGCAACTGGCCCTCTTCCTCGATCTGCGGCGCAACTTCCGCCATGGGCAGCCGCCGGGGAGCGGACCTTTAACCCAGCTGGCCCGTTACGACCGCTACTTGGAGCGGTTGACCGATCACGCCGGCGGCCGGCTGGCGGCGACGTGGTTGACCTGGAGCTGGTTCCGCCTGTTGCGCTGGCGCTGGCGGTGAATATTGCGGGAGGGTGTGCGCCGGCTGTTGTTCTAGTTGGTCAGGTATTTTTTGACCGTGCGCCGGTCGAGATTGGTAAGCCGAGCCACTTCCTCGTAGGTGCCATGGCGCCGATAGAGGAGGTGGCAATAGCTTGTCAGGAGTTGCTGGGCGTTGAGGGTGCCGTCGTTGATGGCGAAGAGGAGTCTTTGTTGGGCATCGGTCGCTGTCGCTGGGGGCTCGCCACGATAGTCGCTGGTCACAAGGATGCGCCGCACCGCCTGCTCCAGTTCGCGGACATTTCCCGGCCAAGGATAGTCGGCGGGGACGGAGCGCAAGATAGCCGCGCCGACAAAATCCGTCAGCTCCCCTCCTTGAGGACCGAGCAGCCGCCGCAGGATGCCATCGACCAGCGCATCGAGTTCGCGCGGATCCTCGTGCAGGCGCTGGCGCAGCGATGGCATGGTGACGATGTCGGAGCAGAGTCGATAGTAGAAGTCGTCGCGGAAGAGTCCGGCGCGGCGCATGGCATCGAGGGGTTTATGGGTGGCGGCGATCACCCGGCCGTGGAAACGCTGGCGTTCATGGCTGCCAACCGGGACAAAGTTGCGCTCCTGCAGGATCTGCAGGAGTTTTATCTGGGCCGGGATGGAGAGGTCACCGATCTCGTCGAGGAAGATCGAGCCATGCGGGGTGCAGCGAGAAAAGACCCCGGTGTGGTCGCCGATGGCGCCGGTAAAGGACCCTTTCTTGTGGCCGAAGAGTTCCGACTCGATGAGTGTTTCCGGGAACTGGGAGAGGTTGAGGCTGATGAAGTTGCGGGTGAAGCTTTCGCTGAAGGTCCCCCGACCTGGATCAAAGGGGATGTAGCCGGAGCGGCCGATGGCCGCGGCCGCCGCGCCCTTGCCGGTGCCGGTTTCGCCGAGGAGCAGGGTCGAAAAGTCCTCCATGCGGTCCCAGAGGAGCGCCTCATAGCGACCGATATCGCTGGTGAAGATATTGTTCCAGAGGTGCCGGCGCAGACTCTGCATCGACGGCGAGAGGCCGGTCAGGGTGGTCTCGATAAAGTAAAAGGCGCGGCGCATCTGGGAGAAGATGGCAAGGTAGCGCAAGGCTTCATCGGTTTTGAAGTCGAGGTCGGCGAGGGCAGTCAGGAGCTCGCGTCCGAAGGGGACGGCGCAGGGGGTGTCGCCGTGGGTAATCTGTTGCCGGATGTAAGCGTCAAAGGCACCGCGATAGCGGTGATAAACATCGAAGAGAGCGACCTTGCGCACCAGTTCGCGGTCCCTCCCGGAGTAGAGACGCTGGCTGGCCCGGCCGTTGGCGTTGAGGCGTCGCACTGCCTCGGCGACACCCTTGGCGACACGGCGGTAGAGGTCGTCTCGTTGCACCTCGCGGCCCGCTCCGACAATGCGCCGATCGAGAACTTCCCGTTCGGGACTGAAGGGGTTGGCGAGTGCGGCCTGGGCGATCACGCTGAAGAGCTCACGCTCCGCCGGAACTAAGATCGTCTTGTCCATGCATGGAATGTACATGCGTCGGACATGGCGTGTCAATGAGCGTGCGAAAATGCTTCTAGCCCCGAAAAGAATGAGCTTTACAATGAACAATGATTCCGAGAGGATAGCACTGTCGGTTGGTTTGGCATGGCTCCTGCGAAGAGGCGTGTATCAACCAATTACCAGGAGTCTCGCATGAACCCGGAAACCGTCATCGATTTGCACTGTCATGCCGCCGGCTTTGGTGCCGGCGGGAGCGGGTGCCGGGTTTCTGCACGGCTGCGGCGCAGCTGGAAGTTTCGCTTCTACCTGCGTGCCTTCGGCGTGACCGAAGCGGAACTGGAGCGGGAAGGGGACATGCTGGTGTTGCGCCGGCTCGCCGAGGGACTGGCGCAGGCGCAGTTGGTCGACCAAGCGGTGATACTTGCCCTCGACTGCGTTGTCGATAGCGCCGGGCGGCCGTCGCCCGATGCGAGCGAACTCTACATCCCCAACGATTTCATCGCCCAGGCCTGTCGCCGCCACGACAATCTTCTCTTTGGTGCCAGCGTCAATCCCTATCGTCGCGACGCGTTGGAACAGCTCGACTCTGTCGCCGCCGCCGGCGCGGTCCTCCTCAAGTGGCTGCCCTCGATACAGGGGATCGATCCGGCCGACCAGCGGCTGCGGCCTTTCTATCGTCGTCTTGCCGCCCTGCGCCTGCCCCTGCTTTGTCATACCGGCGAGGAGGAGTCCTTTACCCGCGCCGACAATACCCTGGCCGATCCCGAGCGGTTGCGTAACGCGCTGGAAGAAGGGGTGACGGTGATCGCGGCGCATTGTGCCAGTAATGGCCGTAACCAGGGTGAGCACAACTTCCCCCGTTTTCTTCGGCTGGCCTCTGCCTATCCCAATCTCCACGCCGATATTTCAGCCCTGACCCAGATCAATCGTCTCGGTCATTTGCAGAAGGTACTGGCCCGCCCGGAGTTGCACGACCGTCTGCACTTCGGCACCGATATGCCGCTGCCATGTACCGGTCTGACCTCCCCCTGGTTCCAGCTTGGACGCCTCCCTTTCGCGGAAATTCGCCGGCTTGCTGCGATCCGCAACCCCTGGGATCAGAGCCTGCGGCTGAAACAGGCGCTGGGTTTGCCGCAGAGCGTTCTGACCAATACCGCGCGTCTCCTGCGCCGCCCCTGACGGAGTTTTCATGAGCGCATCTAATTTTCGCCTCCCGGCCGCCTTTACCCGTCTCAATCTGGCCCAAGCCTGCGGCGCCCTCAACGACAACCTGATCAAGCTGATTATCGTCTTCTTTCTTATCGGCCATTTCGGGGCGAAAGACGCCGGGACTATCGCCGCCCTCGGCAGCGCCGCCTTTGTCGCCCCCTTTCTCCTCTTCTCGGCCTTGGCTGGGTCGCTGGCCGACCGCTTCCCCAAAAACCGCCTGATTATCGGCGTCAAGGGGCTGGAGATCGCCATCGCCTGCCTGGCGGTGCTGGGGGTGGCCATGACCCAGCCGTTGCTTCTCTACCTGACGGTCTTTCTCCTCGGCTGTCACAGCGCCCTCTTCGCCCCGGCCAAGTACGGCGTGGTGCCGGAACTGGTCGGGCGTGAGGAACTGTCCCGCGCCAACAGCTTGCTGGAGATGAGTACCTTCGTCGCCATCGTCGGCGGCACCGCCCTCGCCCCCTTTCTCGTCCAATTCGCCGCCGGCCGCTATGAAATGGCGCTGCTCGCCGGCGTTGCCATCGCCGTCGTCGGCCTTCTTCTGGCGCGTTCCCTGCCGACCACCCCGGTCGCTGGCCACCGTCCCCTGGCCGTTTCACCGCTCTCCTACTGGCGCACCATGTATAGCCTGCGTCACGACGGCTACCTCCTGCTCGCCATTAGCGGTGCCGCCTACTTCCTCTTTGTCGGCGCTTTCTGCCAACTCAACCTCCTTCCCTACGGCATGAGCCGCCTCGGCCTCAGCCAGGAGCAGAGCGGCTACCTCTTCGTTGCCGCCGCCCTTGGTATCGGCCTCGGCGCACTCCTCGCCGGCCGTCTTTCCGGCCGTACCGTCGAATTCGGCGTGGTGCCGATCGGAGCTGCCGGACTCTGCGCCAGCGCCTTTGCCTTGCACGCCCTTCCGCCGCATCTGCCGACGGTGCTGCTGGTTGTCGCCCTGTTCGGCATCAGCTCCGGCCTCTTCATCGTGCCGTTGCAGGCCTTCATCCAACTGCGCAGCCCGGCCGACCGCCGTGGCGAGATCCAGGCGGCGGCAAGTTTTCTCAGCTGGCTCGGGGCGCTCGGGGCTTCGACCCTCCTCTGGCTTCTCGCCGGGCCAATGCAGGTCTCTCCCGGCGCCGCCTTCACCCTCCTCGGAATAGTGACTCTGCTCCTGAGTATTCTCACCCTGATCGTTCTCCCCGACTTCCTTCTGCGCTTCGTCGCTCTCCTGGCGATGCGTCTCTTCTACCGCTTGGAGATCATCGGTGAGCGCCACGTGCCGAGCGAAGGGGGCGCACTCCTCGTCGCCAACCACGTCTCCTGGCTCGACGCTCTCCTCCTTCTTGCCACCCAGCAACGCCGCATCCGTTTTGTCATGGATCGCCGCATCTACGCCACTCCGCTCCTTGGCCGCCTCTTCCGACTGATGAAGACGATTCCGGTCTCGACCAGCGACGGCAGGAAAGGGCTCGTCGAATTCATCGGCAGCGCCCGCCAGGCGCTTGATGACGGTTATCTGGTCTGTATCTTCGCCGAGGGGGCAATCACCCGCAATGGCATGCTCAACGAGTTCAAAGGGGGATTCGAGCGGATCGTCAAGGGGAGTGACCATCCGATTATCCCGGTCTACATCGGCGGCGCCTGGGGGAGCATCCTCTCCTATGCCCACGGCAAGCTCCTCTCGCGTATCCCCTCGCTTGTCCCCTATCGGGTGACCCTGCTCTTCGGCCCGCCGTTGCCGGCCGATAGCAGCGCCCACACGGTGCGCCGGGCGGTGATGGAACTCTCCTGCGCCTGGTTCGATGCGCGCAAGGCGAGGCGCCGGCCCCTCGGCGAACTCTTTGCCGCCACCGCTCGCGAGAACTGGTCACGGCCGGCGATCGCCGATACGAGCGGACGGGCGTTGCGTTACGGCGAGAGTCTGGTGGCGGCGATCATCCTGGCGCAGCGCTTGCGGACGCTGTTGAAGGAGAGTGAGGGCGCGACTCAAATCCCCCCCGGCCCCCCTTTGGCAAAGGGGGGAGACAACCCGATGATGGTCGGGATCTGTCTGCCGCCGACGGTCGGCGGCGCGCTGGTCAATCTGGCCTTGACCTTGGAGGGCATCGTCCCGGTCAATCTCAACTACACCGCCTCTGCCGATTCCTTGCGTTCGGCCCTCGCCCAGTGCGGGCTCACCACCGTCGTCACCGCGCGTCCCTTTCTGGAAAAACTAGCGGGACTGCCGGAGTTCCCCGGCGTCCTTTACATCGAGGAACTTCTCGCCGGACTGACGCCGAGGGAGAAGGGACGCGCCTTTCTCAAGGCGCGGCTGCTGCCGCTGCGCTTCTGGGCACGGCCGAGCGCTTTCGCCGCCGACCGCCTCGCCACGGTGATCTTCTCCTCGGGGAGCACCGGCGAGCCGAAGGGGGTGATGCTCTCGCACCACAATATCCTCTCCAATCTCGAGGCTCTGCGCATCGTTTTTCGCGTGACCCGGCGCGACAACATCTGTTCGGCCCTGCCGTTCTTTCATTCCCTCGGCTTTACCGGGACCCTGTGGCTCCCCCTCCTCTCCGGCTTTTCCGCGGTCTACCACACCAACCCTCTCGACGGCGAGGTGATCGCCCGCACCGTGCGCGAGCAGCGTTCGACCTTGCTCATCGCCACCCCGACCTTCCTCTTGGCCTACCTGCGTAAAGCCAAGAAGGAGGATTTCTCCACCCTGCGCCTGGTGGTCACCGGCGCCGAAAAACTCAAGAGCAAACTCGCCGACAGCTTCGAAGAGAAGTTCGGCATCCGTCCCCTCGAAGGTTACGGTGCCACCGAGCTTTCGCCGGTGATCTCCCTGTCCCTCCCCGATGTCGAGATCGACGGCATCCGGCAGATCGGCGCCCGCGACGGCAGCGTCGGCCTGCCGGTCCCCGGTGTGGTGGTCAAGATTGTCGACCCGGAGAGCGGGGTGACCCTGCCGGAAGGGGAGCCCGGGTTGATTCTGGTCAAGGGTCCGAACATCATGCTCGGTTACCTCGGCAAACCGGAGAAGAGCGCCGAAGTTCTGCGTGACGGCTGGTACGTCAGCGGCGATATCGGTCGCCTCGATCACAGCGGTTTTCTCCATATCACCGATCGCCTCGCCCGTTTCAGCAAGATCGGCGGCGAGATGATCCCCCACGGCGCCGTCGAGGACGCCCTGCACGCGGCCCTCGGTCGGATCGGGGTGCTGGCGGTGACCAGTGTCCCCGATGAGAAGCGGGGCGAGAAGCTGGTGGTGGTCCACACTCCGGAAGCCGGCGACGCCTCGACGCTGTATCAGCTTCTCGTCGCCAGCGATCTTCCCAATCTGTGGAAACCTGGGCGGGATTGTTATGTGGCGGTCTCGGCATTGCCGCTCCTCGGTACCGGCAAGCTTGATCTAAAAGGGGTGCGCGAGGCGGCTCTGGCGGCGGCGCCGGAGAGGGAAACAGGATAATGCGGAGAAACGAAACGGCGATGCTGCGCGGGGCAATGAGAGTCAGTTGCCTTTTCCTCTTCTTGCTCGCTTTGACCGGTCTGGCGCAAGCTGAGCCGGAAGAGTCCGCCGGCCTGCCGGAGCTGCTGTCGCCGGTGTTGGCGGCCTATCCGGGGAACTGAAAAAGCTGACCCCCGAGCGGGTGAACGCGATCTATGCCGATCTCCATGCCTATGCCCAAAAGAGCGAGAATTTCGCTCCGGAGGTGTGCCAGGCCCTTGATCATCTCCCCGGCAAAGTTGATTACACGCGTCTGCGTTGATCTGTGGCACGAATAGCGAAATTAGCTAATCTCTTGAGGTGACCCATGCAACTTCTTCCCCGGCTTCTTCTCGTCTTGCTGCTACTCTCTTTCGGTGTGATTCCGGTCATTGCCGCAACCCCATCCGCCAGGGCTGGAAACGACGCGGTGACACTTGCCGTTTCTGCCGCTCCGGCTACGCTGAGTGCTGTCGAGCGGGCCACGATGTTGCAAGCTGAACTGGCGGCTTTTCGTCCTCTGGCCGAAGAGGCCTTGATGCTGCGCGCCGAGACGATCAAGGTCGGCAAACACATTCTCGCCAGACAAGAAGCCGGGGTGCCCCTGAGCGGGGACGACCTGGCCCTGCTTAATCAGGGGCTGACTATCCATCTTGAGCTGCGTTCCCATCTCCTGAAAGTGGCCGAGGCGCACCAAGGGTGGCTCGGGCTGAAGGCGGAGGAGCTGCCGCAGGCTGGCTTGACCCCGGAGCTGCAACGGCAGGGGGTGGCTCTTTCCCTGGCGGCGGCACTGGTTCTCTACGACAACTACCTCCTCGCCGTCTCTCTTTACCAAGGAGACTCCAAGCTGCGACGGCTCCTCAATGAACGGGATCCCGCCTACGCCATTCACCGTGCCGAACTCGACAAGGTGACCCTCAATTATAATTCGATCGCCAATCGTGAACGGGTGCGCCGGGCGATCCGTTTTTTCGAACAGTCTCAGGTCGCGCTGGAAGGGACGGCACAAACCGATGCCGGGCTCGATTACGTTATCACCCTCATAGAACAAAGCCCTTCCTACAGCATGGTCAAGACCTGGTCCCCCCTTTATGTGGTTGGCCGCAAGATTGGTTTTCTCGGCGCCGCCACCGGCGACACCGTCGCCGGCCTGGAACGCAAGGGGGAGACACTCTTCAGCATGGTTTTCGGCAATGCCGTCGGGCTGGTGGAGACCCGCAAGGGGAAGCTGTCGCGCCAGGAGGAGGTCACGGCCAAGGTGCGTACCGGGCTGCGCTGCGGCGACATTCTGCTGGAAAAAACCCCCTTTCGTCTGACCGACAAGCTGATTCCCGGCTACTGGGGGCATGCGGCGGTCTGGATCGGGAGCGAGGAGGAATTGCGGGCGCTGGGGATTTGGGACGATCCGGTCGTTATGCCTTATCAGACGGATATCCGCAACGGCCGCCACGTGGTGGAAGCGCTGCGCTCGGGGGTGGAGATCAATCCCCTGGAAACGTTCATGAATGTTGATTCCCTCGGGGTCGTGCGCCGTCCCGCCGCCGATCGCCAGTCGCGGGCACGCGTGGTTTTGCAGGCATTGCGGCAGATCGGCAAACCTTACGACTTCAATTTCGACGTCGAATCGAAGGAGCGGGTCTACTGCTCGAAATTGGTCTACCTCGCCTATGGCGACCTCGACTGGCCGACGCAAAAGTCCCTTGGACGGAACACCTTTACTCCGGATGACGTGGCCGCGCGGGCGTTGCAGGGGAATGAACTGGAACTGGTCACTTTTTATCACGACGGCCAACATATCACCGACCGGCCCCGCGAGTTCATGGCGAAGTTGATGGCGTTGGACACCAATTCGCCGCAGGCGGGGCGCTAACGCGGTAACCCGTCGGATATTCGAGCTTAAAGGGTTATTCGCCGCCAAGGAGTTCCCGCATGCAAGCTGCCACCATCGACAGTGCCAACGCCATCCCCCTCAATGTCACCCTCGGCATTCGCCTCACCGAGATCGGTCCCCGTCATGCCGTCATGGAAACGACCGTCGACGAGCGCCATCTCAACTACTTCGGCGGTGCTCACGGCGGCCTGCTCGCCACCTTGGCCGATACCGTCTGCTTCTTCTCCGCTCCCCTGCTGCCGGCCGGGCGCAAGGTGACGACGGTCAATCTCAACGTCAACTACGTGCGTGCCGCTGCCCTCGGCGAGCATCTCGTCGCCCGTTCCGAGCTTCTTCACCTCGGCCGACGCACCGCCAGCGTGACGTTGCAGATTCATAGCGGCAAGCATCTTGTGGCCCACGGTACGGCGACTCTGGCGATATTGGCTGAGCCGGCGGGGAAGGGGTGACGGGGTCCCCTCGCCGCGGTTGCATTTTGCCTGCGAATCGGCTATTTTCAGCATCCCGTCACGTCCGTGAAAGGTGTCTGCAATGACGAAAAAAAACCTTGACCAGCTGCGCCAGGAGATCGACGCCGTCGACGACGGCATCCTCGCGCTCCTCAATCGTCGCGCCCAGGTGGTGATCGCAGTCGGCAAGGCCAAGGCCGGGGAGAAGCGTGACTTTTACGTCCCGGCCCGCGAACAGGCGATCTTCGCCCGCCTCTCGGCCGCCAACGGTGGACCCTTCCCGACCGAGGCGATTCGCCGGGTCTGGCGCGAAATCATCTCCGCCTCCCTCGCCCTCGAGCATCCCTTGAAAGTCGCTTTCCTCGGGCCGCAGGCGACCAACACCCATGTGGCGGCGATGGAGCAGTTCGGTCTCTCCGCCCAGTTGGTGCCGCAGAAGAGTGTTACCGCGGTTTTCGAGGATGTCGAGCGCGGCCGCGCCGAGTTCGGTGTCGTCCCGGTGGAGAATTCCACCGAGGGCGCCGTCGCCCATACCCTCGACATGTTCATGCAGTCGGAGCTGAAGATCCACGCCGAGGTCCTCCTCCCCATCTCCCACGACCTCCTCTCCCGTTCCGGGCAGATGGGCGAGATCCGCAAGATCGTCTCCCACCCCCAGGCCCTGGCCCAGTGCCGGCGCTGGCTCGAGGAAAACCTCCCCGACGTCCCCCAGTTCGACGTCGCCAGCACCGCCCTGGCGGCGCAGATGGCCGCCGAGGACGAGACGGTCGCCGCGGTGGCGAGCGAGATGGCGGCAACCCTCTATGGCCTCGAGGTGGTCAAGTCGCGCATCGAGGACAATCCCAACAACTTCACGCGCTTTCTCGTCATCGGCAAGAGCAGCCCGCAACCGACCGGCAACGACAAGACCTCGGTCATGTTCAGTGTCCGCGACGAGCCGGGAATCCTCTACCGCATGCTCGAGCCTTTTTCCAAGCGCGGCATCAATCTCTCCAAGATCGAGAGCCGGCCGATGAAGAGCAAAGCCTGGGAGTATATCTTCTTCCTCGACATGGAGGGGCACATCGAAGAGGAGAAGGTGCGGCTGGCGGTGGAAGATCTGAAAGGCTATTGCCAGTTCCTCAAGGTCCTCGGCTCCTACCAGAATGTGCGGCAGGTCAAGGGATGAGGCGGTCGCTGAGCATCGAACCTCTCTTCATCCCGCGCTTGGCGGTCATCGGCGTCGGCCTCATCGGCGGCTCCCTCGCCCTGGCCCTGAAAGAGGCCGGAGCGGTCGGCGAGGTCGTCGGTATCGGCCGCGGCCGCGCCAATCTGGAGAAGGCGCTGGAACTCGGCATTGTCGATGTCATCAGTCAGGATGCCGCTGACGGCGTCCGCGATGCCGATGTCGTCTTTCTCGCCACGCCGGTGTTGACCCTCGGTCCCGTCGCCGCCGAGATCGCGGCGCATCTGAAAGCCGGGGCGATCGTCACCGATGGTGGCAGCGTCAAGGCGGCGGTCATCGCGGCGATTGAGCCGGTGCTGCCGGCGACGGTCCATTTCGTCCCCGGCCACCCCATCGCCGGCACCGAGAAGAGCGGCGCCGAGGCCGCCTTTGCCACCCTCTATCACAAGCGCCGCTGCATCCTCACCCCGACGCCGCGCACCGAGGCGGCGGCCTTGGCCCTGGTGCGGCGTATGTGGCAGGTCGCCGGGAGCGAGGTGGTGGAGATGGAGGTCGACAAGCATGACCGCGTCCTCGGGGCGATCAGTCACCTGCCGCACATGGTCGCCTACGCCCTGGTCAACGCCGTCGACAATTATGACCGCTACGACGAGAATATATTGCGTTACTCGGCCGGCGGTTTTCGCGACTTTACCCGCATCGCCTCAAGCGACCCGACCATGTGGCGCGACATCGCCCTGACCAACCGCGCCGCCCTGCTGGAGATGATGGAGCAGTTCGAACGTTATTTCCTCGAACTCAAGGCCGATATCGCCCAAGGGGAGGGGGAGAGGCTCTACGAATTTTTCCACCGCTCCAAGACCAGCCGCGACGCAATTTTGTAAAATCAGCTATCAGCCTTCCGCCTTCAGCCGAGGTTCTATGTCCGAATCCCGCACCGTTGCTCCGGCCCGTACTTTACGCGGGGAGATCGCCGTCCCCGGCGACAAGTCGATTTCTCATCGCTCCATCATGCTCGGTTCCCTCGCCTCCGGCACCACGACGGTGCGCGGCTTCCTCCATGGTGAGGACAACCATTCGACCCTCAAGGCCTTTCGCGCCATGGGCATCGCCATCGCCGAGGACGCCGACGGCACCCTGCGCATCGCCGGGAAGGGGCTTGATGGCCTGACCGAGCCGGACGATGTCCTCGATTGCGGCAATTCGGGGACGACGATCCGCCTCATGACCGGGCTTTTGGCCGGACAAGCTTTCTTCACGGTGTTGACTGGCGACAAGTATCTGCGCAAAAGGCCGATGAAACGCGTTGTCGGGCCGCTGGCGACCATGGGCGCTCGCATCTGGGGGCGGCGCGGCGGCGAGCTGGCACCGTTGGCGATTCAGGGCGGCGCCCTCAAAGCCATCGACTACACCTCGCCGATCTCCAGCGCCCAGGTCAAATCGGCGGTCATGCTCGCCGGTCTCTACGCCGAGGGGGTGACGACGGTGCGCGAACCGCATCTCTCCCGCGACCACAGCGAACGGATGCTGACCTATTTCGGCGCCGACATCCGTCCCTTTGCCGGCGGCGTCTCCCTGGTCGGGCGACCGGCCCTGACCGGGCGCGAGGTGGTGGTGCCGGGAGACATTTCTTCGGCGACCTTCTTCATGGTCGCGGCCCTCATCACCCCGGGCTCCGAACTTCTCATCAAAAACGTCGGGGTCAATCCGACCCGCAGCGGTTCCATCGACATCCTCCGGACCATGGGCGGCTCCATCGAGCTCCTCAACCAGCGGGAACTCTCGGGCGAGCCGGTCGCCGACATCCTGGTCAAGAGTTCTCCCCTCAAGGGGATCGAGATCGGCGGTGAGGTCGTGCCGCGGGCCATCGACGAGTTCCCCGTCATCAGTGTCGCCGCCGCCCTGGCCGAAGGGACGACGGTAATTCGCGATGCCAAGGAGCTGCGGGTCAAGGAGACCGACCGCATTGCCGCCATGGTCGCCGAACTGAGCAAGGTCGGGGCCAGGGTCGAGGCGACAGAGGACGGCATGCTCGTCACCGGGGTCGAGTCCTTCACCGGCGCCGCCATCGAGTCCCACGGCGATCACCGCATCGCCATGAGCATGGCCATCGCCGCTTTACGAGCACGATCAGCCGTCACTATCGCCGACACCGGTTGCACCGCCACCTCCTTTCCCAATTTCTGGGAACTGCTGGCCGGGGTGCGGGGCTAGGTTGCCGATGCCGGAGACTCCGCGCGACATGCATCGGCTGACCATCGCCATCGACGGCCCCTCCGGGGCGGGGAAGAGCACCCTGAGCAAGCTCCTTGCCCGGGAGCTCGGTTATATCAACCTCGACACCGGCGCCATGTATCGTTGCGTCGCCCTCGCTGCCGGTCGGCGCGGTATCGACGTAGACGATGCCGCCGCCCTCGGGGAACTGGCGGAAGGTTTGCGTATCGAATTTGTTGCCGATGGCGCGGGGGAGCGGGTCATCCTTGACGGCGAGGATGTCAGTGCCGCCATTCGCACCCCCGAGAACAGCCTGCTGACGTCGCGGATTTCGGCCGTGGCCGCGGTGCGAAACGCCATGGTGACGCTGCAACGGCGCCTCGGTGCCGGCGGCGGCGTCGTCCTCGAAGGACGGGATATCGGCACCGTCGTCTTCCCCCAGGCCGAGGTCAAGTTTTTCCTGGTGGCGACGGCGACGGAGCGGGGACGGCGCCGCTGTGCCGAGTTGCGGGCCAAGGGGCTGGAGGTCGACCTGAACCAGACGGTGGCGGAGGTCGAGGCCCGTGATGCCGCCGACAGCGCCCGCGAGCATGCGCCGCTGCTGCAGGCCGCCGATGCCGTTGCCATCGATACCACCGGGCTCACCATCGACGAGGTCCTCTCGGCCATGCTGGCGCTGGTGCGGCAACGTCGGCCGGGGCGCAAGGGGGTGGCATGAAGATCGTGCTGGCGCCCCATTCGGGTTTCTGCTTCGGGGTCAAGCGGGCGACCAACATGGCCTTCGATGCCGTCGCCGAGGCCGACTGCACCCTCTGCTCCCTCGGACCGATCATCCACTCCCCCCAGTTGGTGGCGCGCCTGGAGGAGAAGGGGGTGACCGTCGTCGATCAGGTGGAAGGTTTGGTCGACGGCAGCGTCATCCTCCGTTCCCACGGGGTGCGGGCCGAGGAGTTGGCGGCGATCCGTCAGCGGGGACTGACCGTCATCGATGCCACCTGTCCCTTTGTTAAAAAGGCCCAGGAACACGCCGCCCTCCTCAGCCGCGAGGGCTACGATCTGCTTCTGGTCGGTGAGCGGGAACACCCCGAGGTGCAGGGGATTCTCTCCTACGCCGCCGGCGGCAAGGGGCAGGTCTTTGTCGTCGCCGACCGGGCCGCGGCCGCGGCCCTCCCTTTGCTCGGGCGGCTTGGAGTGGTGGCGCAAACGACGCAGTCGCCGGAGAACTTGCGCCAGATCGTCGAGGTCTGCATCGACAAGTGCAAGGAGTTGAGGGTCTTCAATACCATCTGCGACGCCACCGCCGTGCGCCAGGACGAGGCGCGGCGCCTGGCCGGCGAGGTGGAGGTGATGCTGGTGGTCGGCGGTTACAACAGCGCCAATACCCGCCGTCTCGCCCAAGTCTGCCTGGAGGTGCAGCCCCGCACCCATCATATCGAAACGGCGGCGGAGATCGATCCCGGCTGGTTTGTCGGCATCGCCAGTGTCGGCGTCACCGCCGGCGCCTCGACCCCGCGCTGGATCATCGACGAAGTCATGGCCGCGGTCGCCGCGGCGGCAAAATAAGGGATGGGGTAATTGCCTTGACAACTGCTATTTGATGCGCGTAGCTTAGTCCCCTGCAATTCTTGTCTTGTTATGGAGATGGTGCGGGGGTTTTAAGTGAGGGAATTACACAACATTCAATAATGACCCGTACGCGAAACCGGTGCTTTATGCACTGGATTCGCCTACGGGTCGTTTTCGTTTACGGGAGATGACGATGACGATGCGGGTGACGACGGGCAACAGGCGTTTCGGCAAGGGACTGCGCAGCACGGCGCTGGTGGTGGCGCTCTTTTTCACCTGGACCCTGGCCGGCGGAGCGACGGCGGCGCATGCGGCGAAGCTGGCCGCCAATGGGCCGGCGAAGCGCGGTAACGAAGCGCAGCCACCCTCGGCGGAGGAACGGCTGGAAGGGCTGGTGCGGGAGGTCGAGGGGGAGCTGAGTGCGCCCGTCGGTGACGACAAGGCCCGGCGGCAGAAACTGAAGTCGAAGCGGGGCGAGATCGATGCGGTCGATGCAGAGATTCGTCGCGAGCTTGCCGCCACCCGCAAGAAGCTCAAGGAGGCCAAGCTCCCCGCCGAAATTCTCCAGCGGCACAAAGCCTTCGTGCGCCATTACGAAAGTAACGTCAGCGAACTGAAAGCCGAGCTGAAAGAAATCGAAGGTGCCACAACGCCGGCGGAAACCGAGACGGCGCGGAAGAAACTGCGTCAGCATCGCGAGAAGACCAAAGCCCCCTCCCGTCACCAAAAACTTGACCCCAACAACCCCCCCCATCGCCAGCCCAAGGCGCAGAAGCGCGAGCCGCGCCAGTTCAAGGA
>MGTO01000095.1 GCA_001799485.1 Desulfuromonadales bacterium GWC2_61_20 | reverse complement strand
CAGGACGATGGTGCGCAGGGCGGACAGCGCTTGCCGGGGGGGGAGTTGTTCCACTTCGTGACGAACAGCCAGAGTCGTGCCGACACTGTCGTTGGGAATAGCGGGGAGAGCAGGGACTATAATGGCGTTCTTGGCGCTGTCATCGGCGCACGCAAGGCGCTGTTTGCCGAGACTGTGATGGGGCGAGGTGATCGGAAGATGGTGGCAGTCGCTTTGACGACTGTGACCATCGGCCTCCGCACCGAAGGCCACCGGGGGACAGACAGCCTCCTCGGAGCAGGTGCCGGCAGCGGGACTGTCACAGACGCCAGCGACCTGTTCCAGATGGGCATGATCGTCCGCCGCCAGACACCAGGAAAGCCCATGGACCGCGGCATGTCCGGCGAAGAGGTAGAAGACGCAAAGGAAAGAGGCAATGGTGCGGTGAAAGGAAGATTTCATGGTTTCCCGAGTCAACGGATAATTACTGTTGGAGTCTTAACACAGGCGGGCTTCCGCAGTCAACCACCGCCCATTGCGCAAGGACAAGACGATCACACCGGGTTTGTCACTCCACACGACCTGCCTCCGTCGCCGCGGCCACCCTGCGCCGCCATTTCAGGCCGAAAGCGACAAGACCAACCAGAACCAGCGTAAAAATCCCGCCGACAAGCCCCGAGACCGAGGTGCCGGCATCGACCTCCGGCCAGGCCGAGGGGACGCCTCCAACAGCGGCCGCCCCTGTCGGCTGTTTGAACCGATAGTCGGGAAGGAGGGAGGTCTTCTCCTGCAATTGGGCCGCAGCGTGATGGAGGCTGGCTGCGGGGCCTTCCAGTTCCTCTCTGCCTGAGACTTGGAACAGCGCCCATTCGAGACCGTCGGGATGGCTTGATGCGAACCAGGAGAGGACACCGCCGGTGAAGACGGTGACGAGGGCGAGGCCAACCAGAACCTGCTTCAGGGAGATCGCGCCTAATGGCCGGGTCGTCGCCAGGATCTCGGGGCGGGCCTTCCAGACAAAGGCGAGGACGGCGGCGGTGACCAGACCTTCGACGATGCCGATGCCGAGATGAATCGTCTGCATGAGGAGAGCGAAGGTCGCGAAGGGGAGGGACGAAATCCCGGAAGCGGTCGTTTGCATGACCACACCAAAGGCGCCGAGTTGCAGAGCGACGACGGCGGCGATCAGGGCAGCGACCACCAGGCGCCCTCGGGTCGGCGCCACGCCGGCGAGAGGCTTGAAGAGGAGGGGGTAAGCGACGAAACAGGTGCAGAAACCGAGGTTGAAGATGTTGCAGCCGAGGGCGAGAAGGCCGCCGTCGGCGAAGAAGAGGGCCTGCACCGTCAGGACCGAAGCCATGGCGAGAAAGGCGGCGTAGGGGCCGAGGAGGGCGGCGAGGATCATGCCGCCGCCGAGGTGCCCGCTCGAACCGGTGGCGGGGATGGTGAAGTTGATCATCTGCGCCGCAAAGATGAAGGCGCCCAAGACCCCCATCAGCGGAATGCGACGATCGTCGAGATCTTCGCGCACTTTCTTCGAACTGTAAGCGATGGTGGCAGCGCTGGCGGCCCACATGGCGGCGCCTACGGCAGGAGAAAGGAGTGCATCGGCCATGTGCATGGGGTGCTCCCTCCTGATGCGATGATGGCAGCGTTCTTATACTCCCAGTAGCACGTCAATGAGCTTCGTGCTATTCACGACTTGTGCCAAGGGGTCGGCGCACCGGCCAAGGGCCGTCCAGCACAGCCAGCCAGGCCCTTCTCCAGCCAAATCACACGAAATTTACATTCGTACGACGGGATTTCGCCAGGCGCGTCGCCCCCGGCTGCCCCCCCGGCAGTTTTCCGTCAACGGGGAAAACGCCTAGCTTTAATCTTTCGCGACCTGGAATTCCTCCCCCCAGCCCCCCCGTCCCGACCCTCTCCCGCTGGGGGAGGGACGATATATCCGCGCCGCTAGCAGGAAAAACACTGGTCACACCCCCCGCCCTCGGGTAGACTTGCTGTGCATGCCCATCCCAGTCAGGAGCCATAACCACACATGTCCGCAACCCTCACCACCGGCCAGCAACTGCACGGCTTTACCGTCACCGTCGTCACCCCCCTGCCCGAGCTCAGCGCCACCCTGATTCAGCTGCGCCACGACCGCACCGGCGCCCGCTATGCCCACATCGACTGCAGCGACGACAACAATCTCTTCGCCGTCGCCTTCCGCACCCCGCCGGACGACTCCACCGGCGTCGCCCACATCCTCGAGCATACGGTCCTCTGCGGCTCGCAGCGCTATCCGGTGCGCGACCCCTTCTTCTCCATGCTCAAGCGCAGCCTCAACACCTTCATGAATGCCATGACCGCCAGCGACTGGACCCTCTACCCCTTCGCCAGCCGCAACCCTAAGGATTTTGCCAACCTGCGCGACATCTACCTCGACGCCGCCTTCTTTCCTTTGCTGCGCGAGCGCGACTTCCGCCAGGAAGGACACCGTCTCGAATTTGCCACCCAGGACGATCCGACCACCCCGCTGACGATCAAGGGGGTGGTTTACAACGAGATGAAGGGCGCCCTCGCCTCCCCCGCCTCCCTGCTGCCGCGGCGACTGGCCCACTTCCTCTACCCGAGCACCACCTACCGCCACAACTCCGGCGGCGATCCGGCGGAGATTCCCCAGTTGACCGTCGCCGGCCTGCGCGACTTCCATGCCCGCCACTACCACCCCTCCAACGCCTGGTTCTACAGCTACGGGACCTTCCCCCTGAGCGAACACCTGGCCGTCGTCGAAGAGCAGGTGCTGCGGCATTTCGAGCGTCAGCCCGAAAGCGGCAGTGTCCCTCCGGAAAGTCGGCGCGAGACGCCGCAAGCGGTGCAGGAGACCTACCCGGTCGATCCCGGCGAAGTCCTCGAGGGGAAGAGTCTGGTCCAGGTCGGCTGGCTCACCGGCGAAATTACCGACAGCTACGAGCGCCTCGGCATGACCGTCCTCTCCAGCCTTCTCCTCGGCACCCCGGCGGCCCCCCTCTACCAGGCCCTCCTCGATTCCCGCCTCGGCAGCAATCTCGCGCCGGGGACCGGCTACCACGATGACAACCGCACCACCTGCTTCGCCGTCGGCCTGCAGGGGAGCGAGCCGGAGCGGGCCGAGGCGATCGAGGCCTTGATTCTGGCCACCCTGGAGAAGATAGCGCAGCGCGGCTTCGCGGCGGAACGGATCGAAGCGGTGCTGCACCGTCTCGAACTGGCGCACAAGGAAGTCACCGGCAACCATTATCCCTACCCCCTGGCCCTGCTCATGCGCATGATCGGGCCGTGGCTGCACGGGGACGATCCGGTCTCTCCCCTGCTGCTCGATGCCAACCTCGCCCGCCTGCGCCGCGACCTCGCCGCCGGTCCCTATTTCAGCGATCTGCTGCGCCGCCGCCTCCTCGACAACCGCCACCGCGTACGCCTGACCCTCGTTCCCGACCCGCAGCAGCAGGAACGGGAAGAGGCGGAAGTGAACGCGCAGCTCGCCCGGCAACTCGCCGCCCTTGACCCGCACCAGCGCCAGGAGATCGTCACCGCGGCGCAGGAACTGCAGGCCTCCCAGGAAGCCGAAGAAGACCTGAGTTGCCTGCCGACCCTCGGCCGCGAGGATATTCCCGCGGTTGAGGAGATCGTCGTCGCCACCGCCGCCAGCAGCGGGGGGCGCCCGGTCGACTGGTTCGACCAGCCGACCAATGGCATCGGCTACCTCATCGCCCATTTCGACAGCGCCGCGATTCCGCCCGAGCTGCTGCCAACCCTCCCCCTCTTCTGCGCCCTGTTGACCCAGGTCGGCGCCGCCGGTCTCACCTATCAAGCCATGGCCGAACGGATGGAAGCGGCCACCGGCGGCATCCAGGCCGGGGTCGAGACTCTCGAAGACCCTTACCAACCCGGACGCTTCATCGCCCCGGTGGAGTTGCGGGGCAAGGCATTGGTGCGTAACCAGCAGCCTTTCTACGCCATTCTCGGCGACCTCTGCACCGCGGCCGACTTCAGCGACCGCGAGCGCCTCGCCACCGTCCTCGGCCAACTCCGCACCAGCATGGAGAATTCCATCCCCGGCTCCGGCCACAGCTATGCCGCCCGCGCCGCCGCCAGTTCCCTGACACCCGCCGCCGGTCGCCGCGAACTCTGGGCCGGGCTTGAGCAGTTTCGCCTGGTCCGCACCCTCGCCGAAAAGCCGGCGGCCGAGCTGGACGCATTTGCCGGCGAGTTGCAGCATCTGGCCCGCCTCCTCCTCGCCAGCCCGAGCGGCCTCGCCGTCACCGCCGAAAAGCAGACCCACGCCGCCCTGACCCCGGGGCTCACCACTTTTCTCGCCCAGCTCTCCCCCGGAGCTATGCCCCCGGCGACCCTCGCTCCGCCCTTTGTCGCCGCGAAGCGCCGGCGCGGCTTTGCCACCTCGGTCCCCGTCGCCTACGTCGCCCGGGTCTTCCCCGCCGTCCCCTATACCCACGCCGACGCCGCCCCCCTGGCGATTTTGGCGCGGCTGCTGCGGGCCGGCTACCTGCATCGGGAAATCCGCGAGAAAGGCGGCGCCTACGGCGGCCTCGCCGGCTACAATCCGGAAGGGGGCCTCCTCTCCCTCCTCTCTTACCGCGATCCCCACATCGCCCGCACCTTGCGGGTCTATGACGAGGCGGCGGCGTGGGCGGCGGGCGGGAATTTCAGCGACGAAGAGCTGACCCAGGCCCTCCTCGCCGTCTTCGGCGATCTCGACCGCCCCCTCTCCCCCGGCGGGCGCGGCAACCGCGAATTCGCCAACCGCCAGCAGGGGTTGACCCCGGCCCTGCGCCAGGCTTTTCGCGAGCAGCTCCTCGCCGCCACCCGCGCCGATCTCCTCCGCGTCGCCGAACGCTACCTGCTGGCCGGACGCAATAAGAGCTGCGTCGCCGTCATCGCCGGCGAGGAAATGCTGCGCAAAGCCAACGAGGAATTAGGCGAGGATGGGTTGGAGATTGAGAGGATTTAGGCTGACAGCTGTCGCCTGCACCCCCGCCCCCTGAAATACCAACGGGCCGGCAGCTCATTGCTGCCGGCCCGGCTTTTTCATGTTCACTTTCCCCCTACCCTATCCGCTTCTTCACCCGTCGCGTCGCCTCGGCGTTCCAGGGGTCATCCGGCCAGGGATGGCGCGGGTAGCGGCCCTTCATCTCCTTCTTCACCTCGGGGTAGACCGTATCCCAGAAGGAGCGCAGGTCGCGGGTCACCGCCAGGGGACGGCCAGCCGGGGAGAGGAGATGGATGAGGACGGGGACGGCGCCGCCGGCGACGGTCGGGGTGGCGGCGAGGCCGAAGAGTTCCTGCAGCTTGCAGGCGAGGACCGGGCCGCCGGCGGCGGTGTAGTCGAGGCGGATGGAAGAGCCGCTCGGCACGCTGAGGCGCTCGGGGGCAAGACGTTCGAGGTCGCGCAGTTGCTCCCGGTTGAGCAGGCTCTGTAACGGGGGGAAAAGATCGACCCGGCGCAGGGCGGCCAGACTGGTCACCCCGGCCAGATAGGGCGCCAGCCAACTTTCCAGCTGGCGCAAAAGCAGCGCATCGGAGAAATCGGGCCAACCGGGGAGATGGGCGGCAAGGAGTTGCCCCCGCGCCCGCCACTGCTGCGCCGCCTCGCTCCAGGACAAAAGCGTCAGCCCCTGCCGGCGGACGACGCCGAGGAGGGCGAGGACGGTATCGGCCGAGGTCGCCGCCACCGGGCGCTCCTGCAGAATGAGGGCGCCGAGACGACGCACCTCGCGGGCGCTGACCCGACCGGCCCGCTCATCCCAGTCCACCGCCCGCTGCCAGAGCAGCTTAGCGCCGAAGAGCTCTTCGACCTGCGCCCGCTCGAGGACACTGGCCAGCTGGATTTCCCCTTCCCCTCCGCCTTTCCCCACCACTTCCACTGCCACCAGCCATTCCCCGCCCCGCACCGCCGAACGTTCACCAAGCCGAGCGCCGAAGCCGCCGCTGAAGAGATAGCGCCCGCTCCCCGGCTCACGTTCGCGACCGATACGGTCGGGGTAGGCCAGGGCCAGCAAACGGCCGACGCTGGCGGCATCGGGAGTTGCTTCGCCCGGCACCGGCTTGAGCCGTTCGCGCCAGTAACGGGCGGCCCGCGCCACCGCCTCGGCGCCGGGGCGGCGCAGGAGGGAGAGGCGATCGAGGAGATCGCTGGGGCTGGCGTGGTCGGGGCGCTCACGCCCGGTGAGATCGCGTTCGCCGAGGAGGGCGGCAAGATCGGCGGCAAGCCCCGGGATCCCGGCATCTTGCCCCGCCACCAGAAGGCGGGCCAGGCGGGGATGGGCCGGCAGGGCCGCCATGCGCTTGCCCAAGGGGGTGAGGCGGGCGTCGGCAGCAAGGGCGCCGAGTCGCCGCAGCAGCATCTGCGCCCCGGCCAGGTGCCCCGGAGGGGGCGGATCGAGCCAGGTCAGCTGGGCCGCCTCGGTCACCCCCCAGTGGGCCAACTCCAGAGCCAACGGGGCGAGGTCGGCATGGCTGATCTCCGGCGGGGTATAGGGGAGGAGGGCGCCGTGTACCCCTTCCGTCCACAGGCGGTAGCAGACACCGGGGCCGAGCCGCCCGGCGCGGCCGGCGCGCTGCTCGGCGCTGGCGCGGGAGATGCGCTGCAACTCCAGGGTCGTCATGCCGCGGGCGGCATCGAAGCGCGGTCGCCGCTCGAAACCGCTGTCGACCACTACGTCGACGCCGTCGATGGTCAGGCTGGTCTCGGCGATGTTGGTGGCGAGGACGACGCGGCGACGCGGGCCGGGAAGGAGGGCGCGCTCCTGCTCGGCAAAGGGGAGATCGCCATAGAGGGGGCGCAGGTCGCAGAGATCGCCGACATCCCGCAGCTGTTCGGCGCAGCGCCTGATTTCCCCGGCGCCGGGGAGGAAGACGAGGAGGTCGCCGGTCGTCTCCTTCAGCGCCCGCCGCACGGCGGCCGCGGCGATGGCGGAGAGGCGCCCGCTCGGCTCCTGGGCAAGGTAGCGCAGCGCCACCGGGAAGGCACGACCGCGGCTGCCGAGCAGAGGGGCGTCGCCAAGGAGTTTGGCCACCGGAGCGACATCGAGGGTCGCCGACATGACGAGGATTTTCAAATCGTCGCGCAGGCCGAGCTGGGCATCGCGACAGAGGGCGAGGGCGAGATCGGAATGGAGGTTGCGTTCGTGGAATTCATCGAAGATCACCAGCCCGACCCCCTTGAGCTCCGGGTCGTTCTGCAGTCGGCGGGTGAGAATCCCCTCGGTGACGACCTCGATACGGGTGGCGGCACTGATGCGGCGCGCGTAGCGGATGGCGTAGCCGACCGTCTGGCCGACCGTCTCGCCAAGGAGGCCGGCCATGAAACGGGCGGCATTGCTCGCCGCCAGGCGGCGCGGCTCAAGCATGACGATGCTGCGACCGGCCAGCCACTCTGCATTGAGGAGGGCCAATGGCACGCGGGTCGTTTTGCCGGCGCCGGGAGGGGCTTGCAGGACGACGGCGGGATGAGTCGCCAGGTCTCGCAGCAGCTCAGGGAGGACGGCATCAATGGGGAGAGACGGAGGAGTCATCGGCAGACCATCACGGGGAGGACAAAAACGCCGCGAGAAGCGCAAGGCTCCTCGCGGCACGACTCAATACGCGGCGGGGAAGTTTAACAGGACGCTTCTACTAAGGCTGAGCAAAAATGCCCAGGTGCAAGGCGCCCGAAAGCCTTTGGAATAAGGCGTACCCCAAGGTACGTCGTTGACAAAGGCTGAGGGCAACGCCGCAGATGGGCGTTTTTCCTCAGCCGTTATCAGGCGATGAGTTTGTATTCGCGCAGAGTTTCGTGCAACTTCTCCAAAGCGATGGGCTTGACCAGATAGGCGGTGCATCCCCCGCGGTGATAGGCCTCCATGACATTCTTCATCGAATCGAGGGCGGTGGTCATGAAGATTTTCGCCTCCTGCTTCGGCGGCACCTTCATCTCGGCCTCGATGCGGCGCAGGGCTTTGAGACATTCCTGCCCATCCATTTCCGGCATCATGATATCGAGACAGACCAGGTCGTACGGTTCACGCTCGACCAGGGCGAGGGAAAAGGCTTCCACCGCTTCCTTGCCATTGACGGCGACGTGGCACTCGCCAAAGGGCGAAAGCATCTTCTGCAGCAGCCGACGGCTGATCAGGTCGTCCTCGACGATCAATGTACGCATCGGTAAACCTCCTTATTTTTCCGGGGAGAAAGGGGCGCTGATGGCTTCGCAGACACGCTGCAGCTCCAGGCGCAGCAGTTCGTGGTGTTCGCGGACGCTCGGCAGGAGCCGTTGCCGCGCCGAGGCGTCGAGCAGTTTGGCCTGACGCTGGAGTTCGAGCGCGCCGACGTTGGCCGCCGCGCCCTTGATTTCGTGGGCGAGGACGACCACGGCCGCCAGGTCGGCACTTTCGACCGCCCTGTTCAGCCGCAGCAGCAGCGGTGGCGTCACTTCGAGAAAGAGGGCAAAGATCTCCTCCATCAGTGCGTGATCGTTGCCGAGGCGACGGAGGACGCCGGCGCGGTCGAGGGTCGGATCGGGTGTCACGGTTGTAGTCCCTTCACCGCTGGGCGGTCAACCCTTTTTTCCGCCACGGCCAGACAGGTTTTTTCGAACTCCTCGAAATGGACCGGTTTGTGGAGGAAAGCGTCCATCCCCGCCGCCAGACAGCGCTCGCGGTCTTCGTCCATGGCATAGGCGGTCAGGGCGACGATGGGCGTATGGCCGCCCCGCGCTGCCTCCTCCTGGCGAATGTGGCGGGTGGCGGTGAGCCCATCCATGACCGGCATCTGCACATCCATAAGGACAACATCGAAGGATTCGCTGCGCCAGACGGCCAGGGCGGCCGCGCCATCGCCAACGCTGAGGGAGCGCCAGCCGTGCTTGCGCGCGAAAACTTCGATGAGGCGGCGGTTGACGAGATTGTCCTCGACGATGAGAAGATTGAGGGGGGTGCCGGTCATTGTCTCGCCGGCATCAGCGCCGCCTGTCAAGGGTTCCCGGGCCAGGGCGAGAGGGAGTTCGAAGAAAAAGGTGCTCCCCTTTCCCGCCACGCTGGTAAAACCGATACGCCCTCCCATCCCCTCAACCAGTTGCCGGGAAATGGCGAGGCCAAGGCCGGAACCACCATAGAGGCGGGTCGGGGTCGAATCGAGCTGGGAAAAACTTTGAAAAAGCTTGTCCTGCTCTCCGGCGGGGATGCCGATCCCGCTGTCGCTGACCTCAAAGCGGCACCACGTCCCCGCCGCCGGGTCTGCGACCACGGGCACCACCCGGAGAGTGATCTCCCCCCCCTCGGTGAATTTGCAGGCATTGCCGAGAAGATTGATCAGGACCTGGCGAATGCGCCCCTCGTCACCGAAACAGTAGGACGGTACCCCGTCGGCCAGATGACAGGAGGTAGTCAGACCCTTGCGCAGTGCCTCCAGGTGAAAAGTGGCGAGGGCGCCGCGCACCAGTGCCGGCAGGGCAAAGGGCTCGCGTTCAAAAACGAGCTTGCCCGCCTCGATGCGCGAGAGATCGAGGAGATCGTTGATCAAGCGCAGCAGGGCATCGGCGGAAGCGCGCGCCATGGTCAGCCACGAGGCGGTCTCTTCGGGGAGGTGCCCCTGCAGCGACAGATCGAGCATGCCGATGACACCGTTGAGGGGGGTGCGGATTTCGTGACTGATGTTGGCCAGGAACTGACTCTTGACCGCATTGGCTCCTTCCGCCGCCTGCCGCGCCTGCACCATCTCCAGTTCGATCTGCTTGCGCTCGGTCAGGTCGCGGACGATCGCCAGGATCATCGCGGCGCCGTCGAGTTCGACCCGCCGGGCGCTGATCCACACCGGCAGATCGGAGGCTCCCGGCCGATGCAGTGTCCCTTCATAGGAGAGGAGATCGAGCCCGGTAAGGCGTTGTTCCAGGCCGTTGCCGGCACTGTCGGCAACCTCGAGCCGCGGCCAGAATAAGCCGACCAGCCCGGCATGATGACCATCGAGAAGGCGTACGGCGATCTCGTTGGCATCTTTGATGCGGCCATCGCCATCGATGAGGAGCAAGGCATCGGCGGCGTGATCGAAGATGGCGCGGTAGCGTGCTTCGGACTGCACCAGTGAGAGCTCGGCCCCTTGCCGGACAATCTCCGCCGCCGCCCGGGCGCCGAGTATCTGCAGGACCTCGCGGGCGCGCGGCGGCAGGATCAGCGGCCGGCAGGACATGGCGCCGAGGATGCCGACGACGTTACCGTCGGTATCGCGCAGGGAGAGCCCCATGTACCCTTCGATGCGTCTCTCCCGCAACTCCTTGAGTTGCGGAAAGACCATGGCGACCCCGCTCTGGTGATAGCAGAATTCGTTACGCAGCAGTTCGGCACAGGGGAGGTCGTCGATGGCATAGCTCCCCCCCGGCGCCTGCGGCTCTCCCCCGGCCACCATGGCCAGCAGGGTGACCCGCCGCTGCACCGGGTCATAGGTTCCGACCGTGGCGAAATCGGCCCGCATCCACAGCATCAGTTCATCGACCAGCTTGCGAAAAAAGGTGTCGCCGGTCGTCTCGACCATGCTGCCGTACAGGGTATGAATCACCCCTTCGGCCTGCTTGCGTTCGCCGACATCGCGTGCGACCGCCAGAACCGCCTGTTCATTGTCGAAGCGGATGACATGGGCATTGACTTCGACCGGCAGATGACGGCCATCGCGGGCGATGTGTGCCGCTTCGTAAAGGATGCGCCCGGCGCCGCGGATACTATCGAGGACGGCGGCAAACCCACCGGCAAGAAAGGTCTGGGTATCGTCGATATCGAGGGGTCCCATGCGCAGCAACTCGTCGCGGCTGTACCCGAGGCGGCTGCAGGCCGCCTCGTTCACTTCGAGAAAACGACAGCCGGCGGCATCGGCGGCGAGGGAAAAGACATAGACCGCATCACTGCTGCCATGAAAGAGGGCGCGATAATACTCGCTGCTGCGCAAAAGATTCTGCTCGCGCTCCTCGATGACCGCAGCCATGTCGCCGATGGCCCGGCCCAGCTGGTTGAGCTCCTGATAGTCGAAGGGGGGGACGGCCGCGCCAAACTCGCCCCCGGCGACCGCCTCGGCCTGTCGCCCGAGAGCCAGCAGTTGCCCGGTCATGCGCCGGCCGAGGATCTTGGCGGTCAGCGCGGCCGTGACCAGGGCGACGACCATGCCGAGGACGATGAGGATACATAACGGCCAGAAGGTCGCAAGAACGTCCGCGGCCGGGTGGAGGGCGAGAACGACCCAGCCCGTCGCCGGGATCACGGAAACGGCCCCAAGATAGCGCGTTCCGGCTAGTTCTCCGTCGAATTCCGCCACCTTTCCCGCCAGCCCCGTGCGTACCGCTGGCAGGTGGCGTAAGTTGTCCCGCCCCAGGGGCATGGCCGCCCCGGCATAGAAGATGACCGTCCCCTCACTGTCAAGGGTCAGAACCTGAGCTCCCTTGCGCTCAAAATCAGTCTGCCGCGTCAGAATCGTTTCGAGCCGGCGCACGTCGACAAGACCGACGAGGTGCTCCCCGACGCAGGGGACTGAAACCGCCAGGCCGAGTTCCCCTCCCCCCAGGGAAAACATGGCATCGGTCCAGACGATCTCCTCTCCACTCACGGACTTGCGCCCCCACAGGGGCATCCGTGACAAATCAATCCCGAGGTAATCGGCCCGGTGCAGCGAGCCATCCTCGCCGAATCCGGCGTGCTTGACCCTCCTCCCGGCATCGACCAGAAGGATGGCATCGAACCAGCCGGAACCCGCGGTCAGACCATCGAGGTAGCCATCGATTTCCCCAGGGGCAATCTTCACCTGTTCAAGGGCAATGGCCGACTGCCACAAAATCGCCGGAGGGAGGGCAAGATGATCGCGAAGTTCGTTGGCGACCATCTCGGCCAGAACCCGGCTATCATAGGCGACGTTTTTTTTCGCTTCAGCATAAACGTACAACAGCACCGTACTGCCGATAACAAGAATCGGTACGGCGGCGAGGAGCAAAAAACGCCAGATCAGGGCTGAGGTAAAGGTGCAGAAGAAGTGTTTCATCTACTTGCGCAGCCGTTGCATTTGACCATTGACAACCACCAGGGGAAAGGCCCCGCGTTCGGGGTCACCAAAGCGATCGATACGAATCGCTCCCTGCAAGCCGGCAAAAGTGCCGATAGCGGTGATCGTGGCGCGCAAGCGGCGCGGCTCGCCATCAGTGGCCAGGGCTTGCAGGAGGATCCGGGTTGTCTCGTAGGCATAGGCGGCGGCAAATCCGGGGCGATAACCGAAGCGGCCATAAAAAGCCCGACCGAAAGCCCGCCAGGTCGGACCGGGGTCGGATTCATCGATCCCATGCATGAAGATCATGCCGTCCACCGCCTTGCCGCCGAGGGTTAACAGTTCTGGCGTAGCCGACCACTCGCTGCCAAGCAAAAGCGTCGGTGAGCCGTTTTTGCCGACCTGTTGTGCGAACATGGCCGAGTCGGGGGCATTGGCCAACAGGAGCAGCCCCTGGGGCCGGGAGCGCAGGGCCTTGCGGGTCAGGTCATGAAATTGCGGGGCCGCCGCCGAAACGAAATCGACCGTCGTCGTCACCGTTCCGCCGGCGGCAGTGAACTGTGTTTGGAAGCTGGCGAGAAAACTTCCGGTATAGGCGTCGTTACCGCGATCGATGATCACCGCGACGGCGCGGACACCGCGCTCATGATAGAGAAAGTCGGCGAGGCGCCTGGCATAATCGCCGATGGGTGCATGGAGACGAAAGAAATAATCATCCTGCCGGGTCAGTTCCTCGGTGCTGGATGTCGGGCTGAACATCAAGGTCTGCCGTTCCGTCGCCAAGGGTGCCGTCGCCACGGACATGGCGCTGGTCATGTTGCCGATGATGGCGACGACTTCACGATCCATCAGCAAACGTGCCGCGGTGACCGCCTGATCACGCTTCTGACCGTCATCCTCGACCAGCAGTTCCACCCGGCGGCCGCCAATCCCGCCCGTGCGGTTGACCTCTTCCACCGCCAACAGTGCCCCGTCACGACCGCCGATTCCGAGCCCGACGCCCTTACCGGAAAGAGGTCCGGTGTACCCGAGACGTAAGGGTTCCTTTTTCCCACAGCCGGCCAGGAGAACAACCGACAGCAATGCCAGGCAGAGAATCGTCGGCGCCGGCCATCGCAGTGCATGGTCGCCAGCATGTCGGGGCAAAATCGGCCACATCGTCTTTGCCTCCGGGCACCTCATTCCGGCAACATCGGCCGACCGGGCTCGCACCACCAGCGCATCAGTTCGGCATCCCCCGTCGCCAGGGCATTGATCAACTCGCCGAAGCGCTCCGGTTCCACCGGCCGGCTGTAGTAGAACCCCTGCATTTTCGTACAACCATGGGCGAGGAGAAAATCGCGCTGGGCTTCGGTCTCGACCCCTTCAGCCACCAGCTCCAGGTTCAGCTTGTGTGCCATGGAAACGATGGAGGCGATGATGACGTTATTGTTGCCGTGCTTGTGGATGTCGTCGACGAATGATTTGTCGATCTTGACCTGATCGACCGGAAAGTTCTTCAGGTAATTGAGGGACGAATAGCCGGTGCCGAAATCGTCGATGGCAACGCGGACACCGCGCTGCTTGAGTTCGACCAGTGTCTCGATGGCGCGAGGGACATCCTCGACAATAGTTCCCTCGGTGATTTCCAGTACCAGCGCGGCGGGAGGAAGACCGCTGAGAGCGAGGGCGGAGTCGATGATGTCGAGGAGGTCTGGTTGCTGGAACTGTCGGGCCGAGAGATTGACCGCCATGACGAAAGAGCTGTTTTGTTGGCGGTACCAGCCGGCGCCGTCTTTGCAGGCGGCATGCAGGGCCCAGGCGCCGACCGTGAAGATCAGCCCCGACTCCTCGGCCAGGGGGATGAATTCAGCTGGAGCAATGAGTCCCAACTCGGGATGGCGCCAGCGCAGCAGGGCCTCGGCCCCGGTCACCCGGCCGTTGCGCCCATCGACCTGAGGCTGATAGTGAAGTTCGAGCTCACCGCGCTCCAACGCCCGGCGCAAACGGTTTTCCATGGTCATCGTTTCCAGGGCGCGGCGGCTGAAGTCGGCGGCAAAGCGGGCATAGCTGTTGCGACCAAGCACCTTGGCCCCGGAAAAGGCGGCGTCGGCGCAACTGATGAGACCGCGCGGATCGACCGCGTCGTCGGGAAAGAGGGCGACACCGAGGGTCGCCGTGACAAAGAACTCTTCGCCGACGCAGAGAATCGGTTCCCGCAGGGCTTCTCGCACTTTCTGCACCACCCGCGTCAGATCGTCGCTGTCGCCCTGCTTGAGCAGGAGGAGAAGGAAGCGTCCCTCGGCCAGGGTCGCCAGGGTGTCGTCGGCGCGCAATGTCGCCACCAGCCGCTGCACCACCCGCTTGAGGAGTTCCTCGCCGCAATGGACGCCGAAGGTATTCTTCAGTTTTTTGAAGTTGTCGATGCCGAGCACCCCGACGGCGAGCTTCTCGCCGACCCGGGTGGCGTGGATCATGGCCTGATTGAGGCGATCATCGAAGAGGAGACGGTTGGGGAGCCCGGTCAAGGGGTCATGAAAGGTCAGATGCCGCAAATCCCCCTCGACGCGCGACAGCTCCTCGCTCTTGGACCGCTCCCGATCGAGCTGGCGGCGCAGGCGGCGATGGCCGAGGATGAGACCGCCCAGCCCGAGCCCCCAGAGGACGACATAGCCGACGGCGTCACTGGCCAGATGGCGGCGATTGGCCGCCAGCAATGCATTGACGGGGAGGGAGAGGGAGAGGGCGCCGCGAATCTGGCCGACCTGGTAATTGTGTACCCCATGACAACCGAGACAGGAATCTTCCACCGTCAGCGGCCGCAGCAAGCGAAAATGCGTCTGGCCCTTGTCGGCAAAATAGGTCGAGACTTCTTCCTGGCCCCGGGCCAGGGCGGCCAACCCCTGACCCTCCCAGGCGTCGGGGAGGTTTTCAGACCGGATCGGATCGGGGCTGACGACGCGCACTTTGAAATCCCGCGAGGCGCCGGTGGCCAGCAGTTGTCGCTCGATGGCGTCGGGGCTGAGGAGGGTGAGAACTCGCCCGGAAGGGGTGATGACATCACGTTCGGGGAGGCGCGCGAGGTAGGGATCGGGCTGGGTGGCCGCGCTGACCGGGACATAGACCCCCTGATGCCCGGCGCTCCAGCGGCGAAAAAGGAGATCGCGATCGAAGACCGCCCGCGCCTGGCCGAGGACAACCTGCTGCAGTCGTTCGCTCTCTTCGTGGATAAAGTAGAGCAGGGCGGCAGCACAGGCGGCGGTCCAGACCATGACCAGCAAAAGCAGGTGGCGTCTGAGCAACGGCAGGGCAGAGTCGACAACCGACATGAATCTTCCCCTTGATGGCTACGATGCATTCATTGCGAGCGCACTTACTTTTTGCGGTAAACCGAGGGTGAAACTTGCACCAGAGGCAGGTTCATGCCATGCAACGTTTCGGAATGGCCCATGAAGATGAAGCGCCCCGCATCGAGGTGGCTGCAAAGTCGTTCGAGAAGGCTCTGCTGCGTCGGACGATCGAAATAGATGATGACATTGCGGCAGAAGATGATATCGACGGCGGGCGGGGCCTCGAAACGCTCGTCCATGAAATTGAGGCGCTTAAAACTGACCAGAGAGCGCACTTCGGGAGCGACTCGTACCTTGGGCTTGTCGGTATCGCGGCTTTTGAGGAGATAGCGCTTTTTCAGCGCCTCCGGCACCGGCACCACCTTCTCGGCGGCGTAGATGCCGAGCCGGGCCTGCTCCAGGACCTTGGTCGAGATATCGGTGGCAAGAATGGAAAAACGAAAATTGGCTTCGTTGCGGGCGAATTCGCTCAAGACCATGGCCAGAGTGTAAGGCTCTTCCCCCGACGAGCAGCCGGCACTCCAGACCTGCAGCGGCCGCTCGACACCGCTACCGAACGTGTTCAGCAACTGCGGCAGGGCCCGCAGGGTAAGAAAGTCGAAATGGGCCGGTTCGCGAAAAAAATCGGTCTTGTTCGTCGTCACCACATCGATGAGGCTGACGAGTTCTGCCTGCATGCCGTCGTGACTGAAGAGATAGGCACAGTACTCTTCGAAGCTTTTGATGCCGAGACTGCGCAGGCGCCGGCGCAGCCTCGCTTCGAGCATGCTCTTCTTGTGCGGCGGCAGCTTGATGCCGCAATAGTCGTAGACCAGCCGGCCGAGACGATGGAAATCGCCATCGGAGAGCCCGTTGGTGAAGATGCTGAAATCGACTACCTGGGGCGGGCGGGCAGAGATCATGAAGGGGCATCATTCCCTGATAAATTTTGTAGGGGCACCCCTCGTGGGTGCCCTCGGTCCGGGCGGGCAGCATCACGGCGGGCGGCCACAAGAGCCGCCCCTACTCCCGGCAGCGGTCCGGTTCCCCCTTGCCGGGGGAACCGGACCCTGATGGTCAAGCCGTGACTTCGCTCGCAGAGAGAGCGGCGAGTTCGTCGCTGGAGAAGATGCGGTTGATGTCGAGGATGATGATGAACTGTTCGTCGCGCTTGCCCATGCCGCGGATGAATTCGCTTTTCAGCTTCATCCCCAGACGGGGTGGCGGCTCGATGGCGTCGGCGGGGAGTTCCAGCACCTCCTGCACGGCGTCGGCCATGGCGCCGACGACGGTGACTTCGCCGCCGAGATCGACTTCGAGAACGATGACGCAGTTGTCCCGCGTCCGCTCCGCCGCCGGCAGGCCGAACTTGAGGCGCAGATCGATGACCGGGACGACGCTGCCGCGCAGGTTGATGACCCCGAGCATGTAGTCGGGCATCTGCGGCACCCGGGTGATGGCGACGACATCGAGAATCTCGCGCACCTGGACGACATCGACGGCAAAGCTCTCCGCCGCCAGTTGGAAGGTGAGAAACTGCTGGTGGTTCACGGCTGTTGCCTGCATGGCCATAGAGATCACTCCTGGTAAATTGAGCTTGTTGGTCTTGAATCTCTCACATCGACTCGTGATTGCCTAGAAGCGCTCGAATTCGTCGTCCATCACGTCCTTGCCACCGCGGCTGGCGTGCGGTTCTGCACCGGGAAGGCGGGGCTGGCTCCCCTTGACGATGTGGGCGATGGGCGGTTTCTTCATCTGCCGATGGCCGGCGTCGCGACTCCCCAGGCGCAGGCCGCTGCCGTCCGCCCCCTTGACCTTGAAGAAGGCGACCATCTCCTGCATCTGCTCGCTCTGGCCGGAGAGCTCCTCGGCGGTGCTCGCCATCTCCTCGGTCGCCGAAGCGTTCTGCTGAATGACCTTGTCGAGCTGCTGGATGGCGGCGCTGATCTGCTCGGCTCCGGCGTCCTGCTCGCGACTGGCGGCGGCGATCTCCTGCACCAGTTCGGCGGTCTTCTGGATGCTGGGAAGCATGCTGGTCAGCATGTTGCCGGCCTTTTCGGCGACGTCGACGCTGCTGACCGAGAGCTTGTTGATCTCGGCCGCCGCGGTCTGGCTGCGCTCGGCCAGCTTGCGCACCTCGGCGGCGACGACGGCGAAGCCGCGACCATGCTCGCCGGCGCGGGCCGCTTCGATGGCGGCATTGAGGGCAAGGAGATTGGTCTGGCGGGCGATCTCCTCGATGATGACGATCTTGCCGGCAATCTCCTTCATCGCCGCCACCGTCTGCACCACCGCCTCGCCACCGGTGCGGGCGTCCTTGGCCGATTGCACGGCGATCTTCTCGGTCTGCAGGGCATTGTCGGCATTCTGGCGGATATTGGCAGTCATCTCCTCGATGGAGCTCGACGCTTCCTCGGCGCTCGCCGCCTGTTCCGTCGCGCCCTGGCTCATCTCCTGGCTGGCGGCGGAAAGGGCCTGGCTCCCCGAGGAGACGTTGTCGCCGGCGACCATGACCTGACGGATGACGTCGTTAAGGACATCGGTCATCTGCTTCAAGGCCTTGCCGAGCTGATCCTTGTCCGAGGCGAGCTGGACTTCGACGGTGAGGTTCCCCTTGCTGATCTCTTCGGCGATGTCGGCCTGCTTCTTCAGACTCGCCGCCATGCCGTCGAGGGCAGTGGCGAGCTGGCCGATCTCGTCCTTGCGATCGCTGTTGAGGCGCAGGGAAAAATCGCCCCGGGCGATCTCCTCGGCTAACGCTACCCCCTGGTTCATCGGCAGCGCGATGCTGCGGGCGATGAGAAAGCCGAAAGCCATGGCGGCGACGATGGCGAGAAGGACGCTGACCGCCGCGACGACTTTCAGCCGGGCCGCCGAGGCCTGGACGTTATCCGCCTGCTCATGGCCGTATTTCATCGACAGACCCTGGATGGTGTCGAGATCCCCATCGACGGCGTAGAAGGCCTTGCGCAAATCGCCGAGGGCGATTTCCTTGGCGGCGCCGAGATGGGCATAATCGGCCTGTCCCTGAGCCGAGTTGGAGGCAACGGTGAAATCGCCGCGCGCAATCATCCTGATCTCACCCATGAAGCTCTCGTGAGCGCTCTTCCAGGCGGCAATCTCCCCCTTGGCCTGCTGCCAGAGCTTTTCCTCATCGGCTTCCTTGACGACCTTGTCGTAGATCGCCACTCCCTCCTCGAAGTTATCCCAGCGCTCTTTGAGCTTGCCGGTCTCCTTGAGCCGTTCTTCCTGGCCGATGTCGGGGTTGACGATGGTCCGCTCCGCCGACTTGACCGCATTCAGCCCCTCCATCATGCGGCCGATCCCCTCGGCGGCGGTCATGTGATTCTCGGTGATATCGACCAGTCCTTCTTCGGTTCGGTTGATGCCGTACCAGCCGACGATACCGACGATGGCACAGATCAAGGCGACGATTCCAAACGCTCCAACCAACTTGGCAAAAATCTTCATTTCAATCCTCCTCTAAGAGAGTAAACCAATATGGATATGATCAACAGCCACAGGCTGAATCTTTTCAGGCGACGGCGGCCGCTTCCAGCACCTGCTGCGCCCGGGCGAGCTGGGGCAGGTCGAGGATGAGGGCGACGGAACCGTTGCCGAGGATGGTGGCGCCGGAGATCCCCTGGACCTCCTGGTAGACCTTGCCGAGGGACTTGATCACCGTCTGGTGCTGGCCGATGACCGCGTCGAGGGCGAAGCCGACCCGCGCCCCCTCGACATTGACGATGACGATCTGCTCGATCTCGGGAGCAGCCGTCGCGATGGCGAAGAAATCGCGCAGGCGGATAAAGGGGACGATTTCGCCGCGGATAATGACGATATTGCGGCCGTGGCTGACGGCGTCGTCGCGGCGCAGTTCGATGCACTCTTCCACCGCCGCCAGGGGGAGAACGTAGTGATCGCCGGCGAGCTGGACGAGAAGGCCGTCGATGATGGCCAGGGTCAGGGGGAGCTTGATGGTGAAGGTCGTCCCCTGCCCCGGCGT
Organism: Desulfuromonadales bacterium GWC2_61_20; assembly: GCA_001799485.1. GTDB lineage: Bacteria > Desulfobacterota > Desulfuromonadia > Desulfuromonadales > UBA2197 > UBA12091. Next base: position 717 of record MGTO01000095.1, on the reverse strand, counting down.
ACTGGCGATATCGAGGACCCCGCGCAACGCCTCCACCGCCTGGCGCACGACATCCATGCCGACGCCGCGGCCGGAGACTTCGGTGACCGTCGTCGCCGTCGAGAAACCGGGGGCGAGGATGCAGGCGAAGAGGTCGCGATCGCCGACCTCGGCGCCGGGGGTGAGGAGCCCCTGCTGTTCGGCCCGGCGCCGCACGGCTTCGCGATTGATGCCGGCGCCGTCGTCGCGCACCCGCAGGACGACATTGGCGCCCTCGTGCACGGCGGAGAGAAAGACCGCGCCGTTGCGCGGCTTGCCTTTTTGCGCCCGCACCTCCGGCGCCTCGATGCCATGGTCGATGCAGTTGCGGATGAGGTGGACGAGAGGGTCGTTGAGACGCTCGATGACGGTCTTGTCGAGTTCGGTCTCGGCCCCTTCGGTGACGAGCTGGATGTTTTTGTCGAGCTCCTGCGACAGATCGTGGACCAGCCGCCGCAGTTTGTTGAAAGTGGTGCCGATGGGGAGCATGCGGATGGTCAGGACCTGGTCGCGCAGCTCCCAGGTCAGGCGCTCGACGACCTCGGAGACATTGAGGAGGTCGGCCCCCTGCTGTTCGGTGGCGATCTGGCTGAGGCGGGCCTGGACGGTGACGAGCTCGCCGATGAGGTTGACCAGCGAATCGAGTTTGTCCGAGCGCACCCGGATACTGCTGGCAAATTCGGTGATCTTGCGCGATTC
>MGTO01000094.1 GCA_001799485.1 Desulfuromonadales bacterium GWC2_61_20 | reverse complement strand
TTGCATGGAGACCAGCTTAACCCGCCTCAGCGACAGAATATGTCACAGCTGGAGCGGAGTGGATAACCAGATTCAGATATTTCACGGAACACCATCCCGCCCTGTTGTCTACTCTGCCGAACAGTGTTATATTCCCGACCGTCATTAATTCATACTTGTGCCCTGCGCTCCTTCGGCTGCACGAGAAGCGCATCGGGGGGGCGATAGCATGCATCTGTTGAAAGCAGGTCCGATGAAGCTAAGCTCCAGAATCGCTCTGCTCCTTGCGGTATCTGTTGTCCTTGCCCTGGTCGTCAGCGGCATGCTCTTTCTCGATTTTCTCGAAGACTCCCTGCGCCAGTCGATTTTTGCCTCGGCCCGGCTCGCCTCCACCAGTGCCGCCGAAAAGACCAACATCTACCTGAACGACAACCTCCGCGACACCCACGCCCTGGCTTATTCCCTCCCGACCGCCGCCATTGCACGACGCGACACGGCTCTCCTCGAGCAACGGTTGCGAACCCTCCTCGCCCTCTACCCCGAATTCGAGAATGGCGCCTGGATCCTCGACCCCAACGGGACGATGCTGGTCGATTACCCGCCGGGCCAGGGCGTCCGCGGACAATCCTTCGCTCATCGCGACTATTTCCGGCAAACCATGGCCAATAAAAACGGTGTCGTCGGTCGTCCCTACATCTCCTCGCGCAGCATGGAACCGGTTCTGACCTTCACCAGCTACCTGGCCAACGCCGACGGTCGCCCCCTCGGGCTTCTCGCCTGTTCGGCCAAGCTCACCTCTCCGGCCGCCCTCGGGGGTCTGAGCCATCAGCGTCTTGGCCAGGGCGGTTATCTCTACATCTTCAATCGCCAGCGCACCCTGCTGATCCATCCCGATCACGCCCGGGTTCTCACAGATGTCCCCGCCCTCGGTGTCAATAAACTTCTCGACGCCGCCATTGCCGGCTTCGAGGGGGTTGGCGAAACGGTCAATTCCTACGGCGTGCCGATGCTCGCCTCCTTCAGCAACATCCCCGGCACCGATTGGGTCGTCGCCGCCCAGCTGCCGACGGCAGAAGCCTTCGCTCCGGTTGCCGTGGCCCGCGCCCGCATGCTCTATTCGGCCCTGATTGCCCTTGTTCTCGCCATTCTCGTCGGGGTTCTTGCCCTGCGTCGCACTTCGCGCAGCCTGCGGCGCTTCCAGGAAACGCTGGCCGAACTCCTAGCGGGAATTCGTAGCGGCGGGCCCGCGGCGCAAAGTACCGGCCCCCCCCTCGCCCGCCTCGACATGATTCCCGGCGGTGACGAGATCGGCAACCTCGCCGCCAGCTTTCGCACCCTCTATGCCGAACTCGATCAGGCCGTGCGCAAACAGCGCCAGTCGGTCGCCGACTGGACCCGCACCTTCGACGCCGTCAACGAAGGGATCGTCATTCTCGACAAGGATAATCGCTTCCTCCAATACAACCGCGCCGCCGCCCGTCAACTCGGCATCGCTCCCGGCAGCGAAGTCGGCCGGCAATGCTGCGGAGGTCTGCACCGTGACAGCTGTCATCCGGAAAACTGCCCGGCCAAGCGGGTCCTCGCGTCCGGTCGGGGGCTACGCGGGGAACTGTCGGAAGGCGCCGGCGGCGACCTCCTCGAAATCATCACTTCACCGATGACCGATGACAACGGCGAAATCGTCGGCACCATGCACCTGCTCTATGACCTCTCGTCTCACCTCCATGCCGAAAAGCGGGTCGAGCATCTGCAGCATTTCGATCAATTGACCGGCCTTCCCAATCGCAGCCACATCCGCACCCTGATTCAGGAGCAGTTGTCCCAGCCGACGCAGCACCAGCTCCCCCTGGCGGTCATGCTCATCGATCTCGACCACTTTGCCTACGTTAACGATTCCCTCGGCCACTCCGCCGGGGACACCCTGATCAGGGAGGCCGCCGCCCGCCTGCAAAGACTCCTGCGCCCGGGCCTCTCGGCCGGTCGCCTCGGCGGCGACGAGTTTGTCATCGTCGCGGCCGCCACCGACCGCGAGACCATTCTCGCCTGCAGCCGCGATATCCTCGAGGCCTTCTCCCAAGCGTTCCAGATTGCCGGCCACAGCCTGTTCAGCACCGCCAGCATCGGCATCGCCCTCTATCCCGATGATGGGCTCGATGCCGCCAGCCTCCTCAAGAGCGCCGACATCGCCATGTATCACGCCAAACAGCACGGTCGCAACTCCTATCGCTTCTTTACCCGCGAGATGACCTCCGGTGCCCTGGAACGCCTGCGTCTCGGCACTTCCCTGCGCCACGCCCTCGAGCGCAGCGAATTTACCCTGCACTTCCAACCCTTCATCGATCTGGAAACACGCCATATCGCCGGGTTCGAGGCCCTGCTGCGCTGGCACAACCACGAGTTCGGCCAAATCCCCCCCGACCGTTTTATCCCCATGGCCGAGGAAAACGGCCTGATCCTCCCCATCGGCGAATGGGTCTTGCGCACGGCCTGCACCCAGGGGAGCAGCTGGCTCGCCGCCGGCCTCCCCCCCTTCCGCATAGCGGTCAACCTCTCCGGCCGTCAGCTCAACCAGGACAGTCTTCTCGCCACCGTCGAGACGATCCTGCACGAGACCGGCTTTCCCGCCGCCTGCCTCGAACTCGAACTGACCGAGACGGTACTTATGGCCAATCCCGACGCTACCGCCGCCAAATTGAGCCAGCTGAAGAACCTCGGTATCCACATTGCCCTCGATGATTTCGGCACCGGCTACTCCTCCCTCAACTATCTCAAGAACTTCCCCCTTGACCGCCTCAAGATCGACCGTCACTTCATTCAGGATATGAGCCGGCGGGCCGATGACGCCTCCATCGTCGAGGTTATTATCAGTATCGCTCACACCCTCGGCCTCCATGTCACCGCCGAAGGGGTCGAGACCAATGCCCAACTCGATTTCCTCCGCGACAACCGCTGCGACGAGGTGCAGGGTTATCTCTTCAACCGCGCCCTCCCGGCCGCCGAGATCCCCGCCCTCTTCAGCCAGCCGGAGGGGGTTTCCCTTTACGACAGCATCTGCCAGCCGCTGCAGCATGACCAACCCTGAGTGCTCTCCCGAGAAAAAACTTTTGTCATCCGGTTGCGCCGGAGCCTCTTTTGCGTAACAATGGCGCAGTTCCTTCCCTCTCGCCGCAAAAAGGAGAATCCAATGCAAAAATTTTCTGTCGTCCTGGCTTTCGCTCTGTTCCTCGGCGCCGGCACTGCCTTTGCCGCCGAAGTCCGCAAACCGTGCGAAGAACTCAAGAGCGAGATCGCCGCCAAACTCGACGCCAAAGGGGTGCAGAATTACACCCTGACCATCGTCAAACCGGAGGAGGTCAAGGAGGCCAAGGTCGTCGGCAGCTGTGACGGCGGCACCATGCGCATCATCTACACCCGCCAGTAACCGCACCCGTCCCCCCCTGACAACGACAAAGCCCCCGGAAGCACTGCTTCCGGGGGCTTTTCTTGTCTATGGTTATGGAGCGGAGAGTTATTTTTTCTCGCCAAGAAGGGCGCCATGGGCGGCGGCGAGGCGGGCGATGGGCACCCGGTAGGGGGAACAGGAGACGTAATCGAGGCCGATCTTGTGGCAGAAGATGACACTCGAAGGCTCGCCGCCATGTTCGCCGCAGATGCCGAGCTTGATGTTGGGGCGGGTTGCCCGCCCTTTCTCGCAGCCCATCTTGACCAGCAGGCCGACCCCGGCCTGGTCGAGGGCGACGAAGGGATCGCTGGGGAAGAGTTCTTTCTCGACATAGAAGGGGAGGAACTTGCCGGCGTCGTCGCGGGAGAGGCCGAAAGTCGTCTGGGTCAGGTCGTTGGTACCGAAGGAGAAGAATTCGGCCTCGGTGGCGATCTCGTCGGCGGTGAGGGCGGCGCGCGGCAGCTCGATCATGGTGCCGATGAGGTACTCGATCTTGACCCCGTAGCGGGCGATGGTCTCGTCGCAGATGCGGATGGCATTCTGCCGCAGCACGGCCAGCTCCTTGACGTGGGCGACCAGGGGAATCATGATCTCCGGGACGATGGAGTAGCCCTCGTTCTTGACCAGTTCGCAGGCCGCTTCCATGATCGCCTGGACCTGCATGTCGTAGATCTCGGGGAAGGTGATGCCGAGTCGGCAGCCGCGGTGGCCGAGCATGGGGTTGAATTCATGGAGGAATTCGACCTTGTGTTTGAGGGTGCCGACGGAAACCTTCATGCTGGCGGCGAGGTCGTCGATCTCCTTGTCGGTGTGGGGGAGGAACTCGTGCAGGGGCGGATCGAGGAGACGAATCGTCACCGGCAACCCTTTCATCTCGCGGAAGATACCGAGAAAATCCCCTTTTTGCATCGGCAGGATTTTGGCCAGGGCGCGCTTGCGCCCGGCGGTATCCTCGGCCAGGATCATCTCGCGCACCGCCATGATGCGTTCGGCCTCGAAGAACATGTGCTCGGTGCGGCAGAGACCGATCCCTTCGGCGCCGAAGCTGCGGGCGACCTTGGCGTCGTGCGGGGTATCGGCGTTGGTGCGCACCTTGAGACGACGGAACTTGTCGACCCAGGCCATGAGGATACCGAAGTCGCCGGTCAATTCGGGCTGCACCGTCGGCACCGCCCCCTTCATGACTTCGCCGGTGGTGCCGTCGAGGGTGATGATCTCCCCCTTCTTGATCACCACCCCGCCGCGCGCGGTGAACTCCTGCGCCTTGTAGTCGACCTTGATGTCGCCGCAGCCGGCGACGCAGCACTTGCCCATGCCGCGGGCGACGACCGCGGCGTGGCTGGTCATGCCGCCGCGGGCGGTGAGGATCCCCTGGGCGGCGTGCATGCCGTGGATGTCCTCGGGGGAGGTTTCGACCCGCACCAGAATGACCTTGCGGTTGAGCTTGGCCTCGGCCTCGGCTTCATCGGCGGAAAAGATGACTTCGCCGGAGACGGCACCGGGGGAAGCCGGCAGCCCCTTGGCAATGACCTCGCGTTTGGCCTTGGGATCGAGGGAGGGGTGCAGGAGCTGGTCGAGCTGGTCCGGCGCCACGCGCAGGACCGCCTCTTTTTCGCTGATCAGCCCCTCCTTGACCATGTCGACGGCGATCTTCACCGCCGCCCCGGCGGTGCGCTTGCCGTTGCGGGTCTGCAGCATGTAGAGCTTGTCTTTTTCGATGGTGAACTCGATATCCTGCATATCCTTGTAGTGGGTCTCGAGGATCTGGCGGATTTTCACCAGCTGCTGATAACAGGCAGGGAGGACATCCTCCATCGCCGGCAGATCGCCGGGCTTGTGCTTGGCCTTGTTGATCGGCTGCGGGGTACGGATGCCGGCGACGACATCCTCGCCCTGGGCGTTGACCAGGTATTCGCCGTAGAAGTAGTCTTCCCCCGTCGCCGGGTCGCGGGTGAAAGCGACGCCGGTGGCGCAGTCGGTCCCCATGTTGCCGAAGACCATGGACTGGACGTTGACCGCCGTCCCCCAATCGGCCGGGATGTTGTTGAGACGGCGATAGGTGATGGCGCGCGGGTTCATCCATGAACCGAAGACAGCGCCGATGGCCCCCCACAGCTGCTCCTGGGGATCGTCGGGGAAGACCTTGCCGAGCTCCTCCTTGACCTTGGCCTTGAACACCGTCACCAATTCCTTGAGGTCGTCGGCGCTCAATGCGGTGTCCTCCTTGACCCCGCGCTGCTCCTTCATCTGCTCGAGGAGGTGTTCAAGGACATCCTTGTCGAGCCCCATGACGACGTCGGCATACATCTGCACGAAGCGGCGGTAGGAGTCGTAGGCGAAACGGGGGTTGCCGCTCTGGGCGATGACTCCCTGCACCGTCAGGTCGTTGAGCCCGAGGTTGAGGATGGTATCCATCATCCCCGGCATCGACGCCCGGGCGCCGGAGCGGACCGAGACCAGCAGCGGGTTCTGCGCATCGCCGAAGCGTTTGCCCATGAGGGCCTCGACCCGGCCGAGATGCTCGGCGACCTCGACGCGCAGGGTCGCCGGGTAGTTGCGGTTGTTTTTATAAAACTCGGTGCAGACCTCGGTGCTCAGGGTGAACCCCGCCGGGACCGGCAGGCCGATGGCGGTCATCTCCGCCAGATTGGCCCCCTTGCCGCCGAGGAGGTTCTTCATGTCCCCCTTGCCTTCTGCCTTGCCGTCACCGAAGAAATAGACAAACTTGACTGCCATGGTCGTGCCTCCTTGCTTCATTATTTGCGCGGAACCGCACCTACAGCGCGGTCATACCAGACCGACAGGGAACGGCGGATTATAATGACAGGCGGCCCGCAGTAGCAAACTTTTTCTGCGTAACCGCTTAATTTAATTATGCATTAAGTTGTATAGCGAGAATAAAAAACGGCCGCCTTTGAGGGCGGCCTATTTTTAGGCGGAGATTTTAC